>CAZYPA010000124.1:0-4706 GCA_964649175.1 uncultured Leptospirales bacterium | reverse complement strand
TATTGCTGTATTCAGAAAGGAGTATGGTCATTAAGGCAAGGTGCCAGGAATGTTCCGCATCGTTTTCATACCTGGACCCATCAGCTAAATATGTTCTACGAAAAATTTTTTTTAATTTATCAGTTTCCAGTATAAAATCGATCTGCTTTTGAAATCTTTCTTCATCCATAATTTATTTCCTATTCTTTCAAAGCTCCTGTAAACATATCCGGCAATATTGACAGGGCTGCTGACTCTGCACTCATTATTGATTCTGTAATAGCAAAAAACAGGGGGAGCTGGGACTCAATAAAAAATTTACCTGATTGTATTCTCCCAGCATAAAAGGCTGATTCAGAATCAGATGAACAAAGTGATTTTATGTCCATACCTGCATTTTTTTTCTGAATTTTTTCCAGGCATGGTATTGCCTCTGTCATACTCCAGATATGACACCAGGCAAGTACAAGAATATAAAATCCTCTTAAAAAAGGTGTCGCATGGGTGAAAATTTCAAGTATTCTTCCTTCCTGCATTCTCTTTTTCATTTTATTGATTACCATATCAAGATTTTCAATCCCATCACGAACATGGTTAATATATTTATCAGCAACTATATCCTGCGCTTTATCAAGGCTTTTTTCAACAACACCTTTCCATGTTTTATAACCCTTTTGATCCCTGTTAAGGAGTATTTTCCGCATAACAAGATCAATTGCCTGAATCCCGTTTGCACCTTCAAATATAGAAAGGATACGGCAATTCCTGTAAAACTGCTCAACAGGGTAGTCCATGCAAAATCCATAACCGCCAAAAACCTGCATTGCCTCTGATGTAATAAGAATTGAAGTATCGCTGCACCCCGCCTTGCATAGAGGAACAAGGAGTTCTATTATTGATTCAGCATTTTCTCTTTCTTCACCATCAAGAACTTTTGCAAGATCCTGATTGAAATAATTATAGCTAATCATTATGCGCTGGGCATCCACATAGGATTTCATCCATAAAAGCATTCTGGATACATCAGGGTGATTTATTATTTCAGTTTTAGGTGCTTCAGGGTTCATTGCATTAAGTACGTGGCTGCCCTGTATGCGATTTTTTGCATAGGTTACAGCATTCAGGTATGCAGCAGAGGATGTTCCCTGAGCCTGTAAAGCTGTGCCAAGCCTTATGGTATTCATCATCTGAAACATTATTTTCATCCCTTTTCTTTCGCTTCCCAGCAGGTAACCACGACAGTTACTGTTTTCACCAAAAACCATTGTACAGGTGGCAGATCCTTTTATACCCAGCTTATGTTCAATACCTGCACAAACAACATCATTAAATTCGCCATTTGTTCCATCTTCTTTTATTAAATACTTGGGAACAAGAAATATCGATATTCCCTTTGTTCCGGCAGGATCACCCTCAATTCTTGCAAGCACAGGGTGTATCATGTTTGAATAAAGATCATTGTCACCGCTTGAAATAAAAATTTTCTGTCCGGTAATGAGATAAGTGCCATCATTTTGCCTTACTGCCTTAGCTTTCAGATTACCCACATCAGAGCCTGCATCAGCTTCAGTAAGACACATGGTTCCGCCCCATTGGCCTGAAATAAGTCCGGGGAGATAAAGTTTTTGCTGTTCCTCTGTACCAAATTCTTTAATAAGATTTATTACTCCTGCTGAAAGAATTGTATACATCATAAGGTTAGGTGCAGCAGCACATATGTATTCAAGGGAAGCAGCACCAGCTGATCTGGGTGGGAGCTGACTGCCATCAGCTGATTCAAGCATAAGCAGAGACATGAGCCCTGACTCATAATAAGTATCAAGTGCTGGTTTGAGAGATTGAGGTGCTGTAACTTTTTTTGTAACAGGATCCCATGTGCAGGCTTCACGATCTGCGGCTTCAAATGTCTTTTGAAATTCATTAACAGAAATTTTTTCAACAAGGTCAATTAGTGCTTCAATACTTTCCATGTCATAATCAGAGAAATCTTTGTATTGGGCAAGGTTTTGAATTTTAAGTACTTCAAATAAAACAAATTTTAAATCTCTTGTGTCAACCAGGGAATTAAGCATAGTGCACCTCAAATTTATTATACGATAATTTTATAAATGCAGCCTATAATGTTCTATTTTATTATTAATTATTAATAAAAAAAATATGGCACTGTAAAAATTACTGAATATGCAAGTGCTGTTAAAGCAACTTTTTTTAGTTCTATATCGAGCTTTGAAGGGATGCTGTTTTGAAAAACAGCCTTTATATTAAATATAAGCGGTATAAAAACAACTATATAGATGAGATGAAGAATCCCTGAATAATTGAGATATGTATAGGTTAAACTTGATATAATTGCAAAGATCAAAACAAGTGCATGATATACTTTGGATTTTTTTCTGCCAAGAATTCCTGCAAGAGTAAGCTTGCCGCTCCTGTTATCATTTTCCATATCGCGCATATTGTTAAGATTAAGCACAGCAACACTCATAAGGCCGGTAGTAAGAGCAGGGAGCATAATATCCCATCTGACAAAACCGCTGTGAAGAAAAAATGAACCCATTGTTGCAACAGGGCCAAAAAAAATAAGCACAAAAATATCACCCATTGCCCTGTAACCATAGGGCTTATTCCCTACAGTATATTTCACAGCAGCTGCAATTGCTGAAATACCAATAATTATAAAAATTAAAAATATCGTGAAGTTTAAAAACCTTGTTCCATAATAAACAAGGGCAAGACCTGAAACAGAAGCAAGGAAGGCGAAAACATAAATCATCCTTTTCATTTCCGGCATTGATATTTCACCATTTTGCAAAGCCCTTGCTGGGCCTATTCGCGTATCATTATCTGCACCGCTTTTCATATCCCCATAATCATTGGCAAGGTTGGAGAGTATCTGAAGAAAAAGTGTTGTGAGAATACATAATAAAAATATCAGAAAATTGAATTGCCCAAAAGCTTTTGCAAGAAAGCTTCCTAAAATTACCGGAGAGACAGATAGAGGAAGAGTCCTTAATCTGAAAGAAACAATCCATGCTATTAATTTTGTCATCCTGCTATTTCCTGATATTTTTTAATGGGGTTAGTTTTTTTATTAATAAAAAATATAATCTATGTAGGATAGGAGCAAGAACAATTTTTTATTATTTTTGGATTTATTCCAGGGCTGGAAAATTCTGAGTTTTTTTGCGCTGCCTAATTTAAAAGAACCTCCAATAGAGCTCTTTTTTGTAGGGGCAGGGCATTTTGTTCTTGAGTTTATTTCTGATATGATATCTTGTGTCGGGGGAATTGAGCTCTGGGGGAAGAGGAATTTCCTTGATAGGTATGAAAGTAATTGTCAACAAAACAGAAATAACAATATTCAGCGGTGCCAGAGTAGCAGATGCTTTACGCAGCTATTATATACAGCACAAAAAGTCTGTTCCGAAAAATTTGCCGGAAGCAAAAGACAGGTATGGCAACACGATTGCTTCTGATGGCAGATTATCGGAAGGATATCAAATAATAATCAACAACAATAAACAAAAGGTAAAACAATGAAAAAGTTTATATTTAATCACCTCAGTATTTTTATTGCAGTGGTACTGCTTACATCTTGCGGCACGACACAAAAAACCACCGATCTGCGACCACAACAGACCGGAACAGTCACTATCCTGGCTGTAAATGATATGCACGCTGCCATCGATAATTTTCCGAGATTCGGTTATATAGTTGACGGTCTTCGTGCTATTTATCCCGATTTACTGCTAATCTCCGCAGGAGACAGTCAAACCGGCAATCCGATCAATGATCAGTATCCAGAAAAGGGAATGCCTATCATCGAGCTGATGAATATGCTGAAATTTGATCTCTCTGCTGTGGGGAATCATGAATTTGACACTAAATCTGACGGGTTTGCCAATATTTTGGAAAAGTCAGAATTTGATTATATCTGCGGGAATGTCGAGGTGGCAAACATTGCGAAACATCCGATAAAACCGTATAAAATCATCACCACAGCAAATGGTGTCAGAGTTGCTTTTGCTTCTGTATTGGATATTAATGCAACGGGCATACCTGATACGCATCCAGAAAATGTTAAAGGTTTCAAATTTTTAGATCCGGTTGAAACGGCAAAAAAATCTCTGCAATTGAAAGACAGTGCAGATGTGCTGATCTATCTCACTCACTATGGTTTTGAAAATGATGTTAAATTAGCAAATCTGTTGCCAAAAGGGTCGGTGGATGTTATCATTGGCGGACATTCACACACAAAAGTCGAAAAAGAGCAGCTTCACAACGGTATCCTCATAACCCAGGCAGAACGAAAACTGAAATATGCCACTTTGTTGAAACTCTCTGTAGATGCTACAGGTAAAGTATCTAAATCAATGAAACTGCTTACAATAGGCAATGAAGGAAGTGAGCGGGCAGATCTTCGGGCAAAAGTGGATGAGTTCAACAAAAATCCCGACATGCGCGTTCGTATAGCGGAAGCATCGGATGATTTCACAAACTATGAACAAATCGGTTATTTGATGGTAGATGCGCTTCGTGCCTCAACGGGAACCGATATTTCACTCATCAATCCAGGAGGAGTCCGCATTGACCGACTTTCAAAAGGTGCTGTGAGTGTTATGGATATCTATTCCATGGATCCATTCGGAAATGAAATCGTGCAGTTCAAGCTCAACGGGCATGAGCTTATGTCGTTAATAAAAAATGCCTATAGTTTTGATGAATAT
>CAZYPA010000123.1:0-4742 GCA_964649175.1 uncultured Leptospirales bacterium | reverse complement strand
TACAACTAACAATGTCAATAAAAAAAATCCAGATAACTTCTTTTTTTATGAAAAAATCCTTCTTTGTCTTTAAAACAGATGTTTCCATATAGAATTTTCTTTCTTATACCATAAATATATAGACATACAACAAAAAAAGCAACAAAAATATTGCTTAATAAAACAAATTTAGAGTAGCTAAAGTATTTTTCATAATCATCTGCCCTGAAAAAATCTTTAAAAAATGTTTTCTGCTATTTAATAAAATTGACACACATAAAAATAACATTAATATAAGTAACAATAAAAAAAGGGACAATCAGATGCAGATGAAAAAAATTCAAAACCTTTTAATTCCAGCAATATTTTTCATTACTACACTTATACCCCACTTCAGCATAAACAGCTTGTGGGGGAAAAACACCAATAGCCCGAACCAGGCTGTAACAACAAGCTATATTGACCTGCCTGCGAATCAGGAAATTGTACTCAAGTCACTCCTTGACACCAGTGACTTAAAATCTTTAACAGAGAAGAATCTTCAGCTCATGGGCAGATACCTTGCAAAACATGTTACTCACAACAAATCACAATTTGGCACAAATGTTACATCAAACTACTTTTGGTTCATTTACAATGCCCTTCCTGAATTTGTTGATAAAAGCGAACGCCATCAGGGCTATTACGAAAATCAAAACAGCCAGAACCAGGCTGACAGGCTCCTTGCCTATGCTATTTACCGCATTGATCGGAATCCGGAAAATTTAAAACGCCTTTTTAACTATGGCAAACCATTTATTAAAACAGTTATAGACAAACAGGACTACATTCACAACGGGTTAAAGAAAAAAGTTGACTGTCTTTTAGAAATACATAGCAAGCTGACTAAAATAGAAAATTACAGGGAAAAAATGCTGGAAGCAAGCAGCAGGGCAGATATGATAAGAGGCAAAACTCCATCAGACGAAGATTTTAGCGATTTCATAAAAAGTGCTTATGGCTTCTCTGCCTACGATCTTTCAGAGTTGATATTCCTGAAACTGGGAATGGACGCCAATGAAAATTATGACTACTTTTATAACTGCTTTACAGAATGGTCCTTCTGGATGAGACGTATATGCGAAGGGAACATGGATGCAGTACATTCTATCCTGGTAGAAATTTCTCAGATGTATGATTAAAATTTTCAAAACTGAATCATTTATTTCTTCATGAAGCCTTATCCCGAATTCCGGATAACGCTTTGCAAGTATGAATGTTAAAAGCATTGTTTGGGCTCCTGTAAAAGTTCCAACTTCTACCAGAATAAAGCATATTCGGCATTTTTTTGCTCTTGACATTTTCCTCTACTGCAATATCTGCTAATAAAATTTTTAATTATTTTTTACAAGGAGGATTTATATGTCTATATATGAATCTAAATTCTGGCTTAAATTTTATGATGAAACTATGCCACACGAAGTCGAAGTTCCTGATGATGCTGTCAGGGACTGGTTTAGAAAACATGCTGAAAAATATCCGAATAAAACCTATCTCTATTTCAGAGATATGGAACTTTCATATGCAGTTGTTAACAGTATGGCGCGTAAACTGGCTAATGCTATTTCCGATTCCCTGGGTGCTGTTAAAGGAGACAGAGTCGTTTTTCTTTTCCCCAATATTCCCCAACATGTTATTGCCATTCAGGCAGGATATAAAGCAGGAACTATTAATGTGGGGCTTAATCCGCTTTATACTCTCCCTGAACTGAAACAGCAGATCAATGACTGCTCTGCTGAAATTTGTATCGTTCTTTCTCTTTTTGCTGAAAAAGCTTTTGCTCTGCAAAAGGATAAAGATTGTACCCTGAAAAAAGTTATTGTTGCTACTCCCGCGGGTGCCCCAAAACCAGAACTGGGAGATAACTGCTTTGATTTTAATGAACTTATACAAAGCGGCCGGGATGAAGAACCTTCTGTAAGTATTCATGCTGATGATATTGCCATGCTTCAATATACCGGCGGGACTACAGGAGTTTCCAAGGGATGCTGTCTTTCCAACAGGAATATTCTCTCCATGTGCCGTCAGCATGGCCTGTGGCTTGCTGCTGCTATTGATATTTCTGAAATGAAAAATTTATGTGTTATTCCGCTTTTCCATGTATACGGATGGAATACCAATGTTAATATGACATTGCTTGGCGGCGGTTCAATTATTCTTGTCCCTCAACCTGATGTTAATCTTGTACTTGAAAATATCAATAAGCATGAGCCCACTGTATGGTGCGCCATACCCAGGCTTATAAATGACATGATCCATCATCCTGAAATCGGAAGCTCCAAGCTCAAAAATATCAAGGGATTCTTCTGTGGGTCAGCTCCTCTCCCTGTTGAGTCTATTAAACAGCTGAAGGACCTTTCCGGTGCAGCAGTTATGGAAGGGTACGGCAGCTCGGAAACAACAAATATTATCACCATTAACCCTGTTAACAGATCAAAGGTAGGAAGCGTTGGATTACCCATTCCCAACACTATTATTAAAATCGTGGATGTTGATGACAGCTCCAAAGAGATGCCGCTGGGTGAACCGGGTGAAATTGTTGCTAAAGGACCTCAGATAATGAAGGAGTACTGGAACAATAAAGAAGAAACAGACAATGTCTTTACCAGTGATGGCTATCTTCTTACCGGAGATGTAGGGTACATGGACGATGAAGGCTATATTTACATTGTTGACAGAAAAAAAGACATGATAATCCGCAGCGGCTTTAATGTTTATCCAAGGGATATTGACGAGGTTCTATATACTCATCCCAAAGTAAGAGATGCCTGTACAATTGGCGTGCCGCATGAGATGGCGGGTGAAACTGTTAAAGCCTATATTGTTTTAAAAGAGAATGAAACACTCTCTGAAAAAGAAGTTAAGGCTTACTGCAAGGAAAGGCTGGCAGCATATAAATGCCCTGAGTTTGTACAATTTACCGATGATATTCCTAAAACTTCAATCGGCAAAATGGATCGTAAGGCTTTAAGAGAAATAGATCGCGCAGGAAAGTAACTGAATACAGAAGATCGTGAATTTTCTGTAAACATAAATCATGTTCTCTGCTTCATTTTATTTTCCTGAAGCAGAGAACTTTCTCTTTTATGATAAAAAAATGTACCTTCTTACCTATATAAATTATTTACAAACAAGATTTCTGCTTTTATATGTATAACCGAATTTTTTTCAAAACTGAATCATCTGAACAAAATCCTCTTTTATGAAATTTCCATTCTGATCTTTCAGGCCATTGCTTCCTCCTTTGATTTTTATTCTATAGGTGCTGCCGTGCATTACATTACACAGTTTAAATGTAAGCTGCTTGAAATCAGAACTCCAATCAATAGAAACAGCACCGGGTGAAGAATACCCTGAGCTGCTACCCAAAATTCTTTCAACAGAAAGGTTAAGTGTTACAGGATCAATAGGCCTGGAAAAATCGACCCTTATTGTATTGCTGAACTTCAAAGACTCTATTGCTAAAAAAGGAATTTCATTTTGAGACCAGTTAACTCCTCCAATCTCTCCTATTGCCTCAACCTCCGGAGAAACTGAGCCAGGCCCATCTACCCTGAACCTGAACCTGTAATCCCTATCAAGGGCATTACCCTGAAGATCCGTAATAATTGAACTGATAGACAGGGTATAGATTTCCCCGCTTATTAAATCCTCTGTAAAATGAATTATTCCCCTGGTAAAATCAGGATCACCCGGAATAGTTGATGTTGATACAAAAAAACCAGCAGATGGGGCAATGCTGATTCCTTTTGAAATATCCGCAGTCTTTACAATTTCAGAAAAATCAATAACAAAGTCCCTGTTCTTTTCAGCACCTGAAACAATAAAATTCTCATCCAGGTAAAGGGGAATATCACAATCCTGATATAAGAAAAGCGAAGGGCTTTCAAAATCATCCCCCACTGTAAAATTAAAAGTCAATTCTTTGCGAAGCTTATTTCCAGCAAGGTCGAGCACTGTTCTGTCTACATTCACAGTATAGGTAACACCATAGGTAAATCCATAAACAGGCACATAGCGTATAATGCGCGCTCCAGCCTCAGGCACAAAATATCCCTGAACAGATGGTGAAATTGATATACCACTATACACAGTGTTAATATCCACAGGCTCAGAAAACTCAATTACCACCTCACAACCCGGAGAATTACCAATGGAATTAACACCAGGAGAAAAGGATTCCACAAAGGGCATTTTCATATCACCATTTATGTAAAAGACTGAAACAAATTCATCCTTCAAATCATTTCCTTTTATATCCTCTGCCCCTTCTGTTATGCGAATAGTGTAGGATTCATTTAAGACTAACTGCTCCCTTGGTGTAAAAATGAGTCTCCTGTAATTATCTTCCCATGTGAAGATGCCGTCAATTTTTCCTGATGGTGTACTCAAAGAAAACTCATTCACTGTTTTAACACTATCCATGCCTGCAGAAAATTCAACTATTACAGGCGAATCAGGAGAAACATCAATGCTTTTATGCTCAGGATAAACCCATGTAACCCGGGGCTGATCAAAATCCTCAAAACAGGCCAGATTAAAAAAAATAAAAAGCAAAGAGAATATAAAAAGCCTTTTCATAAGCAGTCCTCCCTAAACTCAAAAACAAGATCATTTTTCATATAGTTGCCATGTATGTCCCTTAAACCCTTTGCCCCTCCTGAAAGGATAATCCTGTATAAAAAAGGCTCATGCCCATTGCTTTTAAAAATCCCCTTAATTTT
>CAZYPA010000122.1:0-4893 GCA_964649175.1 uncultured Leptospirales bacterium | reverse complement strand
ATTACCCTGGGAATTCTACTTTCCATTGGGGTAGGAAAACCATCTTCCATTTCCAAACGTTGAACAACTCGCATAAAATTTATTCCTGTTGAATCAAGGATGACGAAACAGACAATAAAATTTTTACCCTACTAATTTATACTTTTTTAAAAAAGACTTATCTTTCTCAAGTAGAGAAAGCATCCTTTGAGCTGGACCTGCAGGCTGGTTCTTTCCTGATTCCCATGCTTCTACAGTTTTTTTAGAAACACCTAAAACATGTGCAAAAACTGATTGTGTTAAACCTAATTCATTTCTTATTTCCCTTATTTCTTTTCCTCTATAATCCGGAATAGGGGCAATATTTATTGTATGAGATTTCAGCCCTTTAATCTTTTTACCTTTTTCATATTTTATTGCTTCTTCCAATGAACTGATTATACTTTCACCAATAGTTAAATCTTTATAATTTTTTTTCATGATTTTTTCTCCTTAATTCATATTTAAGCTCTGTAACAAGCTGTTTAATAATCTTCTTTTCTCTATCACTAATATTATCTTTTAGATTTTTAGGATAAACCATCAAAAGATATATTTTTTCGTATGCGACAAAGTCTATATACAGTACTCGTATGCCACCACTTTTACCTTTATTTTTTAAAGCCCATCTGATTTTTCTTACACCACCAGTACCCCGTATTACAGAACCATTTCCAGAATTGATTATTAAATATTCCTGGAGATCTTTTAAATCATCATCTGTTAATCCAAGGTCATCCCAGATTTTATTGAAAACGTCAAAATTCACAAATTCACAAATTCAACTTTCATGATACAAACATAACCCCTATTCAATAGGGTGTCAAGCAGGAAAATTCTATTAAAAAACAGGGCAGGACGCCCTGTCTTATTTTTTTGCTCAATGTCATATAGCGGTTTGCTTACACGACGTCGCGGTGCTTTTTCCGCGATGTGGCGAAGCCCAAGTGAGGTACTCCGGCGCAGAGTTATAGCCTTTGTTATGTGCCGTAGCCAGCCTAAATGGAAAAAGTCCACCGTAGCCACGGATGGCGAAGGTGGTTATTAAATAATAATTTTTGTCTTATTATATAAAAATGGTAAACAATTTTGTTTCATTCGAAATTTAGTACCATGATTATGCCCAGTTCTTGCATCAAAATCAACCAAGATATTGCCTTTTTCTATTTGTTCTAAAAATCCATTAAAATCAAATTTTTGTAACATCATAACTTTTGAGTACTTGTAAAATTCTTTACCATTCTCTTTTTTTACTTCTGCTTGAACATAAAAGCAATTGAGCAGTTTCGTCCCTGCTTTGCTTGCAAGATCGTCAAACCCCCAATACGGTTGAGGCTCAAGTTCATCTAACCCAACACGCTTCTTTACTGAATTCAACCATGCACTATGTCTATTATCTACTTTTGAAGCATCGAATGAAATTAATACTTTTTGATTATTTCGATCAATCTTTACCATAAAACCTTTATCACTCGGAGAGAGACCATGAATAGTTTGTCGAAAGCTCATTTCACTATTTGGATATTTGTTACCAGCTTCTTGATGTTCCCAGCCATATTTAGGAAGTAATACTTGAGGAACAAATTTTATTGCTCTCGGAGAAGGTTCAATATGGAATAATGTTGTTAACGAAGTTGTATTTAATCTTTGTGATTTCAACTCCCATTCTGCTGCATTCGGTATTGGTAAATTGTTTTCTTCAATTCCAAGAAGGTCTTCAAGAGTGTTTCCGATACCACCATGGTTCCCATCTCGAGCATTTTCGATCCAACCGCTTTTAGAAATTTTGATCAGTTCGTTGATTAAAGAATCTTTAGTATAAAGCTTCATTGGCACCCCGAGAAAAGTGTTGGTTCACTGAAATCAATGTACTCAGTACCGTCTTTGTGTTGTTGAATTCTTTTTTCAGATAATTCGCAATATTCTGGAGAAATATCAATACCAATATAATTTCTTTTTAATTTTGATGCAACAACCGCTGTAGTTCCGCTACCAGAAAAAGGGTCTAAGACTAAATGAGCATTTGTTGAGGAAATAATTCTTTCAATTAACGCAATAGGAAATGGTGCCGGATGATCATTTTTCATTTCTTGTGTAAATTCCCAAACATCACCATGAGCATTAGCTTTAGGTGCCAATTTGAATTTTGGTTTTGTAATTAAATATATCACTTCATAAGTTGGTAAAAAATATCCAGGATTAAAATTAATACCACCCTTTCTACGCCATATAATTATTTGACGTATAGGAAATCCATTTACAATATCCTGTCTGTCTTGTAAAAGACCAGCTTGAACTCTCCATTTGTGATTATAAAAAATGGCACCATCATCTTTAATTAGACGAAACATTTCTGTTAAACATTCTTTCTGCCACTTTGCATATTCTTCATGTGGCATATTATCATCATGATGACTATAACCATTCACAAGAGCAGCGTTAGCCCATTTACCACCTCTACCATCTTTCATTCCATTACCTGTAGAGTTTTTCAGGTTGTAAGGTGGTGAAGTTACAACAAGATCAACGCTATTGTCAGGAATTTGTTTCATTATGTTTAAACAGTCTCCACAAATAATTTTATTTATGAAGTCTTCTGGAAAATTCATCAATTATACTCCTTTTAAATTACAATATCACAATTGTGTTTTTATTTAAACTACCCGTATATTTCAACTCTTTTTCTTTGCCCGCCACAGACGGAGGGCACTCTGTTAAGTTGGGCTGGCTATGTCACATAACTACTCTTTACCCAAATTATTACGTCTTATGTTTCTTATAGGCGATAAAACGAATTATTGCGTCTAAAAAACTAAACTTGAAAAAAGGTTAAAAATCAATCAAACTTTCAATCTTCCTTAAAGGATTATTCAAAACCTTTTATTTAATATTAAATCTAATAATCGCGTTTTAAAATATTTTTTATACTGGTTAAACTTTATGCATTTTTAGTGTTTTTTTCAATGTAAAAAAGCTCCCATATTTACGACTCGCAAGTTGGTATAAACCAGCCTTATCTGGACATAGACCAGAACATCTTCATAAGAATTATATAAAAATACCTTTATTATACATAGGAAATAACTTCCTATGTTGATCCGCATGTAACTATTATTAAAAAATTGACACAAAGTATTTATATATGTATTATATTTAAACTGATCCTTATATACAAAATCCCCCAAAAGACTATACATTCAAGGAGACTTTTTCTTATGAGAATGGATCGATTAACATTGAAAGCTCAGGACGCTATCAATAGTGCGCAAAATATTGCCACTGAAAATAACAGCTATGAAATACTTCCTGAGCATCTGCTTAAAGGCATTATAGAGCAGGACGGGAGCATATTTGTTTCCATGGCACAAAAGCTTGGAGCGCCTCTTGCACAAATTAAATCAGAGCTTGATGACTGCATACAAAAAATGCCCAGACAAACAGGAGCAGGCCCTGGCGGCGGAGCCATGTCCCAGAAGCTTCGTACAGTTTTAAACGAATCCTGGAACAAGGCAGTAAAGCTGGGTGACCAGTACCTTAGCACAGAGCACATGATTCTTGCACTTTCAGAAAGTGACAGTGCAAGGGCAAAACATATACTCAACTCCTACGGATTTAACAAGGAAACAATACTGCGCATACTCATGGATATTCGAGGCGGGAAAAGCGCAGACAGTGAAAATGCGGAAGAAAAATACGATGCCCTGGGAAAATACAGCCGCAATCTCACTGATTATGCCAGGATGAATAAACTTGACCCTGTAATAGGAAGAGACGAAGAAATACGCCGTGTTATGCAGGTGCTTACCAGACGTACAAAAAACAACCCTGTACTTATTGGTGAACCGGGAGTAGGTAAAACAGCAATAATTGAAGGCCTGGCTCAGAGAATAGTTACAGGAGATGTTCCTGAAAGCCTTAAAAATAAAAGGCTCGTTGAACTTGATATGGGTGCGCTTATTGCAGGAGCCAAATTCCGCGGTGAATTTGAGGAGCGACTCAAGGCTGTTATACAGGAGGTTGAGGAATCTGCAGGAGAAATTATACTCTTTGTTGACGAACTCCACACCCTTATTGGAACTGGTGCTTCCGAAGGCTCAATGGACGCTTCCAACATGCTTAAACCGGCCCTTGCAAGGGGAGAAATGCGCACAATTGGGGCAACTACTTTAAGCGAATACCAGAAATACATTGAAAAGGACAAGGCTCTGGAGCGCAGATTCCAGCCTGTATTTACAGATGAACCCTCTGTTGAAGATACAATAGCTATTTTACGCGGACTCAAGGAAAAATATGAAGTACACCACGGAGTAAGGATTTCTGACTCAGCCTGTGTTTCTGCTGCCATACTGTCAGATCGATACATAACAAACAGATTTCTTCCTGACAAGGCTGTTGACCTTATTGATGAGGCAGCTTCCCTTATAAAGATGGAAATAGATTCAATGCCCACTGAGATTGATGAAATAGAAAGGCGCATACGCCAGCTCATGATAGAAACTGAAGCCCTTAAAAAGGAAAAGGATAAAGCCTCAATTGAGAGGCTTGACAAGATAATGAAGGAGCTGGCTGATCTGAATGAAAAGAAAAACTCTCTTGTGGGCCAGTGGCAAAAAGAAAAAGAAGTAATAAAAAAAATCAGCAACATTAAAGAAGCTATAGAGCAATATAAAATCGAAGAGCAGATGGCAGAACGTGAAGGAAACCTTAACAGGGTTGCTGAAATCCGATATGGAAAAATTGTTGAACTTGAAAAGGAGCTGCAGGAGCTTAAAGAAAAAGCAGCTGACACAGACACCGGGCAAACCCTTTTAAAGGAGGAGGTGACAGATCAGGAAATAGCAGCTGTTGTGTCAAGATGGACAGGCATACCTGTTT
>CAZYPA010000121.1:1571-4902 GCA_964649175.1 uncultured Leptospirales bacterium | reverse complement strand
AGTTTCAATAGTTTTATGGAGCAGCTATGGTAGTTATTCAGAAAATAATATATGGTGAACATTCTGTTAAGCTTGATTTGGACAATGGAGAATCCTGGAAGCTCCCATATTCGGTTGTTTCTGATTATTCTCTTTGTTCAGGGTTGTTGCTGGAAGGTGAGATTTATCTGAAAATTTATGATGAATCTTTAAAGTTTGCATGTATGCAAAAGGCCCTGGCGCATTTGGCTTTACGGAGCAGATCAGCCCATGAATTGAGAATATACCTGAAGAAAAAACTATTCAAAGATGAGCATATTGAAACAGCTATTACCCTGCTTCAGGAAAAGGGCTATGTTAATGATTATGATTTTGCTCTCTCTTTTATTAAAAACAGAATGGCCATGAAAAAATATGGGAGTAGAATCATTAAAAGAGATTTGTTCCTAAAGGGAATTGATGGCAATATTATTGATGCAGCAATGGAAGAGTGTAATGCTTATGAGGTAGATGAAGAGGCGCTATTTCTTATTGCTTATAAAAAATATAATGCTGTTAAAGATAAAAAAAACAGTTACATGAAAACAGCCGGATTTCTCAAAGGCCGTGGCTTTGAATACGAACAAATAAGAAAAGTGCTGGCTATGGTAGTTGAGAATATAGAAGATGAAGAAGATCTGAATAATTAAGGATGGCATTTGAAATATGGAATTAAAAATAGGCCTTGATTCCAGGCCTAAACTTAGGGATACTTTTTTGTATGCTTTACAATGGTTTGCTGTTACAATTCCGGCTGTGGTGATCATTGGAAAAGTTTTAGCTGAAATGACATATTCTGAACCTGCTCTACAGATATTATATATGCAGCGTCTTTTTTTTATTACAGGTCTGTTGATGATTATTCAGCCTTTGTTTGGTCATAAGCTGCCTATTATATCCGGACCTTCATCTGTGCTTCTAATAGGCATTGTTGCATCTTCTAGCAGTGGAACAGATGCAGTTTATACATCAATTTTCGCAGGCGGTCTTCTTCTTGCACTAATTTCTTTTACTGGCCTTTTTTCATACATACAGAAGTTTTTTACACTCAGGGTTGTTTCTGTAATACTGCTGCTTATTGCTTTTACATTATTGCCTGTAATTTTAAAGCTTATATTTACTGGGCCACTTTCAGCACCTTCCCTGCTTGCTGCTGTGCTTGTTTTTTCTTTACTAATGTATAAGCTTAACAGCGTATTAATAGGGTTGTGGAAATCAGTTGTGGTAATTGGGGGTATTGTTGTTGCAACTGTTTTTTTCAGGTTTGCAGGATATTCAGGGGTTTATGAAGGCTTCAGTTTTTTACCTGCATCACCATTTAACAGGTTATCCATCTCCTTTGCTATTGACGGCGGGGTAATGCTGGCATTTTTCTTTTGTTTTCTGGCTTTGGCAATTAATGATATTGGCTCTATACAATCTTTACGTTCCATTCCAGGGGCAGATGATATGGAAAAACGGACAGCAAGGGGCATGGGAGTTACAGGCCTTGCTAATTCTCTTTCCGGTATTCTTGGTGTTGTAGGACCGGTAAATTTTTCTCTTAGCCCAGGAGTAATAGCCTCTACAGGGTGTGCTTCAAGGTTCACAGTAGTTCCTGCAGGCTTTGCATTTCTTGTTTTTTCTGCATTGCCCTTTGCTGTTGCTTTTGTAAGTGATTTGCCAGCACCTGTTGTTGGCATTGTACTTCTTTATCTTATGGGTTCTCAGTTCTCTGCAGGAATTATGATGATTACAGAAAAAGAAGAAAAGGTGAAGTTTAATGAAGGGGTTATTCTTGGGTTTCCTCTACTTCTTGCTGTTATTATATCTTTCCTTCCGGATTCGGTTATTTCAGGATTTCCGGGCATGTTAAGGCCTATTATTGGCAATGGCTTTGTAATGGGTGTTTTATGTGTAATTATTCTTGAGCACTGGATTCTTAAAGAAAAACCAGCTTTATCATAAGCTGGTAGCCTCTGCGTTTAATAGTTTATTTATAACTACAATGCTCTGTAAGCTATATCTTTTCTGTAAAATGAACCTTTGAATTTAATTTTTTCGATTTCAGAATAAACATTATTTCTGGCCTCTTCTATTGTATCTCCTGATGCAGTAACATTAAGCACACGCCCGCCATTTGTGTAAAGGGAAGCTTCTCTTTTTACAGTTCCTGCATGGAAGATCTGCACTTTTTCTGAAACTTCGTCAATGCCTGTAATTTCATCACCTTTTGGATAATCACCCGGATATCCGGATGCTGACATAACAACTGTTATTGTATTGCCTGATTTGAACTTTACAGAAATTTTGTCAAGAGTGCCATCTATTGATGCATTAAGAATATCCCCAAGCTTGCCTTTAAGAAGTGGAAGAATCACCTGTGTTTCCGGATCTCCAAACCTGGCATTAAATTCAAGTACCTTTATTTCATTGCCATTTATCATAAGGCCCGCATAGAGCACTCCCTTAAAAGGGATTCCTTCTTTTCTCATTCCATCAACAACAGGTTGAAGAATTTTGTTTTTTGTGTACTCCATTATAGCAGGTGTAACGACTGGTGCAGGAGCGTATGCTCCCATTCCGCCAGTATTGGGGCCCTTATCTCCATCAAAAATTCTTTTATGATCCTGTGCTGCAATAAGTGGAACAATGTTTATCCCATCAGAAATCCCAAGTATAGAGGCCTCTTCACCATGGAGAAACTCTTCTACAAATACTCTGGATAGATCAGTCACATTTTGATTGATGAACTCCAATGCTTCATCAACGCTTTCCGGTATTGCCACACCTTTACCAGCTGCAAGGCCATCAAGTTTTATAACAAGGGGAAATTTATCTGCTTTTTTAATGAAATCCGTAATAGCTTTTTTCCCTGTAAAATCCCAATGTTTTGCTGTTGGCACATTACAGGTTTCCATAATCCTTTTTGCAAAAAGTTTGCTCCCTTCTATCTGTGCTGCATCTTTTTTTGGCCCAAAAACGCGGATATTTTCTTTCTGGAGATAATCAACAATTCCATTTACAAGGGGAACTTCAGGACCTACAATGACCATGTCAATTTTTTTGTCTCTGCAAAATGAGGCAATTGCAGGAAAATCATCAATCGGTATATTAACCCTGAATTCTTTTTCAATTCCGCCGTTTCCTGGTGCAACATAAACTTCTTTTGCACTTCCATCATTTAACAGCCTCCATGACAGGGCATGTTCCCGTCCGCCGGAGCCTATAATTAAATATTTCATATAGAATTACCTCTTATATGGAAATATATTCCAATAGTTTATCATAGCTTATGTTGTTATATTTTTTGAAAAAATCAATGAGCTTATTT
>CAZYPA010000121.1:0-1471 GCA_964649175.1 uncultured Leptospirales bacterium | reverse complement strand
GCTGATCTGTCCACATCAGTATCAAAAATAATACCAAGGTCAGCATTGCTGTTTATAACTGCTTTTTGAATAGATGCCATTGCTTTGCTGTTTTCAGGGTTTGGCTCATGATTAGGGAACATCCCGTCAGGCTCAAGAAAAACACTTCCTTCAACATCAGCGCCAAGGGGTTTAAGTATATCACAGGCAAAAAATCCGCCTGCACCATTTCCTGCATCTACAACTATTTTCATGCCTGAAAGGGGTTTGTCATAGTTATCTGCCCTGTTTATTCCTTTTCTGATATTGTTAATAAATATTGAACAGTATTTTTCCATAAGAGGAATTGTATGTGGTATAATATCAGGTATTGTTAAGGGGAACTTTTCCTGGCCGGCTTTAGTTAAAAGCTCACCTATATCTTTTGAATCAAGGCTTCCATTGCGTGTAAAAAACTTAAATCCATTTCTGTTAAAGGGCAGATGGCTTGCAGTTATCATCACTGCTCCATGACATGAGAATTCTTCAATAACAGTGCTCATGAACATGGCAGGTGTTGAAGCCATGCCGCAGTCAAAGGCAGATGCTCCTTTTGAAACAATACCTGCTATAAAGCCTTTTTTTAAGTCATCGCCTGTTATGCGGGAATCTGTACCAAGTGCAATTTTAATGGAATCAGTAGAAATTTCAAATTTTATTGAAAGCCATGTGACAAAAACAGCTCCCAGAATATATGCTGTTTCAGCTGTAAGATTAACCTTTTCATTATCTTTGGCAATTGCAACACCTCTGATGTCTGAGCCGTTTTGAAGCTTTTTCCAGTCCATTTGATAGAATCATCCTGATTAAAATAAATTTATACTTATTATTACTTTTCTGTACCTGTGCATGTCAATGAAATTATACAGATATGGTTAAAGAGAATGGGAGATTCTAAAATGTATATTGTAAAATATCAAAATATTGTTTACAATAAGGTCTGGAATATTACCTTTTACTGACTAATATAATGAGGTATGAAAATGTCCCTTACATATAAAGATTCAGGTGTTGATGTTGAAGGTGGAAACAGGTTTGTAAAAAAAATAGCCCCCTTTGTCCGAAGTACCTTTACACCGGGTGTTATAACAGATATTGGCGGATTTGGTGCACTTTTTTCTCCAGATTTTTCCGGGATGGATGAGCCTGTTCTTGTGTCAGGAACAGATGGTGTTGGCACAAAGCTCAGGATAGCTCAGCAAATGAATAAGCATGATACAATAGGAATTGATGCTGTTGCAATGTGTGTAAATGATATAATTACAAGCGGGGCAAAACCTCTTTTTTTTCTTGATTACATTTCATGCGGGCGTTTAAAAGAAGATGTTCTGGTTGATGTTGTAAAAGGAATAGCCGAAGGGTGCATAATGAGCAGCTGTTCCCTTGTTGGTGGAGAAACAGCAGAGCATCCTGGTGTGGTTCCTGATGATGAATATGATATTGCAGGTTTCTC
>CAZYPA010000120.1:0-4954 GCA_964649175.1 uncultured Leptospirales bacterium | reverse complement strand
TCAAGTTCATCTTCATATTCTTTGATAGTTTTGTTTACATGATCAGCGAATTTTTCACTTTGCATGGTTTTTGCCCCAAACCTGTTAACGTAAAAAAGTATATCCTTGTCAGAGGTAATTACTGTAGTCATTTTGGGATTAATATCTTTTTTAATGAATTGTTTAATAAGGTAATCAGCAGAGTAGTTAAGGGAATAGTAAACATCTATAGATCCTGATTTTTCACTGGTGGTTGTTCCTGCAGCCCCTTTTGTGCCATCAAAAACTATGCGAATTACAGATTTTTTTATTTTTTGATATTCCTTCATTTTCTCAAGGAGTCCCTGACGGGCATTATCAAGCTGGCTGTAATACATCATCTCCTCAAGTTCGGGAAATTTATAAATAAGGTTAAATCCATCTATCAGTAAGGGCATTTCATTATTTGAGCATTATTTATTATTTAGAAAAATTTTAATTCTTTCCAGGGCTGTTTTTATATTTCCCATTGATGTTGCAAAGGAACAGCGTATATGGTTTATGCCTGATTCACCAAAGGCTCCGCCTGGAACAACAGCAACCTTTTGTTCGTTGATGAGGTTAATGGCAAAATCCCTGGAGGACATGCCTGTACCTGATATATCAGGGAAGGCATAAAACGCACCTTCAGGTGTAAGGCATGGAAGGCCCATATCGTTAAATGTTTTGGAAATATAGTTTCTTCTTCGTGTGTATTCAGATACCATTTTCTCAACCTCCTGGTCTCCGCTTTGCAGAGCTTCTATTGCTGCATACTGGGAAATTGAAGGAGCACATAAACCTGTGTATTGATGAATTTTAAGCATTATATCCATTATGTATTTTGGCCCTGCAGCATATCCCAGTCTCCAGCCTGTCATTGCATGGGATTTGGAAAATCCATTCAGGACAATAGTTCGTTCCTTCATTTCAGGAAGAGATGCGATTGAGAAGTGAGGCTTGTCATAGGTAATTGCAGAATATATTTCATCAGATATTATCAGGATATTGTTTTTTATGGCAATCTGCGCCACCTCTTTTAAAAGCTCCTCAGGAAAGGTGAGACCTGTAGGATTTGAAGGATAGTTCATAAGAATTGCCTTTGTCTTTGCTGTGATTGCTTTTTTAAGTCTGTCAGGATCAATTTTAAATCCATCCCTAAAAAGGGTAGGCACAATCACAGGTACACCATTGAGCATGCTTATATTAGCTCCATAGGATACGTAACAGGGCTCTATTACTATTATTTCATCTCCAGGATCAATTATACTGCGCAGAGTAAGATCTAATGCCTGGCTTACACCCATTGTTACTATTATTTCATTTTCAGGATTATAGTCTAAATTGTATTTTATATTCAGATATTCTGCAATCATTCTTACAAGTTCAGGAACTCCTCTGTTGGAAGTATAGTGTGTGTATCCATCTTTAATTGAAAAAATTCCTGAGTCAGAAATTCTCCATGGTGTTACAAAATCAGGTTCACCAACACCAAGGGATATACAGTCAGGCATGGAATATACAATGTCAAAAAATTCCCTTATACCTGAGGGCTTTATCTTTTTTCCGCTTTGGGAAACAAGCTGTGAGGGGTCCTGTGATTTATTTTTTTTCAATGATTTCTCCATGTATCTTTTAAATTGTCAGTCTGTCATATTTAAGTTCAACAAAGGTGTTATTTACTTTAAGTCCTTTTTTACAGAGGAAATTTATTGTATCAAGGTTATTTTTTAAAAGACGAATAAAAATGTTATTTATTCCATTTGAATCTGCTTTTTCTAAAAAAGAATCAATTAAGATGCTCCCTATGCCCTTGTTCCGCATATGGGGTATAACCATAAACCATAGAATTACTGCATCTCTATCTTTTATATCACCAATAATAAACCCCAGAATTTTATTTTTCCTTTTAGCTGTAAAAGCTATAAATGTATTTGAGGCAATTACAGAGGAGATATTGTCAATGTTCCAGGGAGTAGGGGAGTTTTTAAAAGCAGGTTCATCATTGCCTAATTTGTATATCTGGTGAAGGTCTTCTATGTTCAGTGTGGTAATTATTATGTCATTTTTTAAGCGGGTCATTTTTTTATCAGTCTTTTAAAATTTTCAGAAATAGTTTCTTCAAGCCTGGAAGATGTCACATTCCGCAATTTGGAAACGAATTTATATGTGTGCTTTATATTGTCAGATCTGTTTGGTTTCCCGCGTAAAGGCACAGGTGAAAGAAAAGGTGCATCAGTTTCCAGGAGCAGCAGGTCCTCAGGTACAAACCTGGCAGCCTCCTGTAAGAGAGTGGCGTTTTTATATGTAACATTTCCTGCAAAGGAGATCATCAATCCCAGGTCTAATGCTCTTCTGGCATCATCTGCCCCGCCTGAAAAGCAGTGCATTATTCCTGATGAAACCTTATTTCTTTTTAAAATTTCAAGTCCCTCTTCCATTGCATCGCGCAAATGTATAATAAGAGGAATAGAATGTTTTTTTGCCAAATTAATCTGCCTTTCAAATGATTTTATTTGCATGTCCTTGGGCTGCCTTAATCTGTAATAATCGAGGCCGCATTCTCCAATTCCTGCAAGGAGATGAGACAGAGATGATTTTTTTACTTTTTGAACAAAGCTTTCCAGTTCTTTAAGATTGCTTTCATTTGCAGGGGATGATGGGTGTATGCCTGCTGTATAAAGTATTCCATAGTCAAAGTTTTTTTCAGCGAATTTGCGTGACCATTCAAGACCTGCGGTGTCGATTGATATTTGCACTGCATATTCTATATTGCTGTATTTAAGATTTTTTAAAAGTTCAGCTTCGTTTACTGTTTTATCTTCAAGTATGAGGTCAAAATGTGCATGTGTGTCTATAAGCATGGCAATAACCGGTTATCCTGTTAAATTTTACTGAATTTATGTGTATTTTAATACTGCAATAATTATATTTTTTATACCCTAGCCGCCACAGGCGGCGAGGATAGATATAAGAGTATTTAATTTTAAACAAAAGTTAAAGAATTAACCCTGATATTAATACTGCAATCTATAAAAATGCCTTGTATTGTAAAGAATTTTTAATGTGAAAAATCAATAGAATTTTGGAACAGGAATTAAATAAAAGATTAAAAAAAGATTGAAAAACAATTGAATTTTTAAGGATAAAAGTATTTGTGAGATATAAAAGAAATTGACTTTTAACTAACAGGTCTGGTGTAATATTCCTATGAACGCTCTTAATAGAAAAGATTTACTCGATATAAAAACTCTCTCTTCTGATGAAATTCTTCTAATTTGTGAAACAGCAAAGTATTTTAAAGATGTTTTTACCAGGGATATTAAAAGTGTGCCTGTACTCAGGGGTAAAACAGTGTACAGCCTTTTTTACGAGCCTTCAACCCGAACAAGGCTAAGCTTTGAAAATGCTGCAAAAATGCTTTCTGCCAATGTAATACATGTTCCTATTACAAATTCCAGTGTTGCAAAAGGGGAATCCCTTATTGATACAGCCAGAACCCTTGAGGCTATGAATGCTGATTATATTGTAATAAGACATGCGGCTGCTCTTGCACCGCATTTTTTAGCTAAAAATATAAGAGCCTCTGTTGTTAATGGGGGAGATGGATATCACTCACACCCTACACAGGGGCTTCTTGATGTTTTTTCCATAATTGAGAAGAGGGGTTCAGTAAAGGGGCTTCATGTTGGCATAGTGGGTGATATAAAGCATTCAAGGGTAGCCAGATCTGATATTTTAGCCTTTACAAAGCTTGGAGCAAAGGTGTCAGTGTGCGGTCCTTCAACACTTGTGCCTGATGAGTTTAAACATTATGGGATTGATATTACCTACAATTTTGACGAATTATTGCCGAAACTTGATGTAGTAAACATGTTGAGAATTCAAAGGGAGAGGCAGAAGGGGTGGCTTTTCCCATCCATAAGGGAATATCATCTGCTTTACTCATTAACAGAGAAGCGTTTTAATAAATGTAAACCTGATATAAATGTTATGCACCCAGGTCCTGTTAACAGGGGTGTGGAAATAGATGATGCTGTTGTAGATGGCCCCAATTCAATAATCAATGAGCAGGTAACTAATGGGGTTGCAGTAAGAATGGCAATTTTTTATCTCCTTGCAGGGGGTACTCAATTACAGGAAGAAGCAGAAGGAAATGTATAGGTATGAATATAATAATTAAAAATGGCAGAGTAATTGATCCAGGTTCAAATACAGATGAGATGCTGGATATTCTTATTAGTGGTGATAAAATAAAAGATATAGGAAAGGACATAATTCCTTCGAAAGATGAAACAGTAATTGATGCAAAGGGATGTCTGGTTCTTCCGGGGCTCATTGATATGCACGTTCATTTCAGGGAGCCTGGCAGAGAGGATGTTGAAACTATTATTGGCGGTTCAATGGTTGCTGCAAAGGGCGGCTACACATCAGTCTGCACCATGCCTAATACTCAGCCTGTTATAGATAGCCAGGCGCTTGTCAGATTTACTAAAATGGAAGCAGAAAAGGGCCCTATAAATGTTTTTCCTGTTGCAACAATTACCAAAGGCGGAAAGGGCGAGGATATGTCAGAGATGGGTGAGCTTATAAAGGGGGGTGCTGTAGCTTTTTCAGATGATGGCAGACCTGTTATGAGCTCGCTGGTTATGAGGAGAGCACTGGAGTATTCAAGGATGTTCAATGTTCCCATATTGGCTCACTCTGAGGATCTTGATTTGGCTGATGACGGGATAATGAATGAAGGGCTTAATTCATTAAAGCTTGGCCTTAAGGGCATACCAAAGGAAGCTGAAGAGGTTATGATAGCAAGGGATATTCTCCTTACAAGGCTTACTCAGGGTAAGCTTCATGTATGTCATGTTTCATCTGCAGGATCAGTTTCCCTTATAAAAAGAGGAAAGGAGGATGGGGGCAGAGTAACCTGTGAAACAGCACCTCATTATTTTGCCTTGAA
>CAZYPA010000119.1:0-5037 GCA_964649175.1 uncultured Leptospirales bacterium | reverse complement strand
ATCTGGCTTTTAGAAAAAAGGCTCTGGGACTTGATGATCTTCATTTTTACGATACCTATGTTTCAATAGTGAAAGATGTTAACTTCAGTATGACCTATGAGGATGCTGTTGAAACCTGTGTTAAAGCCCTTGCTCCCTTAGGGAATGAATACCTTGATATAATGAAAAAGGGTCTTCTTGGGGGCTGGGTTGACAGGTATGAAAACAGGGGCAAAAGGAGCGGAGCCTATTCTTCCGGCTGTTATGATTCACCTCCATATATTCTTATGAACTATGAAGAGAAAAATATAAACAGCCTTTATACACTCATGCATGAAGCTGGTCATTCAATGCATTCCTATTTATCAAAACAAAATCAGCCCTATATAATGAGTGATTATACAATTTTTGTAGCTGAGGTAGCCTCAACTTTTAATGAAACACTTTTGAGCAGATATCTTCTTGATTTTTACAAAGACAATCCCCGCATGAAAGCCTATATTCTTAACAGAGAAATAGATAATATACGGGCAACAATGTACAGGCAAACAATGTTTGCAGAGTTTGAAAAAATAACCCATGAACTTGTGGAGCGCAATAATCCTCTTACCCTGGAAGTGCTGAGAACAGAATATTACAATCTTCTTAATAGCTATTTTGGAGATTCAATTGTGATTGATGAAGAGCTTTCTTTGGAGTGTCTGAGAATTCCTCATTTTTATTCAGCATTTTATGTGTACAAATATGCTACCGGGATTTCTGCAGCAATTGCCCTTGCGGACAAGGTTGTGAAAGAAGGGGGAAAGGCACGCGATGCCTATCTTGGTTTTCTAAAACTTGGTGGAAGCAAATATCCTTTAGATGAGCTTCTTGAGGCTGGTGTGGACATGAGTTCACCTGAACCTGTGAAAAGGGCAATAGCTCACTTTGATAATCTGGTGAAGCAGCTAGAGGAGGTTTATTCAAAGCTATAAGCGTTGCTAAAATAACTTATGTTTTATTAACCTAAAAAGGTTATTAAATAATAATAAAATATATAAGGGAGGAACCATGAGCGTAGTACTGTTTGAAAAAAAAGGAGCTGTTGGTATTATTACGATTAACAGGCCCAAGGCAAACCAGCTTAGTCTGGATGTACGGGAAGGTTTTAAAAACTCATTTGATCAGTGTGAAAATGACAAGGAGATCAGAGTGGTTGTTCTTACAGGTTCCGGTGACAGAATTTTCTGTTCAGGAGCTGACCTTGCCGGTGGTTTTGGCGGGGATGAGCCTGCTGAGTTTTTAAGAAAGTGGCAGGTGCTTTATGACAGAATTGAAGGCTTTTCAAAACCTGTTATTGCTGCAATGAATGGTCATGCTTTTGGCGGGGGATGTGAGCTTGCCATGACATGCCATATGAGAGTTATGAAAAGGGGAGCAAGGGTAGGCTTAACTGAGACCAACCTGGGTATTATGCCAGGCTATGGTGGCACAATGAGGCTTCCAAGGTATATAGGCCATACAAAGGCACTTGAGTATATTCTTCTTGGTAAGGAGATTGAGGCTGATGATGCTTTGAAAATGGGTCTTGTAAACATGGTAAGTGAGGGAGATGTTTTAGGTGATGCAATGGAGCTTGCAGAAAAACTTGCAGCAAGACCTCCTCTTGCTTTTAAAGCGATTCTTTCTATTTTTGCCAGAAGAAACAATATGACTCCTGATGAGCATCTGAAACTTGAGAGGGAGTCCCTTGCCGGACTTTTTGGGACAGAGGATGCTAAAGAGGGGATTACAGCTTTTATGCAAAAAAGGCCTCCGGTTTTTAAAGGAGAGTAAATCCTATTAATTATCAGGTTTTGATTTGGCGCAAATACCTTTGCTTTTTAACTATGCTGAGGCATTTGCGCTTTTTATTTTAAATCACAGGAAAAAGTGTAATCCCTTACAGGTATCTATGAAAAAAATTGAACTGCTTGCTCCTGCTAAAAATCCGGAATCAGGAATAGCTGCTATTAATATGGGCGCTGATGCTGTATATATTGGTGCAAAAAAATTTGGTGCAAGGGCTGCTGCTGGTAACAGCGTAAAGGATATTGAAAAGCTTATTGATTATGCACATCTATATCACGTCAGGGTTTATGCTGCTGTGAACACCCTCCTTTTTGATGATGAGCTTGAAGAAGCAGGCAGATTAATAAAAGAGCTTTATGAATCCGGCATAGATGCCCTTATTATACAGGATTGTGGTATTCTTGAAATGGATATTCCACCAGTACCTATTCATGCAAGTACACAGATGAATAATTTTGACATAGAAAGAATCAGGTTTCTGGACATGGTGGGGATTAAGCGGATTATACTTGCAAGGGAGCTTTCTTTTGTTAACATTAGAAACATAAGAAATGAAGTTAAATGTGAACTGGAATTTTTTGTTCATGGAGCCCTTTGTGTTAGTTTAAGCGGTCAGTGCTATATGAGCGCTTCAATAGGAGGACGCAGTGGAAACAGGGGGGATTGTGCACAGCCATGCAGAAATGTTTTTGATCTATATGACAGATCTGGAAATATTATATTAAAAGATATGCATCCTCTTTCCTTAAAGGATTTGAATCTTGCAAAGCATATTAAGGAGCTTGTTGATTCCGGCATTGATTCCTTTAAAATTGAGGGACGGCTTAAAGATGAAAATTATGTAAAAAATATTACTGCCTTGTATAGAAGGAGTATTGATTCATTTCTTGAGGGCAGATCAGATCTAGGCAGGGCTTCATCAGGAAGGGTTTATTTTGATTTTACCCCTGATCCTGAAAGAACATTTAACCGCAGTTATACGGAATATTTTATCAATGGGAGAAAGGGATCTGTTGGTACTTTAACTTCACCAAAGTCAGTGGGAAAGAGAATAGGGACTGTTTCTGAAATTGGCGATTCCTTCTTTTCTGTTAAATCAGCGGAAAAGATAAACAATGGCGATGGTCTGTTTTTTTATAACAGGATGAAGGATATTTCAGGAATAAAGGTAAACAGGGTTGAGGGGAGTAAAATTTTCCCCCAGTCCATGAAGGGAATTTTTTCAGGAGCAGATGTTTTTCGCAATTACGACAGTGCTTTTGAAAAAACTCTTGGCAGCAGCAAAACAGAACGGAAAATTTCTGTTACAGTAAATTTTTATGAAACAGAAAATGGTTTTGCCGTTTTCTTGCAGGATGAGGATGGTTTTACAGGGCTTGCAGAAATTAACTCTGCCAAGGATGTCTCTCTTTCCGGCAACAGGGAGGATGCAATTAAAAAGCAGATTAGCAGATTAGGCTCAACAGTGTTTGTTCCCCAAGAGGTTGTAGTTAAAAATGGCAGTAATTATTTTATACAGGTTTCGGTTCTCAATGATTTAAGAAGATCTGCTGTTAAAAACCTTTTAGAGGAAAGAAAAAAAAACTACAGGATTGAATCTGCCCTGATAAAAAAAGAACCAATGAATTATCCTTTTAAGAAAATTGACTATACCTGGAATGTGACAAATGCGCTGGCTGAAAAATTTTACAAACGACACGGAGTTGAGGAGATTGAAAAGGGATTTGAAATTTCCAGCGATACAAAGGGCAGGCAGGTAATGACTACTGCAATGTGCATTAAATATGAATTGAACCTGTGTAGTAAACTTCAGGGTGCAGCGAAAAAATGGGATGAGCCATTTTTTTTGACCAATGGAAGGGATAGATTCAGGGTGGAGTTTGATTGTGCTGCATGTATGATGAAAATATTTTCAGAATAAAAGGTTTGCTGAGGATTATATGAAATTAAAAATTATTTTTTATGCAGGATTTTTATTTATTATTCTTCTTCTTTCATGTGCTGGATCTAAAAATGATGAAAAGGCAAAACTCAATTATAAAAATAGCAGGCATAGCTTTGCATTAACATTCCCGGAGACCTGGAAGAATTATGTTGTTTTTGAAAAGCAGGATATTATTGCTCCAGGCTTTATGGTGGACACTCTCCATTTTGCTCTGCCAACAAGGGCGAGGAACTGGCAGCCCTTTAATGTACCTGATAATTTTGCCGCTATTTTTTCTTTACGGGTGTTTACACCTGAGGTATGGGATGATTTTTATCAAAAATACAGGGACAACAATGTTTTTTTTAACAGGAGTGAGAAGGTGTTGTTCAGGGGCAGGGACTATGTTTATGTTTTAAAGTATGGTGTTTCTCTTCCTGTTGATTTATACTCATACTCCAAAGATATTGAACCTATAGTTTCTTCTTTTTCATACATCGGGAAAAAATAGGTTTTTTGACACTATGATTTTTATATTTACAGCACACCTGCTTTTAAAAAAAAAGAGTTGATGAACCTCTGCTTTTTATCATATTTGTATAATTATATATTGGGTTCATTCCGGATCTTTGGGATAATAAATTCGTGAAAATGGATGTAGTTATATGAATAGGAAATTTTATTTTATTAAAGCTCTTGTTGTTTTGCTTATTGTTTTTCCTCTGTCCTGTTCAAAAGGAGGAAGCAAGGTAAGGCTGGGAATACTCCCTGCCATTGATTCCCTTCCCCTTATAGTGGCTGAAACAGAGGGTCTTTTTAAAGATGAGGGTCTTGATATTGAGATTGTAATGTTTGCCAGTGCCCTGGAAAAGGATGCAGCACTTCTTTCTTCTGCTTTGCACGGGGTTTTTGGTGATCCTGTTACAGCTTTGCTTACTTTAAAAAGTCCCCTTGATATACGAATTTTTACTGAATCTTCACGCTCTGGTAAAAACAGGATGTTTGGCCTTGTTGCTTCACCTGGTTCAAGTGCCAGCAGCTTTGAATCTGTAAAGGGGGGGCTGATTGCAATAGCGAGTGGAACTGTTGTAGAATTTTTTCTCGATGAAATTTCCCTGTTGAATAATTTTAATCCGGAAAAGCTGCAGAAGCTTGAAGTAAAAGGAATACCTTTACGGTATCAGATGCTCATGTCAGGGCAGGTCGAATTTGCCATGCTTCCTGAACCTCTTGTAAGCAAGGCGGAAAAGGATGGAGCCAGGGTTATTGCAGATGATCTGTCCCTGGATATTACAGCAACAGTT
>CAZYPA010000118.1:0-5098 GCA_964649175.1 uncultured Leptospirales bacterium | reverse complement strand
AAACAGTTGAACCAATCTATGAAAAAAATGACCTTATACTTGTCAGCAAAATTCCTGATAAAAAATATACCCATGGAGAACCTGTATTAATTCAGGAACAATCAGACTTCTCAATTAAACGGATAATCGCTACACCTGGAGAAAAAGTAACATATAAAAACAGCCGTTTTCTTATAGATGACTCAGAGCTGATACTTTCTATTTTTTCAGAAAGAGAGCTTAAAAAAATGTCCCTTACCAGCTATGATGTTATTTCTGAATTAAACGGCTTTTTCAAATATTCAGTAAAACAGAGCAAAATAAAATCTGGATTCGAAAAAAAACTTAAGCACACAGAATACCTGACAGCATCAGATGACAGAAGCGAAAAGGACTTCCATAATTTAACAGAACTGGACAGCATTTATGGAAGAATTGAAGGAATACTTTTTTCTCCTTTAAGAAAAAAGATATTAATAGAGCCTTTTATTACTAACAAATAAAAGATCTTTTTTATGATTGTTACTGATATTGAACAAAATGTACTTTTATTATTCTTGACTTATCTATAAAAAAAATTAATATATACATACTAATTCTAAATGCACCCTAACAGATATACTTATGGAGGACTCTATGATACTCGTTACCGGTTCCAATACCCCCCATGGAGCAGAGCTTGTTAAAAAACTTGTAAAAGATGGAAACAAGGTAAGATGCTACGATTACTATAAACCTGCTGAATTACCAGAGGGCGTGGAATTTATTCAGGGTGACCTTTTTAATTTAAAACAGCTAAACAAAGCCTGCAAAAAGGCAAATACTGTTATTCATCTCCTTGACAAACATACATATAAAAAAATCGGCCGTGGACAAATGAAGAAAATCAATATTAGGGGAACCCTTAATCTTCTAATGAGCGCCAGAAAAGCAAAGGTAAAACGATTTATATTTCAGTCAACCTATGCTGTATATGGGAAAATGCAATCATTCCCCATTAAAGAAAATGGTACAAAAAAACCCTGCATCCCCTATGGAAAAGATAAATTGAAAGCGGAAAAGCTTTGCGAAACCTTTTGTAAAAAAAATGGAATAGAATATTCAATACTTCGCCCAGCTCTTATTGCTGGTCCAAATACAAACAATCGATCTATACTCATTACTTTTTATATGGCAACAGCTATGGGTGATGACAACGTAGTCTATCTTGCAAATAATGGTGCCACATCTTTTCAGTTAATATCCCAGGAAGATACTGCTGAAGCACTGCTGAATATTTATAAAAGCAAAAGTAAAACCAAAGGGCAGATCTATAATGCAGGCTCAGATAATGTGCCTACACAAATGGATCAGATAGTAAAGCTTAAAGAAAAAGAAAAGCTCGATTTTACAATTACACATATAACTCCTTTAAAAGCCCGATTATATTCAATTCTGTTTAAGCCTTCTAAAGTAAATTTTTTCACCAGGGAACATAATTATTATCTACTCAATAACATGTATCTGGATTGTCAAAAACTTAAAGAAGACACTGGCTGGGCACCTAAAAAGGATAATATAAAAATTTTATCTGAAACATTAAAGTGGTATAAAAATAAAATCAGCTAAAAATTCCAGCTAAAGCAGGAGGTTATAATTCATTATCCTCCTGCTCATCATTATCTTCATTATCCTCTTTTTTACGAAATAAACCAAAAGGATATAGAATAATTTTTTTTGAAAATTCGGCAAATTTAATTAAAAGCAAAATAAAAAGCTTCCCCCCTCCACCTCCATCTGCACCATCAAATGTAAATGTAAGCTTAGCCTCACGCATTTCTTTTAGAGTAAGCTTTTTATTCTCCATTTTCATATTTTTCATCATCTTTCGCGCTTCTTTCCGATCCAGCTTAAGCTTCTTTTTATCATCATGATACTGACCTGATCTCACAATAAAAAGAAAAAGCTCCCTGTCATCCATAAGCTTGGTTTTTATTGATTCAATTTTGTGAAGCAAGCCTTTTAGATCAGCATCGTTTTTACCGCTATTCTGTAAAAGCATTTTTACATATTGCCCCAGGAAAAAAACCTGCCTATATACTGCTGTTTTTTCATCAATATTCATTTTCTTGATTTTCACAGATTCAAACTGCTTAATCATAAGAACAATATTTTCAATATTCTTTTCAGAAATATCAAAAACAGTATCGCTTTTAAGATCCCCTACCTGAATAAACTTGCGTGAAATTCTGCGCAAATCTCCCAGCATTTTATCAGACTGCTCCACCCATAGGCGGACAACCTTTTCATAATTCATTGCCATGGCGCTTTTATCACCAGCATTCTGAAGAAGATATTCCCTTGCCTGATTAAAATTAATGGATGATGGATTAAAGTCAATATTCTCCGAAGACAGGGCTATTTCCATTTCATAAAAATCCGGTTCAGGGACCTCATCTCCAATCTTGAGAACATGCAGTTTTATATTACCAAGTTTTTGAGCCATTTCATCAGAATCGATTTTGCTAATTCCATCTGTTACAACCAGAATTTCTGAATTCAGCATATCCTTGGTAAAATTGATATCATCTACTGCTCTAAAAACAGCTTTTTGCAGATTAGTGCTTACTCCGCCTGTTGTTGAAAGAAGGACATGCTCTATAAGAAAAGGAAAATCCTCGCGTTTTTCCACCTTGTACATCTTTCCTACTTCTGAATCAAATGTACGAAAAAAAAGCTTGGCACCAGAATCACGCTTCCTTCTTAAAAATTCTGCAACAATGCACTTGGAATAAAAAGACCTCATGTGCATATCCATTGACCTGGAAGTATCAAGCAGGATATAAAATATCTGCTCAAACCTGTTTGCCTCCCTGCCGGACTCGTTCTTTATAGTTGATACAGGTTTATATGTGTCTGCTTCAGATTCATAAAATCGCTGTACCAGAAGTGTACGGGTGAATAATCTGGCATTAAACACACCGTCATCATGAGCAAGTTCCCTGGGTAGAGCCCTTTTAAGATCTGTCATCTTTTTAAAGGTTTCTATTTCCATTTTATTGCCAAGGGGAACATGCTTTTCAACACGATTAAGGGCTATACTTTTTTCTCTGTCAGGGATAAAAACAGAATTATCGCTGGATATTTCCTCAATGGCATTTAATGCATCAGCAGAAGCGCTTTCTGTGAAAAGAGCCCGTGCTATCTCAAAGAGAAGCATAAACTCCGCAGGAAGAATTACCTGGATATTTCCGAAAAATCCGAGAGAATCCCAATATTCAAAAAAATCATTACCAGGCTGAGGAGAAATCATTGCATTTATTCCTCATACTATACTAATTCCCGGTAATCTTTCAATATTCCATTTTTAAGTTCATTAACCTCTTCTACTGAAGAAACAACCTCAAAAACACTCCTTTTAAGAGAATCAATAGTAAACTCTTCATTTTCAGTGTCCCTTCTGCCTGTAAAAAGCGTTTTAAGAAGGTTTTTAATACTTTCAAGAAATGTGCTTTTCTTTAAAATTGTATCTCTTTTTTCAGGATCGTCTTTAATCTCCTGAAAAATATTTCTTATATTGATTAAAAATTCAACCTGGGCAATTGCCCCATTTGCTTTAAAATGGCTCATGGTCTTTTGATAAACATCAATATAAAGATCCTTTTCTGATTTATCCATATTCTTCAATGACACATAGCTATTTAATGTGCAAAGAGCAAGATATAGCTCCCTGAGATCATCCATATTTACAGTATATCTGCCCTTAATAAGGGCTGCTGCTCTGAGAAAATCATTAAGCTTGGCCTGCTTTCTGGGGCTTATAAAAAAATTACTGTCATGTTTACGCATTTCACCTACGAATCTGTTTACAAAAACATTTTTCATAAAAGAAACAAACTCCGGAACCACAATCTTTATTGACTTGTGCCTGTTTGTAATTATCTCGTGAAGGAAAATTATCTGATTAAAATATATTTTTTTATCAGGCTCAGATGGCTCCCCTTTCTGCTTTGTATATATTTTATCAATCCTGAGCTGGCTGTAAACATTATTATCCTCAGGAATTATAGACTTATATGTAAACCTGTCAAGAACAGCCTCTGTTACCTCATTTAAACGCATATAGTTGGCAGTAGCAATAGCAGTATGTACAGCAGCATCGATCTGCTCTGACCCGTTTATAAATTTTCTTTCATTGAGTACAGAAAGAAGAGAACGCAAAACAACATCACTGGCATCAAAAAACTCATCAAGAAAAACAAGATTAGCCTCAATGATAGAACCTTTTATATTATGCCTGATGCGCCCTTTCCTGAACTCATCAATATTATAAGGGCCAAAATAGTTGTCAGGGGTTTGATCCTTGCTCGCCTGAGAAGAAAAAATCCTTGCGCCCTCAAAAACATTAAATATGGAATTAGCCAGATAGGTTTTGGCCATACCTGTACGGCTCAAAAGGAGCATATGCTCTCCGGTTAATATGGCATATATGGCCTGTGTAACAATCTCCTCTCTTCCTATAATATTCTCGTTGATTCCCAGCATATGCCAGTTAAGATATTCAATAATTGTCGGTACATCAAACTCGCTTTCAGGGGACTCCTTCATAACATCAGAAACCAGAGGCCGTGTTTTTCGCCCTATTTCCCCTTGTTCAAGAAAATCATCACTATAAATTGTAGTTTTATATTCTGTTAGAGAAGGTTCACCTTCAACGGAAACAACTGTTGCAATTGAACTTTCCTCCTGATTGATAATTGTAAACCCATCTTTTTCCAGAAAATCCCTTATATCTTCTTTTATTGTATTCATCTTTATCCGTACCTTTATTGTTCTGCAAGAGGAAGGAAAATTCTAAAGGATGTCCCCTCTCCCGGGCTGGTTTTAAGACCAATAGTTCCACCAAGATTATCAAGAATAGTCATAATAATCATCAGCCCTAAACCTGTTCCTTTTTTGCCTTTTGTTGTGTAAAAAGGCTGAAATATTTTCTTTAAATGCTCTTCCGGGATCCCCATGCCTGTATCACTAACTGTAACAGACACATAATTCCCGGAAATTACTTCCACTGGCTCCACCTTGATCGAAATTTTACCAAAGCCATTCACTGCATCCTCTGCATTTTCAAAAAGCTGAATAA
>CAZYPA010000117.1:0-5354 GCA_964649175.1 uncultured Leptospirales bacterium | reverse complement strand
TAAAAGAACATCTTTTTATGCTGATTGAAGAATATGGCGATTGGGGAATAAAACTTATGAGGAAACATATTGTCAAATATATTCACAGCATGAAAAACGCCGCAACTCTAAGAAGCCGTATAATACAGAGCATGGATATAGAAGAAATTTTAACTGCTCTGGATATGCTGGAAGAAGCATCATGATAAGAGGAATAGGCACAGATATTACTGATATTTCCCGCATCAAAAAACTTATAGATGATCACAGCCTAAAATTTCTGAATAAAGTTTTAAGCATAAAAGAGATTGAAGCAATGAAGGGAGACAATCCTGAATATTTTGTTGCAGGCCGCTTTGCTGCTAAAGAGGCTATTGTTAAAGCCCTGGGAGAATCCTTCGATTTTTCCCAACTGTCAATTTTAAATGATAAAAAAGGAAAACCCTATGTTGCAAATCCGGAAATCATTTTTTCTGATACAAAAAATACTATTTTACACATTTCCATAAGCCACGAAAAATCCCATGCCACAGCAATAGCTATTATTGAAAAAACAACTCCGTAAGATAAATATCAGATAAAAAAGCATCAATAAACCTTTTAATGTAAAAATTGAAATTTAAAAAAACATTTGAAATTATAATGCTTTAAATGATTGTGTCAGAATGAGTAATACACTGGAGAATAATTATGAAATCAAGCACTATCCCGGAAGTAATTGAAGATATAAGAAATGGCAAAATGATTATCCTTGTAGATAACGAGGATAGGGAAAATGAAGGTGATATTATTATAGCAGCTGAATACTGCACACCTGAAGTTATAAATTTTATGGCAACCCATGGAAGAGGACTTATTTGCGTTCCAATGACTCAAAACAGGGCTGCAAGGCTTGGCCTTGAACTTATGGTTCAGGAAAATACTGACAAATACCAGACAGCCTTTACAATATCCGTAGATGCTGTAGAGGGGACAACAACAGGCATATCTGCTCATGACAGGGCAAAAACTGTGCAGGTACTCATTAACGATGAAACCGTACCAGATGATTTAAGAAGACCCGGGCATATTTTCCCCCTTGCAGCCAGAAAAGGGGGTGTTCTGGTAAGGGCCGGGCATACTGAAGGTGCTGTTGACCTCCCTCGCATGGCAGGGCTAAAACCAGCCGGTGTAATTTGTGAAATACTTAATGATGACGGAACAATGGCACGCAGGCCTGACCTTGATAAATTCGCTGCAAAACATGGATTAAAAATTGCAACTATTGCAGATCTTATTAAATACAGACAACATAAAGAACGGCTGATTAAGCGGGTTTCTGAAGCTGACATGCCTACAGCTTTTGGAAACTTTAAAATAATTGCCTATGACACAGAGGTTGGCAAGGAAACCCATATAGCCATGGTAAAAGGCGATATAGAAGGCAATAAAGAAGTTCCTGTAAGAGTGCACTCTGAATGCCTTACAGGTGATGTTTTTGCATCAAGACGATGTGACTGCGGATCACAGCTTCACAGTGCAATGAACTATATAGAAAAAAATGGCTTTGGGGTAATCCTCTATCTCAGGCAGGAAGGCAGGGGCATTGGACTTGGCAATAAAATTAAGGCATACCATCTTCAGGATGAAGGAATGGATACAGTTGAGGCCAATATAAAATTAGGGTTTCCATCTGACCTGAGAAACTATGGAATAGGCGCTCAAATACTGGTAGATCTTGGCCTGAGCAAAATTAAACTTATAACGAACAACCCCAAAAAAATGGTAGGCATTGAAGGTTACGGGCTAACTATAACAGACAGAATTCCCATAGAGATTCCGCCAGGTGATGATAACAGATTTTATCTGGAAACCAAACGGGATCGAATGGGGCACCTGATCCTTGGCAACAATGATAAAAATTCTTGAAAAAAGAATTAATATAAAAAGGAAACTGATTTGATAGAAACCCATACCCCCAGAATCCTGGTTGTAGATGATGAAGAGGTAATTAGAATTACCCTTCAAAAAAAACTTTCAAGAATAGGATATAATGTTACCTCCTTTGAAAAGGCTGAAGATCTTATATACTATATGAAAGATGGTGATCCGGTTGTTGACCTTATTATCACAGACATTAAGCTAAGAAAAATGGATGGTATTGAACTTTTACGCAGAATAAACAGTATAGAGGAACCCCCTCCTGTACTGATTATCAGCGGCCATGGAAATGTTGAAGACGCAATAAGAGCTTTGAGATATGGGGCAAGCGATTACATACGCAAACCCTTTGATATCAATTACCTCACAGCTTCAGTAAGATCTGCCTTGAAAAGAAAAACCGAAAGGAAACTTGCTGAGAGCTCCGGCAAATACAAAAAATATGAAAAATCTGTTTTTTCCATACCTAATGATGGTGAGCTTATAAACACTATTTCTTTTAAACTTACAAAAGACCTTGTTCCTTCCGGTCTCTTTAATTATACTACTTCTGAAAATATAGCACTTTCATTAAAAGAAGCCCTTACAAACTCCATGTTTCACGGCAACCTTGAAATAGATTCATCCCTAAGGGACAAGGGGGGTATAGGCAAATTTAATGAAGAAATTGAAAGAAGGCGCACTATTGCTCCCTACAATGAGCGAATAGTAAAAATCACATACGAATTTACACCAGATTATGTTTCATATGAAATTGCTGACCAGGGCCAGGGTTTTGATTTTCATACTTTGCCGGACCCAAGGGACCCGGAAAATTTCTTTAAAAACAGCGGGCGAGGTCTTTTAATAATACGAATTCACATGGATGAAGTTTCCTGGAGCGATTCAGGACGAGTAATTAAAATGAAAAAATATAAGATCAACAGAAATAACTGAGGTATAAAAAGATGTATTATACAATAAAATGGAATGAAGATTCTGTATCAATTCTTGACCAGAGGCTGCTCCCTTTAAAAGAACAATACCACACCTACAACAATTACCTTGATGTTGCTGATGCTATTACATCAATGGTAACAAGAGGAGCACCAGCAATCGGTATTGCAGCTGGAATGGGCATTGCACTTGCTGCAAAACATTCTGAGGCCACTAATATTGAAGAATTCAGAGAAGAAATGAACAAGGTCTTTGAAATTTTTGCAGCAACAAGACCCACTGCTGTAAACCTTTTCTGGGCTATAAACAGAATGAAAAAAATTACTTCCCAAATCGATGATATAGGTGAGCTCAAAAAAGCGCTTAAAAAAGAAGCATTACAAATACTGGAAGATGATGTAATAATAAACAAAAAAATGGGGGAAAATGGACGCAGGTTTCTTGAAGATGGAGACGTGGTAATGACACACTGCAATGCAGGAGCCCTTGCAACAGGGGGTTATGGCACTGCACTGGGAGTTATAAGATCAGCTATTGAAGAAGGTAAAAAAATTGAGGTCTTTGCCTGTGAAACACGGCCATATCTCCAGGGAGCCAGGCTTACAACATGGGAATTGTACAAGGACAATATTCCTGTTACTCTTATTACTGACAACATGGCTGGTCATTTTATGAAAACCGGTGTAATTAAAAAAATAATTGTTGGTGCAGACAGAATTGCAAAAAATGGCGATGTGGCAAATAAAATAGGAACATATACTCATTCAGTTTGTGCCAAAGAACACAACATCCCCTTTCTTATTGCTGCTCCCATATCTACACTGGATCCGGAAACTGAAACCGGTGATAACATAGTAATTGAACAAAGAAGCATTGATGAAGTAGCATATATAAAAAATGTACAAATAGCTCCAGAGGGCATAAAAATACTTAACCCTTCATTTGATGTTACACCTGCAAAAAACATCACTGCAATTATTACAGAAAAAGGTGTTATTGAAAATCCTGAAGGCAAAGGGATAATGAGTCTTTTTCAATAGATCAGGGTGTAGTACCATAAAAGGATATGCCTGCCAAAAAAAATGGTAACTACTATTCCCCAGGCAATAAAGGGAGCAAAGGGAATTTTTACCCTAAGCCCCTTTTTTTTCATAATTCCCCATAAGCTGCCTATAACTGCACCAGTTATAAGAGTCACCTCCAAAAGCACTATGGATTCCTCAAGACCAAAAAAGAAACCGGATGCTGCAAAAAACTTCAGGTCCCCTCCTCCAAATGCACCCGGGAAAATAAGCATTACCAGAAGAAAAAAAACAGAAAGAAATGCCAGGCCTGCAACATTGTTTAACCATTGCCCCTGTAAAAAAACAGGATATAAAGAAACAATAAAAAAAACTAAAACAAGGCTGTCCGGAATAATAAAAGTATGAAAATCAACAATTGCAATACAAATACTTATAGAGCAAAGAACAAAAATTGACAGAGGGAATAAACCAAATCCAAAAAAATTAAAAACAGCAAGAGCCAGGGCGCCATATATCATTTCCCATAGAGGATAAAGAGGACTTATTCTGCATCCACAATTAAGACATCGACCTTTTGATAAAAAATATCCCAGCAAAGGAACAAGATAAAGAACACCTATCTGTGTTTTGCAGCAAGGGCATAGAGATCTGCCCAAAAGAGCCTTAAGAGGATTCTCCGATATTTCACCAGAAGCATACCTTAAAGCAAGTGTATAAAAAAAACTGCCACAGGCTGTACCTGCTAAAAATAAAATTATATGATTAAACACATGTTCCACACTTACATATTCACTGAATAATTAATCCCTGCTGTAATCTGAAATGAATCAAGTCTGAGAAAAAACTCATTATCATTCTCCTCGCTTTTTACAGTCTTTTTAAATCCAAAAAATTTTGTTGCTTCAATAACCAGAGAATAATTTTTATGAACAATTACTTCAGCACCGGCTTTAACATGCAAGCCCATAAGATCATCTGCAAAGGTATATTTTTTATCAGACAATATCCATGCAGGATCAGGATTGGACTGCTTTATTTGCAGATTGGCATAGCTATAGTTAACTCCTCCTGCAAAGTAAAATCTGTTTTTTACATCAAAAGGAAGAACAATTCCCAGGGAAACAGGTATGGTAAATCTTTCATAGGATATTTTTATATCATTACTTCCCAGAGAACCTTTTCTTGATAAAAAAAAGTTTCCTGAATACTCCATCCCTGCTTTAAATATTGCGTAATTATAAATATAGGAAAAATTCAATCCAAAAACAGGTGAATAGAGGTTGTCAATTTCAGAAACTTCAATGCCGGGATTTAATATCTGGAACTTGCGCATTTCAGAATTTATATAAGCCATTGTACTGTCAAGCCCGCCTGTATCTCCAGAAACTCCTATTCCTATGCCTGTACTAAAAATTCCGGAAGACCATCCCTTTATAGGCAGGCCTGAAATAAAAAGAATAAAAAACAATATTATTATAAACTTTTTTTTCAAAA
>CAZYPA010000116.1:0-5372 GCA_964649175.1 uncultured Leptospirales bacterium | reverse complement strand
AAAACCTTTGTCTTTCTCATGGGAATGAAAAACCTGGAGCATATAAGCAAAAAACTCATTGAAGAAAAAAACTTCGACCCTGAAACGCCTGTTGGGATAATTTCCTGGGGAACAAGGCCTGAACAAAGGGTAGTTACTGCCCCTCTTTCGCTCATTGCAGCAGAGGTGGAAAAGGCAAAGCTTAAACCACCAGCCATAATCATAATGGGCGGAGTTGTTACATTACGGGATAAACTCAAATGGTTTGACAATCAGCCCCTGTTTGGGAAAAAAATTGTTGTTACACGTACAAGGGAGCAGGCGTCAAAGCTGTCAAAAATGCTCACAATACTTGGAGCCAAAGCAATTGAATTTCCTGTTATAAGCATAAAACACAACAATGACATGTCCCAACTACATGAAGCCCTGGAAAATTTAAGCGCCTACAACTGGATTGTATTTACTTCACAAAACGCAATCTCCATCTTTTTTGAAGAGCTATTCAGCTTAAAAAAAGATGCCAGATCCTTAGGGGATATAAAAATTGCAGCAATAGGTAAAGCCTCTGCTGATGAGCTGCATAAATACGGCCTGAGAGCAGATCTTGTTCCTCAAAAATTTGTAGCTGAATCTCTCCTTGATGAAATGCGCAAAGAAGAACTTAAAGGAACAAAAATTCTGTTGCCATGCGCCTCTGATGCAAGGGAAACACTTTCCAAAGGACTTAAAGACTCAGGTGCAGATGTAAACAGAGTCCACATATACTCCTCTGTGCTGCCTGAATCAGTTGACCAGAAAATAATTGATGCAGTTGAAACCGCTGATATAATTACATTTACAAGCTCATCTACTGCTAAAAACTTTTTTTCAGTAATCAGCAAAACAAATGCTATTATTGCAAGCATAGGGCCTGTAACAGGCAAAACCCTGAAAGAGTTAGGGCATCCCCCGCATATTGAAGCAGAGGAGTACACAATAGAGGGGCTGGTAAATGCGATTCTTTCCCATTACAGGGGCAACTAATTTATAGACTGATCTCCTGACTTTTTATTTTTCATGGATTCAGCTATGGCAGAGATATCGATTCCATCAAGGCTGCTGTTTATTATATCTTCAAGCTCCTGAAAAATGAATACAATGTCATCTATTACAGGATGGTGATCAAAGATAAACACAAAGTATGACATATAGCTCTTTGTTATTTTAAGCCCTATCTCAGTAAAAAAAAGATGCTCCCCCTCCTGAGAAAGGATTCCTGAAATGATTGTATCATTTTCATTAAGAAGATCTTTATAATCCCTGTAAAGAGAGGAATAGTCGTCCTCAAAAACTCTGTATTCATTTTTAGAATTTTCAAGAATAGTAAGAAATGAATTAATACCAAGAAATTTAAAATCCATATAAGGCTTGCCCATAGTACTCACACTCTATTAAAATTATTGCTCTAACCTATGTCCTGATTTATATCAAAAATATATTTTATACCCTTCATTGTTAAAACAGGATCATAAATAACATCCGCTTTCAGGCTCCCTGTAATATTTTCCGCAAAGCCTCCTGTAAAAATAACTCTGTATCCACCACCACAGGATTCCTGTATCCTTTCAATAATACCATCGATCATTGATATCCAGCCATAATAAAACCCTGACTTTACTGCATTAACTGTATCCTTTGCTATAAGCATATCAGGTTTTTCAAAAACAATTTCCGGCAAATTGGATGCTGCAGAAGCAAGGGCCTTTATTGTAATGCCTATTCCTGGGCCAATAAGCCCACCTCTAAAAACCCCTTCCCTGTCCACAACATCATAGGTTACAGCTGTTCCTATATCTATAATAATTAAACCGCCGCCGTATTCTTTAAAAGCAGCTTCAGCATCCACTATTCTGTCAATGCCAAGCTGACCTATAGCCTTATAATCTATCTTTATTGAGAAGCGGGAAGTATGCCCTATTTCCAGGGCTTTAACATCATAAAGCATCTCTGCTACTTCATGGTAAGCGCTGTTTATTTCGGGAACAACACTGGAAAATGCAAAGCCGCATATATTCTTTTTTTTCAAAAGAGAAAACTCTTCAATGCATAAATCAATTTCCCGTCCCAGAACTGAAAAATCACCCTTCTTCACAGTGCGGTATCTGAAAATTTTCTCAGGCACAACTGAATCGCTCTTATAAATACCCAGCATTGTGCTGGTATTGCCCACATCAATTCCAATAAACATTATGCTACACCTTTATTCTAAAATCGCCCAGCCTTTTAATAACTCCATCATTCTCCATTCTATTAAGAAGAGGGAGAATATACTTTCGCGAAAGATCAACCGAATCCTTTGCCTCTGGAACAGTGATCTTGTCATGTGTTAAAAAAAGATCCATAATGTTCTTTTTGAGTTTTTCATACACAGTAGAATGATAAATAATATTGCCATCAAGACTTATTAAAAAGCCCAGTTTAACAAGATCTTTAATATCCTTTTTCACAATCTCATCTGAAAGCTTATCTACTTCCAATCCTGCAGTACCATTGCTCATTACCTGATCTAAAACTTTTTTCTTGGAAAGAGACAGGTTTTCCTCAGTAACAGAATCCCCTGCAAAATATCTCCCATCTTTTTCAAAAACCTCCCCTTCATCAAGAAGAGATTTTATAATGATCCTGCATATTTCAAATTCTGTTTCAGCAATATCAGATATCTCTTTAAGATTAAGGCCCACATTTTTCATTACAGCATCTCTTACATTGTTAAAAGATCTGTCTCTAAATGAAGATGAAACAAGAGAATCCTCCATTGCAACAACCTGACCCCTGGCAAGGATTTCATCAATAAGCCTTTCAATTGCTCTTTTACTTAAGGGATGGGAGGATACTACATGCTCCTTTTTAACAACTCCTTTTACTGCAATATTGAACTCAATAATATTTTCCAGAGAAAAATCCTCAGCAGATTTAATTTCCTCCAGCATTGTCTTTCTGTGTAGAGACGGATCAAAATCAGCAATAAGGATTTTACCTCCTCCAAGGATCCTGTACCCCCCCGGATTGGTAATAACAAAGGCCTGACCAGGATAAAAAAACCATTTTGTTTCAAGCCGTATTCTTACAATCCTGTAACCCTCCTGTTCCTCATCCTCATTTTCGTTGAGAAGAATAAGCTTCCCTTTAACAGAATAGGTTCCGGCAAGAATTTCAATAAAGGAGTTGTTCCTTAATTTTTTACTTTTGTGTACAATTTTAATTCTCGCTATAATATCATCGCTCTCTATAAAAAAAACCGATCTGCATAGTATATGTCCGCGCTTAACATCTTCAGAATTAATTCCAGACAGGTTTAAAGCTGTTCGCTGCGAAGGGGTTCCTTCCTGTATTTCCCTATGATGGCTTTCTATTTTTTTGATCTTAACATCCTTTCTAAAAGGAAGAATCGTAAGGGTTTCATTTTCTATAAAAGCGCCGTTTTTAAGAGTCCCTGTTATTACACTGCCCACACCTCTGGGAGAAAAAACGCGATCTATATAAAGGTATGGCTTGTCAGTATCTGATGCCTTGGCCAGCTTGCGAAGATTGGCAACTATCACCTCTTTAAGCTCATCAATGCCTGCACCTGTTTTTGACGATACCTTAACCATCTCAGAACCGCTGTATGGAGTATGCTCAAGCCTTTCTTTAATTTCCTCCAAAGCCAGCTCTATTGTCTCCTCATCAACAAGGTCAATTTTATTAAGAACAATAATTATTTTCTCTATACCAAGAAGTTCAAGAACACGAAAGTGATCCTCAGTCTGGGGCATCCAGCCATCATCAACAGCAACAACAAGAAGTGCAATATCAATACCCCATGCACCAGCTACCATGTTCCTGATAAAACGCTCGTGCCCTGGAACATCAACAATACTCACTGTTCCAAATCTGGGATAGTCAATACTGGCAAAGCCAATATCAATTGTCATAGCCCTGTTCTTTTCTTCAGGAAGCCTGTCACAATCCATACCAGAGAGTGCCCTTATAAGCGACGTTTTCCCATGGTCAATATGCCCGGAAGTACCTACAATATACACGGCCTACCCCCTTGCCCTTAATAATTCATTTATAGAAACAGCCAGGGTCTTAATATCTTTTTCAAAAACAGTATAAAAATCCAGTACAAATCTGTTGTTCTTTACTGTTCCTGCAATAGGGGGAAAAGAGGAAATAAAGTATTCATATATTTTTTCAGGCTCCATTCCTGGAATATCAAATTCAATGCCATAGCTTTTCACCTCTGATAAAGGCATGGTTCCACCACCATAGGTTGCAGTTGTTAAAACTTTTTTTAAAAATTTTTCTTTCCCTCCGGCATCTATCATCCTCAAAAGCTTTGAAACCTTTGCAGAAACTTTCTCCTTGTCCTGAAGTATTAAATTCCATAATTCAGCATTATTCCCCTTTTCATTTATATATCCAAGCAATGTTTCCTGAAGTATATAATATGTTACCTTGTCAACCCGTATCATCCTCATAAGGGGATTTTTTCGAAGCGCCTCTACAAGGTCCCTTCGTCCTGTAATAATCCCTGCCTGACATGCACCTGTAAGCTTGTCCCCGCTAAAACATACAAGGTCCGGGCCCTGGGACAGTTCCTGAAAAACCGTCTGCTCAAACCTGGAATCCACCCTGTCATCATTGATAAAATTCCCGCTCCCCAAGTCACGGACAAAAATCACCGAAGATGATTTCAACGATGAAAGCTCCTTAAGAGACGGAGCTTCTGTAAAGCCCTGAATTCTGTAGTTTGAAGTATGTGCAGAAAACACCATGGAAGTATTTTCATTTATAGCGGATTTATAATCGTCAAGTGTTGTAATATTTGTGGTGCCCACCTCAACCAGGTTTGCTCCGCTCTGATCCATAATATCAGGAATCCTGAAACCCCCTCCAATCTGAATAAGCTCACCGCGCGAAACAACAGCCTCTTTCCCTTTGGCAAACTCATTGAGTATAAGAAATACGCTGGAAGCATTGTTATTAACAATAAGGGCATCCTCTCCTCCTGTAAGCTCGCACACAAGCTCTTCAGCAAAGCCTCCTCTTTTGCCCCTCTTCTTTGTAGGAATATGATACTCCAGATTACAATAACCGGAAATATTTTCTTTTAACTTATCCAGAATATCACTCCCAAGCGGGGCCCTTCCCAGGTTTGTGTGAATAATCACTCCAGTACAGTTTATTACCCTTTGCAATTTTTCCGAGCGCTTATACAAACACTTTTCAATAATCCTTTTTTTTAAAAGCTCCGGGGCAGATGCCTCCCTGTTTATTATCGAATCCCGAAATTCTTCAATACCTGAACGTATTGCCTTTGTTACCTGATTTCTTCCAATATCTTTAATAAAAGATGATATGTCACTCTC
>CAZYPA010000115.1:0-5811 GCA_964649175.1 uncultured Leptospirales bacterium | reverse complement strand
ATCTGCCATCATCCTTTTTTAATACAGCAGCAGAAGGGATCATAATTCCCTGCTCCTTGACTCCTGTCTCAATAAGCCCGCGGACAAACATGCCTGGCAAAAGCACTCCTTCAGAATTTACACTTATTGCCTTAACCTCAGCTGTGCGGGATTTAACATCAAGCACAGGGGATAGTGTTTCAACTATTGCTGAAAATTTTTTATCTTCAAAGGCATCAGCGCTAAAGAAGATCCTTTGGCCTTTTTTAACTGCTAACAAATCCCTTTCATTTATATTCATTGATACATAAATACTGCTTATATCAATGACTGTGGTAATCACAGAATCCTCCCTTACCATCTCCCCTGTTTCCATATTGCGCAATGCCACAATTCCGCTTAATGGAGATCTTATATAAGTCTCCTCAAGCATAATCTCTGTTGAAAGGAGACTGTTTTCAGCCTGTTTGACCCTTGACCTGGCAGACTCAACCTCTGCTGCTTCTATTTTTGTATTCAGCTTTTTAAAAATTTCAATTTTCTCTCTGTAAGATGATGGCAGGAGAATCTTTTCCAGAGTAATATCAATGTCTCTGTATCCAACCTGCTGAATTTCATAATCAGCCCTTGCAAGCTCATAACGCGTATAAAGACTGGTGTGTTCTGTTTTAATATTTTTAAGCTCTCTCTCGCTAATGCCACCAGCTTCATAAATCAGAGTTTTGTTTTTTAAAATATTATCCATATTATCAAAGGAAACTTTTTTATCATTCATCTCTGCTCTGGCCTTTTCAATGCTCTTTAACTTTATCTCCACACCTTTTAAAGCATCGCTGTATTTTGCCTCAGCAAGCTCCAGAGCTTTTTTTGAAATATCAAGCTCAGCCTCCTGCTGTTTAAGAGAAATTTCCAGGGGCAGCCGTTCTATCTCTGCAATAAGCTCACCCTTTTTAACCCTTTGCCCTTCGTGCAAATTAATTCTTTTTAACCTGCCGCTTACCTTTGAGGAAATATTTACCTTTTCCCTGAACACCACCTGTCCCAAAACTTCAATTTTTCCTGAAAGCTCCCTTTCCTCAACTATCATTGTGATAATTTTTTCTCCCGGCCTGCCTGTAAATGCAGCTGCATCCTTTCCTCTGATAAAATCACCATCTGCAATTACTGAATAAACAATTCCTGTGCAAACCAGACCAGTGAGAAGCAAAGCTGTAATCCTCTGCCATGACCTGTTGATAATAGCTGCTGCAAAAAAATCTTTTATCATCCCCTGTCACCCTTTTGTGAAAAATATCTTTTCAAAAAATCAACATCAGCTCCAATTGCAATCTCCAAAGCTGACACTGCCATGAGATAGCCTATCTGAGAGTTAAGCAAAATAACAGCAGCCTGACCCCGCTCAATCTCCTTTTCAAGAAGGTCATACCTTCTTGTGTCACCCATATCCGCCTTAAGCCTTTCAATTTCCAGAAGTGAATCATATAGCCTGAGCTGTTGAGTTGAAATTTCAATCATGTCCCAGGAGTTTTTCATAGCCAGGCAGGCAGATGCCACCTCAAGACCTATCCTCTCCCTGACCATTTTCTTTTCATCAAGAGCCCTTGCCATTTCAATTTTACTCTCAAGAATATTCCTTTTATAGCCCATATCATTAAGCACATCAATTGAGCCATTCCTTGACAATGCCCTGCTATTGCCATTGCCTTCCTCATTGTACCCTGCACCGCCTGAAAAGCTGTTTCCAAAAAATCTTGATGTGACCTTAAAATTTACTCCCCAGCCCTTTTCCCTTGGAGGAAAACCCTCATCACTCAGGGTGTAATTAAATCCCAGGGACAGATTGGGTAAATAATAGCTTTTGTTTATTTCATGATTTTTAATGCCTATTTCGCCTTTAACAATACTTGTTTCAACCTCCTTGCGGGTTCGTATTGCCTTTGCAATAAGCTCTTCAGGATCTATGTCCAAAACAGGTATTAAGGTAAAATCCCTGTTAATGTCACCTGCTATACCTATCCGGGTGTGCCTGTTAATTCCTAGTGCAAGCCTGTACTCCATGAGAGTAGTTTCATATGCGTCATTTGCTTCTTTAAGTTTAAGCTCCACCTCTTTGACCTTTGCTTCAATCTCCATAACTGCCAGGCTTGTTGCATCACCAAGTTCATACTCCTTTTTTATAAAGTCCCTTTGCATATAGGCCCTTTTTAAAGTGCTATCATAAATTGCGATTGTATTTTTTAATCTTAACAGATTGAGGTACTGTTCCCTTATGCTTACAACAAGCCTGTTAAGGGCTATGCGATAATCATTCCTTGCAGCAATAGCATTGAGCTTTGCCATGTCATAGTTAAGTCCCCTCCTTCCGCCATCATAGAGGATCATTTGAGCTTCAGCTGTAAGCCTGCTCACTCTGCTGTCAGGGCTTCTTTGTCTCACTTCGTCTGTTTGCATATAGGAGAAAATCAAAGATGGGAAAAAGTCCCTCAGGCTTTCTATTATTGAATAAGAATAAATTCCCTCTGTTGCCCGTATTTCCTGAAGGTCAAAATTATTTTTTACAGCAATAGACACAGACTCATTAAGTCCAAGATGGAGTATTTCTTTATCCTCAGCAAAAAGAGGATGCGCCTGAAAATTTATAAATGCGCAAAGGAAAAAAAATACCAATGGGAAGGTAAAAAGTTTATTTCGCCATCTGTTTTGCAATGTCATCTGCCCCATAATTCTTTAGAAAGTTTTTTTGCAAACTTTTGTGCTCCCTTTTTACCTGTTAAATAAATGTTACCTGAATTTGGCTCCATAAAACATCCCTCACTCAACAGAACACCCCTGGCTGAGAAGGCCTGAAAAACAATTTTACTGTTCACCTTCCTGTTTGTTAAAAACCCGCTTTCCCGTATGGATATAATTCCTGTTATAAAGAGGTCGCCATTAAAGTTTTTACAAAGATTTGCTATGTTTTCAGGCTCTGTTATTGAATCGTTTTTATCCTTATTTTCAATTATACGGCTTGCATATCCCATCCTGAAAAATTCAAAGCTTAAGGCTTCACAAAACTCAGCAGAGATGTGGGGATCAAAGTCTGTATCCCTTACCTCAAAACTATTTATTAATATTATAGAAGGTGGATCAATGGAGGCGTTTTTTTTTAAATGCATTTCAAAGGATGAACAGGAACAAAGAACAAGTGTTGCTGTGAAAATATATATTATTGACTTAATCATTTTATCTCCTCTTTTATTGCTTTGATTTTACCTTCAGGAATACCTGCTCCCATGGAAATTTTAATGGCCCTGTTGATTTCCTCTATGCCCTTATCTTTAAGACCCAGCCTGTTATACATGAGCGCTAAATTGACACGCAGATTCAAAAGGGTTTCCTCGTCTTTAAGCGCTTCAAAATAATGATGAAGCGCTTCTTTGTATTTCCCCTCTCTTTCATAAATCAGTGCCAAAAGCTGCCTGGCCTTTAAATTATCGCTATTGCTCTCAAGGGCTTTTTGCAGTAAATTCGCCGGCTCTTCTGTTGAATCAGGGTTTGCCATTATTAAACAGCGGGCTTTCCAGTAAAGGGCACTGCTGTGCATGGGTGATTTTTTTAGCAGTGAATCAGCATAGCCTGTTCCTATTAAATAATCTTTATTATAATAGGAAATTTTGGTGAGCATAAGAAGCGCATTAAGGTGGCCTTTATCCAGTTTTATAACAGAGGTAAAAAACTTTTCAGCCTCTTTAAGGTCATTTATGGAATAGTGTTTAAGCCCCTCTGAATAGATCTGTGCAGCTTCATTTACATCCCTGGAGCAAAAGCATTGCAGAATAATTATAATAAAAAATAGATTTACCAGTTTCAAAAAACGCATAAAATCCCTCTTTATTTAAAGGTGATATAATTAATACGTTTTTATGCCCTGGTTATTTTGAATTTTTTTTAAAAAGGAAGATTTTTTTTGATTCACAGACCCCGTTTCGCCAACCTGCTCTGACCCCTACTTCTTTAGCCACGGAGGCTCAGAGGACACAGAGGAAAAAAGGATGAATTTCATTTGGGAATATGGACAGTTAAATTGTCAACCTCTCGGCTCTGCCAACCTGCTCTGACCCCATACCTCGATACTGTTCTGTGCTCTCAGGATGAGGTTGATGCAGGCACAGGAGGTGCCGAAAAGAGCCTGCCTCTCCACATGGAGAGGGCTCTGTATCAGTAAATTTTTAGTGGATATTGGATTTTTAGTTTTATAGTTATCTTAATTTTCAATATTATACTAAAATTTTTATGTGAAAACTCCCTCTTCATTCGACGCTTATTGCGACGTCGTGTCGCGCGTCGAAACGCACACATCCTGTGTGCAGTCCATTGCGGTTCAGAGGGTTAGGGAGATGGGGTCTGGTGAGATCAGGTAACCGTTAAAAAAAAACAAAATTTATAAATTCCCTACTTTATATCCTCAATGGAATCTATTTTAACAATGTGAGTCATTCCCCATATTTCACGGTCAAGATAGTAATCCTTAACCGGGCCCATGGTAAGACCTGTGACATTTTTTTTACCATTAACATCTGTAACAAGCATCATGGCTTCACCTGCTTCAGTAGTGAAAATCTCTCTGGCGGAAAAAAGTGCCCTGTATCCGTCACAGCCTGTTACTAAAAAATAATTTTCAAGATCTGTCCCTGGGAAATTTTTTTGAATAACCGAAATAAAGCTATATCCTTTAGCATCTACAATTCCCTTATAGCCCTGACCATGGCCTACCCTTATCAGTTTACTAACAGAAACTGTTTTAACACCTGCTGTATTTAAAGGAGAAACCTTGCTGCCTTCAACAATTTTAACTGAATGTGAGCTGCATTTTGCCCCCTTTTGTACAACAGGGAGAATTGAATTATCAATCTCAATCTCTCTTAAAACAACCTTTACAACATTATCAAGATACCTTGACGTATCTGTTTCACCAGGACACACCAGCCTTAATCCGCTAATATCATCTTTATGAATATTCCAGTTGTATGGCTCCTGAGACTCTTTTGTAGGCACAAGTTCGTTGCGCTGATATGCAAGTACCACAGGGTTGTTGTCATCACTCAGTGCAAGCTCGCCATAGCTGAAATGAGACTGCTTCCCTGTTGCAGATATAAATGTAACAACCATATCCAGTGGCCTTTCAAAGGGCGAGTTTTCAGATTTTTTAGGGGCTATGCCTTCGAGAATATGCAGCACCGGAATACCCGAATATCTGTAAGCACCTTCAAAATCCCCTGCCGGAGAAACCTCCTTTACGCGGATATAAACAGGGGCAAAGGCATTAAGCGCAGAAGAGTTGAATTTATAAACCCTTTCAGTATATCCTGAAACTTCAAGGGACATACCCTGCTTAACTTCAGACTTAACAGCCGGGGGTGTTGCACCTGTAACTGCCATAATTTGAGCAGGGTTTTTTTTGCTGTTATAGCAGCTAAAAGCTGCTATGCACACAAAAACTGTAATTGCTGCTGCGATTAATACCTGTTTTTTATTAATATTTTTCATGTATTTATCCTTCCGGGTAGTTATTCCTGGTTAAATTAAAAACACCCTGATTTAAACACCATAAACCTCAAAAGAGGTTTATGATGTAAAATTTTATATGCTCTTTAGGCAATTAAAAACTTGCACTGCCGCCAACAGCGAATCCAAAGCCCGCACCAGGGTTGAATGGGTCAGAATTGTAATCATCAAAAATATTTTTGAAAATTACATACAATTCATAATTATCCATAATCTTCTGGGAAACCTTCACATTAAACTTAACAGGATTATGAAGTTTAATTGTGGTAAAATACTCTGTTGAGT
>CAZYPA010000114.1:0-5825 GCA_964649175.1 uncultured Leptospirales bacterium | reverse complement strand
TGGCCTGGTGCAGTTAAGCAGATGGTTGATATTTACAAAAGTCTTATGTGATTTGTATTGGTGATTAGAAACAGATATTGATTAAAATAAAACCCCGCTTTTTAGCGGGGTTTGTAGGTGCGCCTGGCATGGCGCACGCTTCTAGATGTGGCGGTTTTGTTATTTTATACTTAATGCTCTTAAGCAGTTTCTTCATATACTTCCACATCAAAGTTTTTACCATTAATCATCAAATTGTAGCTGTTGATTTTTGAGGTATTTGTTTCTTCTTTTTTAACAGGGGTTTTTGCCTGCATATTATTTTTTCTTACACCAACTGTTGCTTCACCTTTAAGGAATGCAATTCCCTTTGCTCCGCATGCTGCAGCAATAAATATGTTCTCATCAGAAAAGTCTGTAATTCCAGCTTCAGTGAGTGTTTTTTTAGCTGCTTCAATTCCTTTTTTGGGATTGGCATCATCAATTTCCAGGGGTGTCTTTGTTGTTGGTTCAAGCTTAAGCTGCTCTGAGGCAATTTTTACAATTTCAGGATCAGGTTCTATTGGTGTTTTCCCAAAGTAGCCTAGCACCATCTTGCCATAGCCGTCTGTTATTTTTTTCCATGGCCCTACCATTACATTCATGTAAGCCTGTTGAAAATAAAACTGGGAAACAGGTGTAACAGATGTGCCAAACCCTCCCCGCTTCACCACTTCACCCATTGCTTTAATTACTTCAGCATATTTCCCCATTGCGTTGTTGTCCCGCATCATTTGAGTATTTGCAGTTAATGCTCCGCCCGGCATTGGTGAAAATGGGATTGTTGGTTCAACCGCTTTTGCTTCAGGGGGCATAAAGTAGTCCTTCATGCACTCTTTAAAAATCTCTTCAGCTTCCATCAGCTTCTCTATATCTACTCCCAGGTCATATTCAGTTCCCCTGAGTGCGTGCCATATTGTTATTACATCAGGCTGGCATGTTCCTCCGGAAACAGGAGCCATGGAAAGGTCAATCCCATCTGCCCCTGCCCTTAAAGCTGCTTCGTAACAGGATGAGCTTGTTCCTGCTGTATCGTGGGTATGGAATCGGACATGGGTATTTTCAGGGAGCATGGCTTTTGCCATTTTTATTGTTTCATATACAGTTTGAGGTGAGGATGTGCCGGATGCATCTTTAAAACACACAGAATCATAGTCTATTCCTGCATCAAGAATTTTCCTTAGTGTGTCAACATAGAACCGGGGTGTGTGAACATAGTCTATGTTTTCCCAGAAAGGGGATAGGGACATTAGTGTGATTGCAACTTCATGTTTAAGCCCCGCATCTTTTATACATTTCCCGCTAAAGATAAGGTTGTTTACATCATTTAGAGCGTCAAAATTTCTTATTGTTGTTACTCCATGTTTTTTGAAAAGCTTTGCATGGAGGTTTATTATATCGCTGCTTTGTGATTCCAGACCTACAACATTTACTCCTCTTGCAAGGGTTTGCAGATTAACATCAGGGCCTACAACTTCACGGAATCTGTCCATCATTTTAAATGAGTCCTCATTGCTGTAAAAATAGGGGGACTGAAACATGGCCCCACCGCCTGATTCAAAATGTTCTATTCCGGCGTTTTTTGCAGCTTCAACAGCAGGCATAAAATCTTCAGTAAAAACCCGTGCTCCAAATACAGACTGGAATCCGTCACGAAATGCAGTTATCATTACATCTATCTTCTTTTTGCTCATTTTCTTATTATCCTCTCTAAATATTGGTTAAGTGATTAGAGTCACAATATTATTTTCTAAATTAATTCAAATTGAATATATTTAGTATTTCTGTCAATAAAAAGACATCAATAATTTGCAACAAAATATAATGATAATTTTATTGACTCCCTGCTTTTTATATTTAACAGTTTAAACTTTAATTTTAGCGGGGTATTAAATGGAAATATTTTCAGAAACCTGTGATAACCTTAAGCTTGTTGATGATGCAAGCAATGTTTTAATAAGATTATGCGGAGAAAAAGACTCTTCTGTAATCAGGGAAAAGCTTGTAGATATTGTTCTTTTTATCCGTTTTGAGCTGAAAACAAGGGGCAGCCTTAAGGGTTCAAAAACCGAATCCCTTGGTGATCTGGAATCCTCTGTAATTGCCTTTCTTGATAAGTATAATGGCAGTGATTTTGAAGAACTTTATTCAATAATCTATGAACTTATAAGGCTTATACCCAAATTTAATATTTACGGTATTGATATAACCGAGCTTCGCGATATTGCACACGATTTTGATGCAGAGCTGAGATATAATGAGGTTTTTGGCTCTATTGCATCTGACATCAGGCGGCTTACACACCAGCACCTTTCTGAGAAGCTTATAGTAAAAATTGAAAAGCTTGATGAGTTTCTGAAATCTACTAAACCCTCAGCAATGATAGAGGGGAGTACTGTTATCAATGCCACCAGGGAAGATAAGGACGATCTTCTGGAATCTGATGTTTTTAAGGAGCTGATTAATCTGAAAGACCGGCTGAAAATTGCCTGGTCTGACAGAGGGGACAAGAGGGATCATCTTTCCAGAGAGGCTTTTTTCAGGGTAATTGAAGCCAATCTTGAAGGATTGATTACTGATGAAATTAGATCCCTTTCATCATTTAAAAAGGCTATTTCCTATATAAACGATGCAAAGGAGAGCTTGAGTGAACAGGACTGGATTGATGTTTCCCTGGGCAGGGTGCGTTATTATTTAAAAAAATTTATTGAAGAAATTACTATTTCAGAAATAGAAAATAAAGGGGAAGTCCTTTTTCACCTTATAACAATTGATTCTCTTTTGGAGCAGATATCTTTTATTTATTATTCAAACATAGTTAATTCCAGACTTAAAGAAATTGATGATAGCAACTACATTGATTCTCTCCATATTCTGGTTGAGCTTGCACTTTGTACAAGGTCTGTGGGATATGGCACAAAAATTCTGGGACGCTTTGCTTTTCTTATTGAGGATCTAATTGAGCAGCTTGATGTAAGGCCGGACAGGGTTGCCCATTTGCCAAGCATTGTAGAGGCTATGAACTCCGAGCTGGAGAATAACTTCCTTTCTTTAAAGGAGCTTTATTCCCGCTGCCTCCTGAATAAAAACAACGCCCCTGCCTTAACCTCTATTCTTAATGATATAATCAGAGAAAAAACCACCCACCTTCTTGGCAACCTGATCAATAGTGTAAAAAATTATGATGAGAAAAAAACACTTGAGCCTTATTTAAGACTGCTGGAAAAAATAGAAAAGAAGAAAAACCTGACTATAGAAGATTTAATTTATCCCTTTGGCACGGATATTTTCGAACAAAGTGGAGCTTTTGAAGGACCTGAGTTTATGGGAGGAAAGGGGTTTTCGCAGATAAGAAATTCCCGCATAATTCAATCTACACAGCTGCCTGACTTTGATGTGCCTAAGGGGTTTGGCTTTAGTACCCTTACATATCATTATTTAAAAAACAATACCTTTTCAAAAGATGATTTAAAAAGGGAGATGATCACTATTGTTTCCAGGCTTGAACAGAGAACCGGCCGCACCTTTGGTAATGGCGCAAATCCCCTGCTGCTCATGGCCAGGTCAGGTGCTGTTGTGTCCATGCCTGGTATGCTTGAAACAGTGAGCCACATAGGTATAAATAAGACAATCGCTGAAGAGTGGTCCAGGACTTTAGAGGAACCAGCAAGGGCATATCAGGCTTATATTAATTTTATGCTCAGCTATGCAAAGAGTGTTCTTGGTATTGATACAACTGAAATGATAAAGGAGACAGGTTTTGACAGCTATGTTTCTGTATTCAGGGAAGGGCTTTTTATTATGCGCGATGTGGCTGAGGTTCTTGATGAACTTATAAGTGAACATGAAAATGGTGGAATTCCCGATGATCCATTTGAGCAGCTCTTTGCTTCAGTAATAGCTGTTTTTCAGTCCTTTAATAAGGAGATTGTTCAAAAGCAGATTAAGCAAACCGGAATTCCGCACCAGTTCCAGACCGGGTGTCTGATTCAGGAGTGCGTGCCTGTGCTTTCCAGCGGGGATTGTTCAGGTGTGTTTTTTACCAGAAATCCAAATACAGGAAAAATCGGGAGCATGCATGATGAGCAGATAGAATTTAGCGATGGTTTTTTTGGCGATGTAATTGCTGATGGTACTATTACTCCGGGCAATACAATGGATTTTATCAGAATTTATCCTGAAAAATTTGAAGCATTTTTAAAATTTAAACACTTTGATGAAAGAATACAGAGGTTCCCCACTGATATAGAGTTTGCAATACGAAATAATATTACCTATATTGTTCAGTCCAGGATACTCAAGCAATCACCTATTGCACGAATAATAAACAGCTATGAGTTTTATAAAGAAAATATGTACACAAAATACAAGCTTATAAAAAGGACTGCTTTTGGTCTTAATAAAAAAATTATTGCAAAGTACCTTGATCGTAAAGCACTTAGTGATGCACCTCTAATTGCGCAGGGAAAGCCTGTAAATGGCGGTGCTGTAAGGGGCAGAATTATTAAAAATCAGAATAACATAGACAAATTTGATGGGCCTCTTATATTTATTACTGAAAGCAATGTTCCGCCAAGGGTAATAATGGACGAAGATCGTTTCTTAGGCTATCTTTCAACTGAGGGAGGGGTTACTTCCCATGCAGCTCTTGTTGCAATAGGAGAGGGTAAGCCCTGTGTTACTGATGTACCCTGGTCACATGGGGAGAATGACGATGAAATTATTCTTGGAACAACTTTGCTTAAAGAGGGGGACTACATAACCCTTGACGCAAATACAGGGCAGATATATATCAAGGATATCCCTATTCTTGAAGTTTCAATTGGAGATAGTGAGTACAGAGAAATAAGAGATGATATTTTGAGCGTGATTGAAGAGCTGGTAAGCCCGGTTGAAGAGAGTATGTAAATATTTAATATAATTTGAAGGTTTTGTTATGTTTTATTATAAATTGGTTCTTGCTGCTTTATTTGGAATTATATTAGGGTTTCTTTCTTCAATTCCGGTGGGTGCTGTTCAGCTTGAAGTGATAAAAAAAGCAATAAACGGTCACCTGAAACCTGCTATTGCTACAGCCTGCGGGTCTGCCACATCTGATCTGTTATATGGAATTCTTACACTCTTTGGATTTGGCTATTTTTTACTTGATAAGGATTTTCAGGTTGCTATCTATTCTATTGGTATTGCTGTTTTGCTTTTTCTTATGTTCAAATCATATAAAGAACGTGCCTATATGCTGCAGCAGGACAAACAGATTGTTTATAAAAAAAGGCTTTCTTTTCTCACTGGATTTACAATTGCCGTATCAAATCCAGGCATGATTATATGGTGGTTTGTAGGATTTAAACTTTTTCACGACTTTAATCTTTTTGAAGAAATTACTCCAGGCATAAAAGCCCTCTTTGTTTTTTCCGGTGCTTTTGGACTTGGTTTGTATCTTACTCTAGTGGCTCTTATTCTTCACAAGTTTCAGAAATCTTTTTCAGAAAGGTTTTTGTACAGAGCAAACACTTTTTTAATGGGTGTGCTTTTTATTCTTATTTCCTATTTTGTTTATAAACTTATAGTTATTCTTTCCATGGCTGAATATATTCCTGAGTTTTAAATTCTACGGAGGGACTGTTATGATTGCTTTATACATTGTTTTAATTTTCGCTGTAGTTGTTATATTACTTTTTTCTTTGAAAGCATTTCAAATGTCAATCGGCCGGAAAAGAGCAGAGGCTTTGATTGCTGCCATGGAGCCGGTTAGTATTAAAAACTTTGGTTCAGTTTCCAGTCTTTCAATAGTTCCTCTTGTTGATTTT
>CAZYPA010000113.1:3727-5882 GCA_964649175.1 uncultured Leptospirales bacterium | reverse complement strand
TTAAACAATATGTTTTAGGAATGCTTTTTTATAGATATATTTCAGAGAATATAACATCTTACATTAATAAGGGAGAACATGAAGCAGGCATTAAGGACTTTGATTATGCAAAGCTGCCTGATAAGGATGCTGAATCTGCCAGAGAAGATATGGTAAAAACCAAAGGCTTTTTTATTTTGCCAAGTGAGCTCTTTGAAAATATAAAGAAAAAAGCAAAGGAAGATGACAACCTCAATGAAACCCTGGAAAACATCTTTAAGAATATTGAAAGCTCTGCCCTGGGAACAGCCAGTGAGACTAATTTCAAGGGCCTCTTTGATGATATGGATGTTAACTCCAATAAATTAGGCAGCTCTGTGCCAAAGAGAAATGAAAAATTAATTAAACTGATAAATTCAGTAGCAGAGATGAAATTAGGATCTTACCAGAATAATACTATAGATGCCTTTGGTGATGCCTATGAATACCTGATGGCCATGTATGCATCCAATGCTGGAAAATCCGGTGGTGAGTATTTTACACCGCAGGAAGTTTCAGAGCTTTTAACCAGAATAGCCCTGGTTGGGAAAAAGGAAGTGAACAAGGTTTATGACCCTGCATGTGGCAGTGGCTCTCTCCTTTTACAATCTGCCAAAATTTTAGGAAAGGAAAATGTAAGGCTGGGTTTTTTTGGACAGGAAATAAATATAACCACCTACAACCTGTGCAGGATTAATATGTTCCTCCATGATGTTGGTTATGACAAGTTTGATATAGGTCACGGCGATACATTAAAAGATCCCTTACACTGGGATGATGAGCCCTTTGAAGTTATTGTTTCCAATCCTCCCTATTCCATTAAATGGGCTGGAGATGAAGATCCTCTTTTGATAAATGATCCCAGGTTTTCTCCTGCCGGAGTGCTGGCTCCAAAATCAAGGGCAGATTTGGCATTTATTATGCACTCCCTGGCATGGCTGTCAACAAATGGAGCTGCTGCTATTGTATGCTTTCCCGGGATTTTATATAGAGGCGGAGCAGAGCAAAAGATAAGGAAATACCTGATAGATAACAACTATATAGATGCAATTATCCAGTTAGCTGATAATCTTTTCTTTGGGACTTCCATTGCTACATGTATAATGGTGCTTAAAAAATCCAAATCGGAAAACCTGACCCTTTTTATAGATGCAAGCAAAGAGGCTGTAAAGATAACCAATAACAATAAGCTGACTGATGAAAATATAAAGAAGATTCTGAATATCTATAAGGAGAAAAAAGAAATTCAACATGTATCAAAGCTGGTTTCCAATGATGAAATAGCTGGAGAAGATTATAACCTATCAGTATCAACCTATGTGGAAATAGAGGATACAAAGGAAAAGATTAATATAAAAGTTTTGAACAGGGAAATTGAGGAGATTGTAAAAAAGCAAACTGCTTTGAGGAAAGAGATAGATAAGATAATTCATAATGTATAATTCATAATTCATAATGCATAATTAAGAATTGTTTTAAGAGGTGAAAAGGTGAGTAAACTGGAAAAGTTGATACAGGAACTTTGTCCTGACGGAGTGGAGTATGTAAAGTTAGGAAAAGTTGCTACTGTTTCTACTGGTAATTCAGCACCACAAAAATCAAGTGATTTTATAAACGGTATATATCCTTTTTGTAGAACTGCTGACGTTGGAAAAGTTCACTCATCTCTTAATTTTAAAACAATATCTGATAAATTAAATAAAAATGGAATTAAAGGATTAAGATTATTTCCCAAAGAAACAATTCTTTTTCCTAAAAGTGGTGCAAGTACTTTACTTAATCATAGGGTTATGCTTGGGATAGATGCATATGTTTCTTCACATTTAGCTACAATTTATAGAAATGAAAATATGATAATGGCAAATTTTTTATTTTATATATTATCTCAAATTGATGCTAAAACATTAGTTAATGATGTATCTTACCCATCATTAAAAACTTCTGTAATAAAAAACATTAAAATCCCACTCCCCCCTCTTCCGGTTCAGGAAGAAATTGTCCGTATTCTGGATATTTTCACAGAACTTACAACAAATTTACAAACTGAATTAGATGCAGAGCTTACAGCTCGTAAAAAACAGTATGAATATTATAGAGATAAGTTGTTGACTTTTGGCGATGAGGTGGAATGGAAAAC
>CAZYPA010000113.1:0-3627 GCA_964649175.1 uncultured Leptospirales bacterium | reverse complement strand
GAACAAAAACGCATAGTATCGATCCTTGATAAATTCGATGCCCTGGTTAATGACATTTCCATAGGCTTGCCTGCTGAAATTGAAGCAAGACAAAAGCAGTATGAATACTACAGAGAAAAACTTTTGCAATTTACAATTAAGAATTAAAAATTATGAATTATGCATTATGCATTATAAAAAGGTGTTTTACCATTGAAAAGTGAAAATATAATCGTTGATAAAAGTAAGGCCTTTGCTATTCGTATAGTAAATCTTTATAAATACCTTTGTGAAGAAAAGAAGGAATTTATCCTGTCTAAACAACTTTTAAGGAGTGGTACAAGCATAGGGGCAAATGTTAAAGAAGCAATTCGAGGACAAAGCAAGGCTGATTTTATACACAAAATGAGTATTGCTTTAAAAGAAGCTTCTGAATCAGAATATTGGCTTGAAATATTATATGAAACAGATTACATAAATAAAAAACAGTTTGAAAGTCTTCAGGAAAATATAATAGAATTGTTAAAGTTATTAACTTCTATCATAAAATCAAGTAAAGAAAGGAGAGGGAATTAATTCATAATCTACAATTAAGAATTATACATTATACATTGTGCATTATGAATTATAAATTATGCATTATAACATAATCGCTTCCACGGATGATGCAACTGTTGTAGCTGAATACAGTTCAACCTACAGAATTAAGGGACAAAAGTATCAGTCAGAAGATGCCCTTGAAAAAGAATTTATCAGCCTCCTGAAAGAGCAGGGCTATAAATATATATCCCTATCATCAGAAACAGATTTTATCAATAACCTGAAAGAACAGCTAGAAAAATTAAATAAAATAACTTTCTCCGATAAGGAATGGGAAAGGTTTTTTAATGAAACCATTGCATCCAGCAATGAGGGAATTGTAGAAAAAACCAGAAAGATACAGGAAGACCATATTCAGGTTTTAAGGCTTGATAATGGCACTTCCAAAAATATTTATCTGATTGATAAAAAAAACATCCACAACAATTGCCTGCAAATTTTGAACCAGTACGAAGCAGATGGCGGGGCTTACAAAAACCGCTATGATGTTACAATCCTGGTTAATGGCCTCCCCCTTATCCATATAGAATTAAAAAGACGGGGTGTGGCAATAAGAGAAGCCTTTAATCAGATTAAGCGCTATCAGAGGGATTCCTTCTGGGCTTCCCATGGTCTTTTTGAATATGTCCAGATTTTTGTTATATCCAATGGAACCCATACCAAGTATTATTCCAACACAACACGAAATTCACATATCAAAGAGTTATCATCCAGCGAACGGAGGAGGAGTAAAAAAACCTCCAACAGCTTTGAATTCACCAGCTTTTGGGCAGATGCCAACAATAAAATTATCCCGGACTTAGTTGACTTTACCAAAACTTTTTTTGCCAGGCATACCATACTAAATATTTTAACCAGATACTGCGTCTTTACCAGTGAAGATTTACTCCTTGTTATGCGACCCTATCAGATAGCTGCAACTGAAAGGATTTTAAACAGGATAACAATATCTACCAACTATAAGAAAACAGGAAGCCTGGATGCAGGCGGATATATATGGCACACTACCGGTTCAGGTAAAACCCTCACCTCTTTTAAAGCAGCAATCCTTGCTACAGAAATACCCTCAATAGACAAGGTTATATTTGTGGTTGATAGAAAGGATTTGGACTATCAAACCATGAAGGAATATGACAGGTTTGAAAAGGGAGCTGCAAATGGTAACTCCTCCACCAGGGTTTTGCAGAGGCAGCTGGAAAACAAAAATGTCCATGGCGGCTATGCTGACTATAAAATAATAGTAACTACCATTCAAAAACTGGATGTTTTTATAAAGAAAAATAAAAAACATGAAATCTATAATAAACACATAGTCCTTATATTTGATGAGTGCCACAGATCCCAGTTTGGTCAAATGCACAGGGCTATTATTAAAAGCTTCAGGAACTACCACATATTCGGATTTACAGGAACACCAATATTTAAAGATAATGCACCAATAGGCGGAAATCCTGTTTTTTCCACAACTGATCAGGTCTTTGGTGACAAGCTCCATACCTATACCATAGTAGATGCTATAAACGATAACAATGTTTTGCCCTTTAGAATAGATTTTATCAATACTGTAAAAACACCGGAACATATAGAAGATGAAAAAGTATATGCCATTGACAAGGAAAAAGCCCTCTCTGCACCAGAGCGAATAAGTGAAATTGTCAGCTATATCCTAAAACACTTTAACCAAAAGACCAAGAGGCAGTCCTTTTATACCTTTACAGCCAAGTGGGAGGAAGAGGAAGAGGGCAGTAAAAAAATAATAGAAAAAAGAGAAACAAGAAATGTGGCAGGCTTTAACTCCATTTTTGCAGCAGCTTCTATTCCTATGGCTATAAAGTATTATAAAGAATTTAAAAAACAGATAGAAGAAAAAAATGAGAACTTAAAAATAGCCACAATTTTTTCCTTTGCTCCAAATGAGGAGGAGATAGATGGAATCCTCGCTGATGAAAATCTGGATACTGATAATTTAGACCAGTCATCCAGAGACTTTTTAGAAACAGCTATTAAAGATTACAATAAATACTTTTCCACCAACTATGATACATCTTCAGATAAATTTCAAAATTATTACAAGGAATTATCTTTAAGGGTTAAAAACAGAGAAGTAGATATTTTAATAGTAGTGAACATGTTTTTAACAGGCTTTGACGCAACTACTCTCAATACCCTATGGGTAGATAAAAATTTAAGACAGCATGGCTTAATACAGGCATTTTCCAGAACTAACAGGATTTTAAACTCTGTTAAAACCTTTGGAAACATCGTCTGTTTTCGGGATTTAAAAGAAAAAACCGATGATGCTATATCCATCTTTGGAAATAAAGATGCCGGAGGAATAGTCCTTCTTAGAACTTACGAAGAATACTATGAGGGTTATGACAAGGATGGCATTCATCAGGCAGGCTATAGGGAGCTTGTAAAGGAGTTAGAAGGTAAATATGAACCAGGCCAGCCTGTTACAGGTGAGCTTAAACAAAAAGAATTTATAATGCTTTTTGGCAAAATTCTAAAAATCAGAAATATCCTGACAGCCTTTGATCAGTTTGAAAATGACTCTCTTTTAGCTGAAAGGGATTTGCAGGATTACCAGAGTGTTTATATTGATCTTTACCAGAATCTCAAAGGCAGGCAAACAGGAGATAAGGAAAATATAAATGACGATATAATCTTTGAATTGGAGCTTATTAGGCAGATCGAAGTAAATATAGATTATATCCTAATGCTGGTAGCCAAATACAAAAATTCGAACTGTAAGGATAAGGATATTTTAACCACTATTGATAAGGCTATAAATTCATCTATAGAGCTTAGAAGCAAAAAAGACCTTATTGAAAGATTTATAGAACAGGTTAATGTTTCAACAAAAGTAGATGAAGACTGGAAAACTTTTTTAAATGAGAATAAAGAAAAGGATATAGAAAAATTAATTAAAGAGGAAAATTTAAAACAGGAAGAAACCATAAAGTTTATAGAAAACGCCTTTAGAGATGGTATTCTAAAAACCACAGGAACTGATATAGATAATATAATGCCGCCTGTTTCAAGGTT
>CAZYPA010000112.1:0-5925 GCA_964649175.1 uncultured Leptospirales bacterium | reverse complement strand
CAATTCTAGTTAATAATTAAATATTTTGATTGTCAAGTTATAATAAGAAAAGGGACGTATTACAGTCCCTTTTCTTATTAAAAAAAACGATTTAGATTAATTATCTATTTTTACTTTTTTTTCAACTACCAGCACATTTTTGTAATAGCCACACTCAGGACAAACTCTATGAGGCATTGTGTAGGATCCACATTTTGAACATGGTCTTAAGTTTGGCACTCCTATAGCTTCATGGGCTCGTCTCATTCTTGATTTAGATTTTGATTTTCGTCTCTTTGGTACAGCCACTTCATTACCCCGTATATTAACAAATTTTAATAATCCTGAACTTCATCAGCATACAAACAAACTATAATTCTATTTTAATAAAAAAAATCTGACAGACCCTATTATATGTCAAGCGATATTTTTAAAATTAATTTTGATTAAAAGACATCAAAAAAAGTCTTTCCCTGGCCCTATTTGCATAACTGGAATCAGGGTACATATCCATAAGTTTATTAAAATATTCTTTAGCCCTTAACCTGTCGCCTGCCGTATTATAAAGCCTTCCTATATTATATAGTACCTGATCCATAACAATACTGTCTTTATTTTTCTCTTCATGCTTAATCAGGTATGATAAGGCCTTTTCAATTTCTCCAAGCTCTTCAAGTGCTACAGCTGCTTTATTCAAAGCTATAGGATGAAGAGCGTCTTTAGCAGATGTTTTATTCACATAATAACTCAAGTGATTATAAGCATCCTCAAATTTCCCATCTTCAAAATAAATATTTCCAAGAACGTAATTTGAAGCCTTTGGAACAAATCCAAAACTGGTCTCCTCAATAAGCTCTTTTAAATCATTGATTGTTTTGTTTTTCACAGCTTCATCAATAGGATTTTGTCTATAATTTTCGATTATCAGTTCATATTTTGCATAGCTTTTTTCTGAATGGGCTTCCATATAAACAAAAACTGCAACAGTAACAAATGAAACAAATAAAACTGCAAATACTGATGTATAAACCCGTCGTTTATTACTACGTATATAATCCCTTACTTTCATAAGAAAGGTTTCAATAGGATTTCGATCAATTTTAATTTCCTGTCTTGATTTTTTGTTGGCCATTTTTTATTTCTTATCTCCAAGTTGAATATTGATCATATCTCCAAGGGTTACAGTATTGGAACTGGTCTGTTTAAGTATTTTATTTACTTCTTCTTTTTCAGATATTATTTCAAAATGTTTTATACTTAAAGATAATCTTCTTTTTTGAATGTCAACATCAAGAACAACAGCTTCAACAGCCTGTCCCACTTTAAAGTTATCATTAAGATTTTCAACCCGGTTTCTGGAAACTTCCGAAATGTGAACAAGGCCTTCAACTTCATCATCAAGCTTAACAAAAATTCCAAATTGAGTTATACCTGAAACAACACCCTTAACACGGGTTCTTGGAGGATACTTCTCCTTTACTATTTCCCATGGAGACCTGCTTAACTGTTTAATACCACAGGAAATTTTCATTTCATGTTTATTTATATCCAGAACAATAAATTCAACTTCAGCTCCACTCTTATACAGCGAAACAGGATCTTTTATTGTATCATCCCATGTAATATCTGATATATGTATAAGCCCGTCAATACCCTCTTCCAGCTCAACAAAATAACCAAATTTAACTACTTTTTTTATTGGTCTTTTTAATACGGTCTCTACAGGATAGCGTTCATCAATACTATCCCATGGATTAGGCTGAAGCTGTTTATAACCTAAAGATATTTTTTTATCTTCACTGTTAATGTTTAAAATCTGAAATTTTTCAATATCATTTTTACTAAAATAATCCTTTGCAGAAACATTATTTTTTGTCCATGAGAGTTCACCATTGCTTACAAAGCCTTCAACATCCTCTTCAATTTCAACAAAAACGCCAACTGATGTTACTGTTACAACCTTGCCGTCAACAATGGAGCCTATATTATATTTTGCTTCAATATTCTTCCAGGGATCCTCTTTAAGCTGTTTAAGGCCCAAAGAAATTTTACCAGCTTCCTTATTTATTGAAAGAATAATAAAATCTCTTTTTTCTCCAATTTTAAGAAGCTTTCTTTGTTTAAAAACTTTTTTCCATGACATATCATTTCTATGCAACAAAGCATCAATGCCGCCAACACGAACAAAAGCTCCAAACTCAACAAACTTTAAAACTTCGCCTTCAATAATATCCCCTTCTTTATACTGCTGAGCAAAGGCTTCCCAGTTTTTTTTGGATTCCTCATCAAGATAATCTTTTCTGGAAACAACAACAGACTTCTTTTTTGAATCAAAGCTTTTTATTGCAAAAGTATATTCCTCACTTGATTCACTTAGAGTTTTAAGATCACCTGTTAAAGAATAAGGAAGAAAGGCATTGATAAAACCACAATCAACGAGCTTACCTTTATTAATAGCAGCTTTTATTTTACCTGTAATAACACGATTGCCCTGGTTATAATACTCAAGAAAATCTTTCCATCTCTTTTCATAATCAGCTGCTTTTTTAGAAAAATGATAAACGCCGTCCACTATTTTCTTATTCATCAATTTAATATGAAAAACATCCCCAACTTCAGGGACAACATCGAACTCTTCAAGAGCTATTCTGCCGTCAGATTTAGTACCAACATTTACATAGGCAAATTCAGAATCAACTGTAACGACCTCTCCTTCCACAATCATTCCTGCCTGAATCTCGTCAAGAGCAGTATCCGCGACTGATTCCATATCAATAGCTTCGAAGCTTTCATCTGTAATTTGGGTCATAACCTTACACCTTATTCTTTATCATATTCATCTGATAATTTTTTATAATAGTTTCAACTTTAAAAACAACTTCATTAAAGGACATATTAGAGGTATCAACATAAATGGCATCATCACACCTTTTAAGACTGCCGAACTCCCTATTCATATCATCATAATCACGCTGTATAATCTGGTTTTTGATAATGATTTCGTCAACATTTTTTCCCATTTGCAAATATTCTTTCACCCTTCTTTCAGTTCGGATATCAACCGAAGCATCAAGGTATATCTTTATATCAGCATTAGGAAAAACAACAGAGCCAATATCACGGCCATCCATTATAATAGAACTATCCAGAGTCCACTTCCTAAGCAAAGAATTAACAAAATTCCTTATTTCAATTTTATCTGAAAAAAAACCAATTTTATCAGTTATTTTTTCTTCCCTGATTAAAAGGGAAACATCTTTGCTGTTTACAATAGTTACACTCCCCTTATCCGGTGAATACTTTTGCTCAATTATAATATCATTAAGAGATTTAATTAAATCATGGGATTTAGTTAAATCCCCTTGCCATTTTTCAAGAAAAAACCAGGTTATTCCTCTGTATATGGCTCCTGAATCTATATAATTTAAACCAGTATCTGAGGCCACTTTTCTGCAAACACTGCTTTTCCCTGAGCCAGCAGGACCATCAACAGCAACAGTTATTTTTTTTTCTTTTCCCACTTATTCATTATCCAGGGTAAATTCTTTTATCTCCGAAAGTCTGGGAAGATCTGAAAGCTTGTTAAGACCAAAATATCGCAAAAATTCATCTGTTGTACCATATGCCAAAGGCCTTCCGGGTAAATCCATTCTTCCAACAGGCTTTACAAGATTCCTTTTCATTAAATTTGCAACCATCATTCTTGAAGATGCGCCGCGCAATTCATCAATATCTGCCAAAACAAGGGGCTGCTTATATGCAATAATTGAAAGTGTTTCAAGCATTGCCTTTGAGAGGCTTTCCCTTTTTTTCAAACCTAAGGCATGGCGAAGCTGTTCAGCATATCTTGCATTTGTAACAAGCTGATAACCGTTTGAAAGCTCAGCAAGCCTTATGCCTCCATCCCTTTCTTCGTAATCATCAACAAGTGTATCTATTATAATCTTTGCCTGGGTTGGATCAACCATGAAACTTTTCACAAAAAAATTTATAGAAACAGGCTCATTGCTCAAAAAAAACACAGCCTCAAAAAGGCTTTTCAAATCATGTTCTCTATCCCGATCCTCATCAACTCTCTCATCCTCTTCATTTTGAAGAGACCCATCAATTATTTCATTACTCTTCTGTGGTTCTTCCATATTTATTCCGGAATATATTAAAAATAATAGCAGTAAAGCTTACTGATTTATCTGTTGAATCTGCTCAAGAGCAAAATTTCTCAAAATTCGAATATCACCAAAAACCCGATGCTGCTGAATTTTTATCATACCAGACTTTGTCATTTCAAGCAAAGCTAAAAAAGATGCAATTACCTCAGCTCTTAAAGGCTTATCAGTAAACATTTCATCAAAAAGTAAAGATTCTTTTTCTTTAAGCAATTGTGTAATAAAATCAATTTTGTCGCTCACAAGAATTTCGTCAAACAGTATTTCCCTGCTTTCAACAACTGCTGCTGAATTCAAAACAGCGGAAAAAGCTTTTAACAGCTCATAAAGGGATACATCATAATAGTATTCCTCTTCTCCAAGATCTACCGGAATACTTTCGCGTAAAAAAACATTATTCTGTTTATCAAAATAATTTCTAAGTTCATCAGATACTTTTTGAAATTTTTTATATTCAATAAGTTTTTGGATTAATTCAGGAGGGAGAGGTCTGGTAAAATATTCATCTTCAACATCCCCGGAAGGAAGCAAAGCCCTGCTTTTATAATATAACAATTCCGAGGCCATGAGAATAAAATCAGAAGCAAGTTTCACATCCATTGCTTCAAGTTTTTTCAAAAAAGCAATATATTGTTCAGTAATTTCAGATATTGACAGCTCTGTTATATCAATTTTCGACTTTTTAATCAAATCCCATAAAACATCAAGAGGACCGCTAAATTGGTCAATGCTGACAACACAGCTATTTTCATTTACAGAAACAGCTCCATCTGTTATAACATTCTCTGACATAATATCCCGATTATATATATTGTGATTAAAAATCCCCCTTAAAAGGGAGGCGGGCAATACGATTACTTAACAAACTAAGATAAAGCTTTTTCTGCTGCTTTCTGAAGTCTCTCTGGAGGAAATGGCTTAACAACAAAATCCCTTACACCAAGCTTTATAGCTTTTGTAAGAAGAGTCTCCTGACCAAGAGCTGTTACCATGATTATTCTGGCAGATGGGTCTGTTCCCAAAATTTCACCTGCAGCCTCAATTCCATCCTTTTCCCTCATAGTGATATCCATTGTTACAAGATCCGGCCTAAGCTTTTTATATAATTCGACTGCCTCATTCCCATTTTCAGCCTCACCCGCTATTTCATGACCAGCAGCAACAAGAGCATCTTTCACAAGGGTTCTCATAAATTTAGCATCATCAACAATCAAAACTCTTGCCATTTCAGCACTCCAATGAATTTTATTTAACAATAGTTACCTGATAATAATATGTCAATTCTTAATAAACTTTTAAGCCATTTTTTAACATTATTCTTAACAGGGTTTTATTAATCAATTAAAAAATATTTTTAAATTTTTCTTATAATTCTTGATGTTATCTCATCAAGGGGAACAATTTCATTAACACCTCCCAACTCTACTGCTACCCTGTTCATTCCAAAAACAACAGAAGTCTCCTCATTCTGAGCAATAGTGTGGCCGCCGCTCTTTTTTATTTTGAGCATACCCTCTGCACCATCCCTGCCCATACCTGTCATTATAACACCTATGGCCTTCTCCCCCAATTCCTGTGCTACTGAATCAAAAAGCACATCAATTGAAGGCATATGTCCGGAAACCTTTTCTGCTTTATATATTTTAAGTTTAAAATCGCTCCCCTTTTTAACTATTCTCATATGTGAATGACCCGGAGCAACATAACCATGCCCTGGGAGCACAACATCTCCATCTTCAGCCTCTTTTACCTTGATCATGGAATTATCATTAAGCCTTTT
>CAZYPA010000111.1:0-6057 GCA_964649175.1 uncultured Leptospirales bacterium | reverse complement strand
AATTCGAAAGAATAAAAAATTTAAGAATAGAAAACTGGGTTGTGTAAAACAGGCTCTGACCCCCTAAATCCGCTATTTAAAACAACCCCTTGCAGTATAAAATTTAAAACAGGGTAAAAAAATCCCTGTTTTAAATTAATCAAAAATGTAAATTAATAATATTTTATATTATCTTTTTATAAGCCCAATAATAAAGAGAAGTACAATCGCACCAATCAGGGCAACAATTATTGAACCTATAATCCCACTACCTAAGGAAATCTTAAAAAATCCAAAAATAAAACTTCCAATAAAGGCGCCCACAATCCCTACAATTATATTCCCAACAAGGCCAAAGCCGGCTCCCTTCATTATAATACCTGCAAGCCATCCTGCAACAGCTCCTACTAGAATAAAAATAACTAAAGATTCAACTGTCATAAATCCTCCTTGAGCAATAAAATTTTAAAGTAACCTTTTCCTTGGAATAAATCACACTTAAACCTGCATGTCAAATAAAAATAAATAAAAAGAGCATATATTATACCTTAAAAAAACCTTGCATTAAAAAAGGTACTATAGAAAATTTTAAAATCCTGTTTTATGGAGATTAAAATGAATAAAAAAGCTGTAATATTATCAGCTGTGTTAACAGCCCTTTTCATAGCTCTTGCATTTGTTACAATTCAACAAAAAGAAAACTCTCTGGTTGAATATGTAAAATTATACCAGGACATGTCATATAAAATTGAACGTGACTTTATTGAAAACATCCCTATTTACAGCGATTATGCCAAACCTCACATGGAAAACGAACTAATGAAATTCAACCTCAAAGCTCATGCAGATCAGGTTGTTAAACATGGCACTCCTGCTTTAAAAAATATCCAGGATATAAATAATGAAATAGCAAAGGGACAGCTTGTATCTATTGACACAGGAAATGAAAACCTTTACTACTTTCATAATGTACAAAAGGAGTACAGATACTTGACACAAAAAGGGAAGGAAGGACTTGAAATTGTAGCTTCAAGATTTCAGGAAAAACTTCAAGCCCGCAAAGCAAATTTGCCTATTGTAAAAATTGCAGTATCATCAGTAATACGCACTGTGGATTACCAGGAAAAATTATTCGGACGAAAATTTGTTTCAACTCACAGTTTTGGCGGATGCTTTGACATATTTTTTGATGACTACTATGTACAAATGCCTGTTTTGGAAACAAATGGGAAAGCACAGGAAGAGTTAAGAAAATCCCTTCACAGCAGAACAGGATTTTTAATGGGCGATGCTCTGAGAAGGCAGTTTAAATCCATACTTATGGAAACTCTTCTTGAACTTCAAAGAGAAGGGAAAATATATGTATTTTATGAAAAAGAAAACAGATGCTACCATATAACTGTGCTGATTAAATAAACATACTCCAGGAGGACTCAATTTTGAGAACCAGCACCATGATAACATTTTTAGCTATAGTACTTACAATCTATATAAGCGGCAATACCTATATTTTAATAAGGGGATTGCAGGCTTTGCCTCAATCAGCTTTAATACGCATTACTTATTCAGTAGCGATTCTTTTCCCTGCTGCAGCATTTATTATTGGTGAAGTTGGAGAAAAAACAGGTCTTTTCCAGGATAACCATATTTTAATACTCATTGGATCCTTGTGGCTTGCATTTCTCCTTTATGCTGTTTTATTTACCCTGGCAATTGACTTAATCAGAGTGCTAAATTATTTTGTAAACTTCCTTCCTGACAAAGAGTGGATGTTAAACAACAACATTCCTCTAAAACTCATGGGAGCTGTTGCAATTTTAACAGGAACAATATTTTTTACAGGCTTTGTAATTGCCTCCTCACCCATTGTAAAAACAATTGATTTAGAAATAAACAAAAAATCCCCGGGTCTGGACTCGCTTAATATTGTAGCAGCATCTGACATACACCTGGGAAACATTGTAGGCGTGAATAAACTTTCCAGGCTTGCCAATACAATTAACTCCCTTGACCCTGACATTGTGCTTTTCCCTGGAGATATCTTTGATGAAAACCTTAAGCCTGTGATAAAGAACAACCACGGGGATATTATGAAGTCAATTAAAGCACACTACGGTGTTTTTGCTGTTACCGGAAACCATGAATATATTGGCGGAGTTGATGATGCAGTTGCTTTTCTTCAAAAACATGGAGTAATTATCCTCCGGGATAAAGCTGTTGTAATTAAAAATGCCTTTATTCTTGTTGGCAGAGAAGATTTGAGCATAGGCAGATTCTCGGACAAAAAAAGAAATGACCTTGCAGCAATACTGAAACACACAGACACAGGCATGCCTGTAATTCTTATGGACCATCAGCCTTACAGCATTGATGAATCTGTAAAAGAAGGGGTTGACCTTCATCTTTCAGGTCATACCCATAATGGGCAGCTATGGCCCTTTAATTACATAACAAGAGCTCTTTATGAAATAAGTCACGGATACAAACAATTTAAAAACACACATGTTTATGTTTCAAATGGATACGGCACATGGGGACCGCCTGTACGCACAACCGGGAGGCCTGAAATTGTAAATATTAAAATCAGGTTTAACAGATAAAGATAATTATAGTTTAAAAACAGTTCAAAAAAAGAGCTTAAAATATCAAAAACTAAAAATAGAGATCTTTCAATTATAAATATTAAATACACTTAGAGGAATCAAAAAATGAACATGAAAAATTCAGTAAATAATATTTCTATTATGTCCAGAGAGTTTAAAGTCCAGGTTTATGATGCAGGCATGGACAGCGCAGCAACCATGGCTACAATCTGCAACTATCTTCAGGAAGCAGGCATAACCCACGGAATGATGCTCATGGATAAGGCAGGTATAAGCGTTCAGGACCTGGTATTTGTTCTTACGCGCCTGCATGTACGTATGCTACGCTACCCTTTATGGAAAGAAAGAGTAATAATACATACATGGATTTCTCCTATTACAAACAGGTATGCTATACGAAATTTTATCATAGAATCTGACAAGGGTGAAACCCTGGGACTTGCAATCAACTCTGCTTTGCCTTTTAATCTTTCAAAAAGAAGCGGCGCCAATATTGATATAGATGTTTCAAATGTGGAAACCCTTGACAGGGATGTACCATTACCCCATGTTTTTGAGAAACTTGAAAGCCCTGTTAATCCTGAATTTACCTCATCAATAACTGCATCCTACTCACACTGTGATCTTTACAGACATATTAACAATGTAAAATATATAGACTGGTGCCTGGACACAGTTCCAAAAAATATTTATGAATCCTCAAAGCTCTATGAAATTGATATAAACTTCCGTGCTGAAGGGAATTGCGGAGACATACTCACAGTAAACACAACACCACTGAACAGTGATAGTAAAACTTTTATACACAGTATTTCTAAACCACCAGAAGGCCGGGAGCTTGTAAAAATGAAAAGTATATGGAAATAAGAGGAATTACCCAAAGCTATTATAGGAAAAAAGATAATTTATTTTTGCTTTCTTCTATAAATATCTATTCCATTTATATTTTTATCAAAATAATAATGAAAAGTCACATATTTATAAAGATACCTTGACTCTTTTAATGAAACTTTAAATCCGGAGAGGCCATTTTCAGAAACATCGGCAATTATCATCGGATTCTTTTTAACAAGATCATTGATGATAAAATTTTCAATATTTCTAGCCTGAACTATTGCATCCCTTGTTCCTATGGAATAGAGCTCTCTTATTTTATAGGCTGTGTTTTTCATCCAGAGGCCATATCCACCCATTCGCCTGTCTGAAAAATAATTGATATAAGGACCATCTCCCCAGACAAAAAGCCTGTCATTGTCTTTTGTAGTTTCTTTAATATATTCAACAGCTCCTTTATAATCCTGATCTGGAAGAAGATAATGATTATAGGTACCCATAAATATTCCCCTGGTCCAATAAAGTACCCGACTTTCATTATAAAAAGCTTCCGGATAAAAGTGTTTAACAATAACATCTTTTGTATTCCATACAAAAAAGAAAAGTGCAGGAACTAAAATAAACTTCAAAATATTTCTGTTAATTATTTTGATTATCTTCTTTTCAGATTTTACAAGGCCTATTGCAGCAACAACTACCAGAAATGGATAAGTTGCCATAAAATAATGATAATAAAGCCTGGCACCTCCACCAAAGACCATAAGATAAGTTGAAATAAAAAAAAGAATAAGTGCAGATTCTGCCAGATCTGAGCTTTCAAACCTGCTGCGAAAAAAATCCCATGTATAAACAAAAGCAGGAATCCAGAGCACTGAATGCCATAAAAGGAGAAGACCCTGTCTTTGTATAAACCGTAAAATTAAATCAAGAAATCCAAAATCTCTGCCAGGGGCTGTGGCATAATAAATTTTTGAAAGGATCTGATTAAAAACAGCGTGACTCAACCTGTCTTCTGCAATATAAGCTATAAAAAAAAACCCCAGGCCGGACAAAATTACAAGAGCAATAATTTTAAAATATTTACTTTTAAATCCCCATTTCCTGAATGGCAGATAGCCTGTAATAAATAAAATCAAAAAAAGGAACAAAATAATTCCATGAAACTTTACATTATATGCACACCAGGACATTAAAAGTGTTATAAAAAAATAAAGCATCCCTTTTCTTAAAGGTTTTTTTAAAGCAATTATAAAAAAATACAAACCAGCTGCAAGAAAAAGGTTATATACAATTTCACCATTTGTTGCCAAAAAATCCTTATTAAAGGATGATATCATAACCCCATAAAAGATCGAAGAAAGCATACCTGTGTTTCTATCAAGCAGCTCCCTGCCAGTTAAATAAATAAAAATAGACGTAAAAAAAACTATAAATATAGCAAAAAGATGAACAAATGCCCAGCCATAATCATAAGAAATAGTATAAGCAGCTTTAAAGAATAGATGATATATAAAATGTTTGCTTTCATGAAAATCAACACCTGGAATATCGCCTGCTATATAATCCCTTGTTTGTACATAGGCTGCAAGTTCATCTGCATCATAATAATCATTAAAAAGAGTTGGGCCTCTTAAAATAAGTATAATAAAAAAAAGACAAAGAAAAAACAAAAGATCTTTCCCGGAAATTTTGTTCTGAAACTTCAAAGCTAAATTTCGGATAAACCCTTTATTCATATTTAAGAGCCTCTATAGGTTTAAGATTTGAAGCCTTCCTTGCTGGATAATACCCGAAAAAAATCCCAACAGATGTGGAAAAAAGAAATGAAAGCAACACTGCTGAAAAAGAAAATATAAAATTCCATTTCAAAAAATAAATAATAATAGAATATCCGACTAAACCAAAAATTATACCAACAGCTCCACCTGCTGATGTTAATGTAACAGCTTCAATTAAAAACTGAAAAAGGATATCTTTTCTTTTAGCCCCGATTGCCATTCTTATTCCAATCTCCCTGGTCCTTTCTGTAACTGAAACAAGCATTATATTCATAATCCCTACCCCGCCTACAAAAAGAGAAATAGACGCAATGCCTGCCAAAAGCAGAGACAGGGCTTTTGTAATATCCTCTGTCATTTTCAATTTTTCTTTGCTTGTATTAATCCAGAAATCATTTTCCTGATCAGTTCTAAGATTATGAACACGCCTAAAATATTTTACAAGGCTGCTTTCTGCACTTTCAAGCATACGCTCCTCTTTAGTTGACATAATAATTTCAGAGAAGGTATTACGCCGTCCAAATATTCTTACATTTGCAGTGGAGTATGGAATTAAAACTTTATTATCAAAATCTCTTCCGGAAAAGGCCTTTCCTGCCCTGTTTAAAATTCCAATAACCTGAAGAGGCATATCATTAAGAAGAATATGCTCACCAATTGGATCAGAACTGCCAAAAAGTTCTTCTTTTAAAGTGAGGCCAATAATAGCAACTTTGCCAAAGGAGCTGATCTCTTCATCAGTAAAAGCCCTGCCACTTATAAGAGATCGCCCTTTGATTTTAAGAAAATCATTATTCACACCCCATAGAACAGCCCTTTGTATATTGTTCCTGTATCTGATTACATTTCGACTTTCAGGAATA
>CAZYPA010000110.1:0-6153 GCA_964649175.1 uncultured Leptospirales bacterium | reverse complement strand
TTACCCATGAAAATATATTAATTCAAAACATAGGCCTTGCTGTAGCTTTTGAACTGGAAGAATCAGACAGAATGCTGGTAAACCTTCCACCTTCTCATGTGGGTTGTGTTACTGAGCAGCTTGCAACTTCAATTTATGGAGGAGGAGTTTCTGTTATTCTGCATATCTTTAATCCGGAAAAAAGCCTTCAGGCAATACAGGATCATAAGGTTACAGTGATAGGGCAGATCCCTGCGCTGTTTAACCTTGAATGGCAGCTTCCCAATTATAAAAGCTTTGATTTGTCAAGTTTAAGATTTATACTTTATGGCGGTCAGGCAGTTCCTGTTGAGTTCCTCAAAAAGATGCAGGAGATGGCTCCAAAAATTGGCACAGGGCTTGGCCTGACTGAAACTGCTGGTTTTTGTACATACACAGATGTTGATGCCACTGTTGAGGATATAGCCCGAAGTATTGGTTTTGATATGAAGTTAACACCTATAAGTGTTAGAGAGCTTATGAACCCTGATGGTACTGCTGGGAAAGCTCTTCCTGAAGGAGAAATAGGAGAAATATGTTTTTCCGGACCGCAGATATTTCCAGGCTATTATAAGGATCCGGAAAGTACTTCTAAAACTATTTCTAAAGATGGAGTTTGCTATACTGGTGATTTAGGTTACTATGATCATGAAGGTCTCCATTTTGTTGGAAGGGCTAAATTTGTAATTAAGCCAAAGGGATATCAGGTTTATCCACAGGATGTTGTTAATCATATTTCTGATAAGTTTTTGGGGAAAGTTGTTAATGTAGCATGTGTTGGTGTTCCCCATAATATTTATATGGAAGCTATAATGACTTTTGTTGAGCCGGTTGAAGGCGTTCAAATTACACCTGAAGAGGTAATGGCTGCTTGTGATGACATCTCAGCCTATTCCAGGCCTTCACACGTTGTTATTGTAAAGCCAGGGGAGATGCCTTTAAACAGGGTTGCAAAAATCGACTATCTTGTTCTAAAAGATCAATCTCTTGAAATTGTTAATGACCTGAGAAATCAGGGGGAATGGGATAAATAAAGGCAAAGTAGATTTATACACCAGTAGGGGCGAAATAAAATGATTATTAATAATATCAAAATATTTAAGGCCATGGCAATGAATATAAATTCATCAGGTCTTAATAGGAGTATGATAGGATACACTATTAAAAAAGAATTTGGCCCCTCAGACTTTGATGAAATAAAAAAATACTCTGAGGCAACAGGGGATGATTTTAATAAATATCTTGGAGAGGATTCCCCTGCGCCTCCATTCTTTTTTTCCAGAAAATTATATCCCATGTTTAAAAATATAATAACGCACAAAGATTTAAAACTCGATATTCTTAGAATGGTTCATGGAATGCAGGGCTTAAACATTACAGGCTTTGTAGGTAAGGATGTGCCTTTATCTGTAGAAATGATCATTGCTGATATAGTTGATACCCCTGCAGGAGAAATGCTTCTGATAAAAACAAAGGGTTATTCAGATGGGAAACCTGTTGTTGATGCTGATACCGGTTTTATTGTGAGAAGAAAAAAGAAAACACAAACTATAGATGAAAAAGAAAAAATAGATAAATTAGAAATTGATTCTACTGCACAGGAAATAAGAATACAGATCAAAACCTTTAAAGGACAGCAGAAAAAATACGCAAAGGTTTCCAGGGATACAAATCCTATTCATACAAGCGAATTTTTTGCCCGCTTAGCAGGGTTGCCAGGCACTATACTGCACGGTGTATGTGTTATGGCAATGTGTGCAAATTCTCTAATAGATGTGATAGGAGATAAAGATTCTTCACTTATGGATTTTGTTTCTGCCAGGTTTTCATATCCTGTAATACCCGGAGATGTTTTAACCCTTGTTGGAAAACAATATTCAGCCAATAAGGGGACTAGTGTTGACTTTGATGTTTTTAATAATCGTGGAAGGGCTGTTGTTAAACAGGGAGGATTTCATATTTCAGAAAAAAGGGCATAAGAACAAGGGCTTTTTATAAGTTTGATTATGAAAGGCCTGTTCTTTTCTTATATTCAATAAGGGCTTTTTTTTCTATATCAAGAAGGTTTAAAAAAGCCTCTCTGAAGCCTGTTGTTCCTGTGGTAAAAAGGCCATGGCCATAAACAATTGCACCTTGCCCTTTTAAGGCAGGAGGCAGTGTTGTGGCAATACCCTTTTCTCCTGTACCCACCTCCCCAGGTATTATGGGGATATCCTGCATAAATCTTTCTTTTGAGCAATTGATGTGGCATAGTCCCCTGTTTGCGCAATTCATATCATCACATAGCATTGATATTATTACAGAAAACCTGGGATGACCATGGAGAATTGTGGCTGTCCTGGAAAGCCTGTAAATACTTTTGTGTGCTGAAAATTCACTTGAGGAGGTTATGGCATTGGATGTTGAATTGTCCACAGGACAGGGATCAATAGTTCCTGCAAGTTCATCAAGCGAGCTCCCTGTCTGGCTTATAAAAATAATGTCTTTGAATTTTGCTGAAACATTGCCGAAAAATGAATCCACCATTCCAGATCTTACTGTAAGCAGGCCAGCTTCAATAATTGCAGCTATAGTATCATCAGGTGACTGGAATGGTCCTGTAATAATAGGCTGATCCTTTATTCCTGATATAAAATTTTCGTAAATGGAAACAGCATTTGCTGCAATCTTTTCCGGATTGCCTGTCAGCTTTGTGGCCCCTGTTGTATGATAGTAAAAATCTGTCATAAATTTTACAAAGCATGAAAAACAGATTGAGCTGAATGTAACAAATGCCTGCTCAGGGCTCACTGTACCACAGGTCATTATTCCTTTGTCTTTTATTATTATTCCTTTTCTTTTATTTAGCGCTTCAATTATATTGTCAGAATTAAATGCATGGGAAACAGGAATATCATGGAGAAATGTTCTGGTTTCTGTGTCATCAGGAAAAATGGTGTTATTGTTAATAGTGCTGTTTTCTGCCAGGTAATTTATAATAGACTTGTAGGGTTCCTTTACAGGAGAATAGAGGATAGTGTTAATATTGAGCGATTTTATTATCTCCTCCAGAACAGGTATATCCGGGCTTTTCCTGTTCCATATAACAGTATCATCAATTCCTCCAAAAAGAGGATCCTTGGGATTGCACAAATTCTGGGAAACAAGCTTGTTTGTATATTTTATTATTAGAGATTCCATTCTATTTCCAGCTCCCTGATTTTTTCTTTTATTGGAGAACCCTCCAGGGTAAGGCCTCGTATTTTGTAATAGCGGGTCCTGGCTTCAAGAAAATCCTCTCTGTTTACAGGCGGGATTTCAGTGCCTTCACCTGAAGTCCCTGCTTCAGAGAAAAACCTTTCAGGGAGGTCATCATCTATTGATGTGAAACCCTTTGTATAATTGATTATGCGTTCAGTATAACAGGTTCTTTCTCCTGAAAGAAGAATATCCTGTCCGGTAAAGTTTACCCCTGTTACAGCTATAAGGGCTTTTGCATATTCTTCCATTGTGGCTGCAAAGAACATAAATCTGCATGCAGTAATGGAGTCAATTGCAGCGTTTAAGTCCTCTGCGATTTTAATTATTCTTGCTTTGCCGCTGAATGTGAAGCGGTCTGTTGCTACAGGCTTCCTAAGTATTTCATGAGAAAGGGGGAAGGCGCGTAAATGGCACGCTCCTCTTGTGGATGTGGCATAGGCTAAAGCCATGCCATATGCTCCTCGTGGGTCATATGCAGGAATCTCCAGCCCTTTTACTGACATTGAAAGTTCAGGACGTCCCTTAAGTGTAGCGTATTTTTTTGAACCCAGTTTAAGAAGCTCTCCCTCACCTGTTGATGAAGCTATATCATGCAGGAGCTTTAAAATTTCAATCTTCCCAGATGGAATATCATTGATTTCCATATAACAGGCAATAGTTGAGGCTGCACTTGTTGTGTCCATTCCTGCCTCATTGCATATATGGTTTGCCTCCATTACTACTTCAATATCCCTGTTTCCTATAAGTGCTGTAAAGTGGGACATGGCTTCATATTCGGGAATTGCCCTGTTTAAATTATCAGTCCTTTTACATAAAATGTGACATCCGCTACACCCTGATTTAATCGGATTATATTTTTGCTTGTAAGTGTAGGCATTGAGTTTCTCTGTACCTGGGAAAAAGGTAGAGCGGAAGTTATATGTGGGCATCATGCGTCTGCTGCTTATAAGGTCGTAAAAAGTCCCTGTTCCGTATTCTGCAATTCCAAGCTCTCCCATAAGCACAGGTGAAGCTGAAGCAAGCCTCAATATGTCTTCTCGCGCTTTTTTAAGTTCTTTTGAATCCTTTACTGGAACTTCGTTAGTTCCTGTTACATGAATGCATTTCAGGTTCTTATCTGCCATAACAAGACCTGCGCCGTTTCTTCCTGCAGCATATTCATTGTCAAAGGCTATTGTTGAAAAGAGAACTCCATTTTCAGCTGCTGGCCCAATAATTGCTTTTGCGCCTCCTGTATTGAGAAGGGCTGGTGTTTCTCCTGTACTTTTTCCTTTAAGGTGCATGGCGCTGTGTATTTTAACAATGCTGTTTTCTATTGTAATCATGGATAATTCCGGAGCTTTTCCTGTAATGATTATCCCGTCCCATCCGGCTTTTTTTAGTTCAGTTCCAAATTTCCCTCCTGCTGAGGCATCACCAATGGTTCCTGTAATAGGGGACATGGTAATTATTGAAATTATTCCTGAACAGGGCGATTCTGTTCCTGTAAGCGGGCCTGTTATAAACATTAGAGGCATTTCTGGATTTTGCCAATGCAGATGGGCAGATGGAAGCATATAATGTACACCAAGGCTTCTCCCGCCAATATATTTTATGTAAATATTTTTATCCGGCGAAATTATGCTGTATTTTCCATTATTCAGGTCTATTTTGAGGATTTTACCTGTCCAGCCGTATATTTTATCCACTTTGCCTGTCTCCTGCACGTATCTATTATAGAGCTTTTTAGATACTGGTTTGCTAAATAACCATATAGCTTATCATATATTTATGACAACAAAAATATTATCATCTAAATAATCTGAAAAATATTTAAATGAGGAATATTTGGTTGATTAATGAAAATTGATTTATTAAATTACCAATATTGACGATTAAAAAACTAGGTCAACATAACCTGTTCAGGGAGGAACAGGCGGCCTTGGAGGTTCTCAATGAACAATCTCATGAAAATGGAGGATCGTGAGATAAGACAGGGTAAAATCACCGGAGACAAAGAAAAGATTAAGGCATTGCAGGAAAGAGTCTCTGATGAAGCATATCTGGATCACGCAATTTCTAAAATTGCTGCTGATCTATCTCACTATCTGACAAAGTAACCTGGAGTTTTATGAAGGCTGATATCTTTTATGGTATTGGCGGGTTATTTAATTGTAATATAATACATCCCGTTTATACGGGATGTATTATAAAAAAGAGGAATTCCCTTTATTATGACAAAGCAGAGCTCCTATCAGATTTTTAAACAGAATAAAACAATGAGAATAGTTTTTCTTATTTTTTTTAGTGTTGTTATTTTCTTTTTATTTTATATTTTCAGAAGTTTTTTGTGGGTATTTTTATTCGCTTTTATTTTTTATATTGTTTTAAGGCCATTTCATGACAAAATTCTTTCTGTAATCAAGATAAGATTGTTAAGCTCATCCTTTGTAATTATTATTCTTTCAATTATTTTTCTTCTACCTTTGACTTTTCTTTTAATAATGCTTACTGAACAGGCTCTGGACCTGTACAGGCATATCCAGATAAGAATAGACAGCAATTACTTTTCCGAGCTTGGTGATTCATACGCTGTGCAAAGTGTACTCGGTTATATGAATATTGGAAAAGATGAAGTTGTTGCAAAATTTATGGCTTTTATACAGAGAACCTCTGCGCAAATATTTTCAGGAATGACATCTGTAATTTCCTATCCTGTAACATTTGCAATTAAGCTTTTTTTCATGCTTACTACGCTTTTTTTCCTGTTAAAAGATGGTTACAAGCTGGATGGGCTTGTGTATAAGGTGCTTCCATTTCCTGATGATATTGAAAAAGATGTTATTAATAAGCTTAAAGACGTGCTTTATCTTCTTATAATTGGTAATTTTTTTATAATGTCTTTGCAGGGAATAA
>CAZYPA010000109.1:0-6349 GCA_964649175.1 uncultured Leptospirales bacterium | reverse complement strand
TCCAGTATTCAAAAACATGTTCCTGCTTATAGGAGTAGACTTTTGCAATAATATCCTCATAGCCTTTTAGCGTGATCATAAAGCCTCCATTCAATAAATAAAACCATATTAATCTCTTGTTCGTAAAGTTCTGGATAAAATTTATATTCTGGTTTATCAGGTTTTTTATCTTAGCATAAAATTACTTATGTGTAAACAAGAATTTAGAATATTTTTACTTTACAAATAATTCAAAATCTTTTCCCTGTAAAGCAGAGCAGGGAGGATCATTATGACAATAAAAAAATCAATTGAAAAGGTAAATACCCTTATTGAATCTCTCCCCTATATTAGAGAGTTTAGCGGAAAAACTGTTGTTATAAAATATGGCGGACATGCCATGGCAGATGAAAATCTGCGCTTATCCTTTGCCAGGGATATATCCCTTCTTAAACTTGTGGGGATTAGTCCTGTGGTTGTTCACGGAGGCGGCCCCCAGATCGAAAAGCTTCTTGAGCAGATAGGGAAAAAATCGGAATTTATTCAAGGGCTCAGGGTTACTGATGATGAAACAATGGACGTTGTTGAGATGGTTCTGGTGGGCAAGGTCAACAAGGAGATTGTGAATAATATACACATTGCAGGCGGCAAGGCAGTGGGGCTTTCGGGCAAGGATGCTGGTCTTATTACTGCTGGAAAGCTTTATCACAATGAACATGGCCTGGCTATTGATATAGGGCAGGTTGGAGCTATTGAGAAAATTAATCCTGAGATTATTGAAATACTTGAAAAGGACAGGTTTATTCCGGTTATTGCGCCAATAGGTGCCGGAAAGGATGGGCAGACATATAATATCAATGCTGATATAGCAGCTGGTAAAATAGCAGAGGCGCTTAAGGCTGAAAAGCTGATCCTTTTAACAGATATTGAGGGAGTTTTGATAGATGGGAAGCTTGCCACAACTCTTGCATCTGAAAATATTTCTTCCCTTATTGAAAAAGGTATAATTAGCGGCGGGATGATACCAAAGGTAAACTGCTGTGTTGAAGCTGTAAGCGGTGGAGTAAAAAAAGCTCATATTATTGATGGCAGAGTAGAGCATGCTGTTTTGTTGGAGATTTTTACAGATAGTGGTGTTGGTACGCAGATAATATAAAGTTGTCAGCCATTATTTCCTTAAATTAATCAGGTATTCTATGATTAATATGAAAACAGTAAAAACCCGGATATTTAAACAGGCTAATGTAAAAATAAAGCTCTTCATAAGCCTTTTTTTTAATTTTTTGGTTTGACATGAATCCTTAAACAAATAGATTTGCTCTCGGAGAGTTGTCCGAGTGGTCGATGGAGGCGGTCTTGAAAACCGTTGGGTTCATAGCCCCGGGGGTTCGAATCCCTCACTCTCCGATTATTTTTTTATCCTCATAGAGCTGGAGAGGTGCCCGAGTGGCCGAAGGGGGTTGCCTGCTAAGCAATTGTATCGTTTAGGTACCGGGGGTTCGAATCCCCCCTTCTCCGAATGAGTTAAAATGGTGTTTATAAAAGAAAAAGTTGAATTGATAAAAGATAAAGTTGCTTTATTAAAAGAGAAACTTCAACAGGTTATCCCTTATATTGCTTATTTCCCCTTTATCGGCTGGTTTTTTCCCATGTGTTTCAGGAAAGATGACAGATTTCTCCTTTTTCATTCTGTTCAGGGTTTTGTTCTTGCTGCTTTTTTCTTTATTGTATCCACTCTTCTTTACTTCATTACTGCTTTTATACCTGCTGGTGGTGGAATTTTTAAATTTGTTATTGTTATGCTTATTTACGCAGGTTATTTTATTTATTTTGTTTTTGCAATTATTGGAACAGTTTTTATGCTGCAAAAATTTGAAAAGGGAATTCCTTTTTTTGAAAAGATAGCAGGTCGTATTCAAATATAAATTGCGTCTGTGGCTCAGCTGGATAGAGTAGCGGACTACGAATCCGTTGGTCGGGGGTTCGAATCCCTCCAGACGCGCATAAAAAAAGCTCTTGAGTATTCAAGAGCTTTTTTTGTTAATGATTATATACTCCAGGTTATGCAATGGAGTACTCCTCCTTTATTAGCCAGATCGTTTATATTGGGTGTATTTACATCAATAATATTTTTATTTTTAAGAATTAACTCTAAACTTTTCCTGGCTACTAAATCTTCTTTAATCCCATAACAGGGGAAATATAAATTATCTCCTATAGAAAAATAATTAATATGATTCCCTATGGCACTACCTATACCTTCGCAAGATCTATTAAAAACCGGTCCATTTAATATTCTGGTAATTTTTAATTCTCCTTTTATCTTCTCTTTAATCATTTGTTCAATTTTTTTGAGAAAAATATTTTCTTCAATGTGATCTTCCGGATACTGTGCCAAAATAAGATGATCTGCATCTATAAACATCATTGTCCCGTCAATATGCCCTGTAATATCACCAGGCTCCTCAGGGACAATCAGCAGTTGAGTGATTCCCATATATTTTAAAAATAATTCTTTTATTTCTTTTTCATTATACTGCGGATTATCCTTTAAAATTCTTTCAGTCACAATACCTATGCCTTGGTCATTGCAGGTAAAATTACTCAGATCCCATACAAGCGGGAAATCAACAAGAGGGATTTCAAGTATGTCGGCAAGTTTTTTTCCTGCCATATCATCACCCGCAGAATAAAGATAATCTTTTTCTTTTATATATGCAGGGCTATATTTTGCTTTAAGGAGAGTTATCCCTTTATCAGTTTGAACAGGGAGCGGAGCCCAGTCCCTTATCCATATATCCATTACTTCTGGTATATGATGAAATGAAATGTTAATCGATTGATTTATGGATTGGATTTGTTTAAGTATATTCGTTTTAATGGAAATATCTTTAAGTATTATATTAAGGTTTGTTTCCGGTGCAAAATAGCTGATATAATCGTAATAAAACTTTGTCAGGTGCTTTCTCCCATTCAGCTGTTCCGGCCAGACAAGAAATATTTTATTTTTTTTCATTATTAAAATTTTCCATTGCTGGTGAATGTAGTTTGTACCCAAGTCTTTTTTCCCATACTTCTTTAATCCCTGGTGCTATGTGATTTTTAAACTCTTCGTAACTAAATTCATCAGTTTTAGCATTATTACACCAGTAACAGGAAAGAACAATGTTATCTTCTGTATATCCAAGACATGGATTTTTTCTGTCAATTTCCAGATGTCTCCCTCTGGTAAGTAAACGCTTGGTTTGAATATCAGACTTAGTAATTAACTTTTCGATATCATGTTCATGTATGTCACAATAGTGACATTGATTTTTTGTTTGATCATCAGTAAACATTTGCTTGAGTTTAGGGAATGGAAGTTTTTCTTTAAAATCAATATAAAATAAATTTTTATATTCTTTCAAATCTTTTTCCTTATACCAAGATGTAAAGCGTGCATCTATATCTCCAATTTTTTTCCCTTTAAAAAGTTCATTGATTTTAAGCTGACATGCTTTCCTGTAATCATCAATTAATTTATTATCAGGATTGAAGCCCATAAACTTTTCCGGAGTAGCATTTTGCTCATTTTCATCTAAAATGAGATGGAAAAGATAAAGTTCCAAGCTGTATTCAAAATCTCTCTCCATTATTGATTTATATCTTTTTTCATCCATATTCCTTCTCCTGTAGTTTAGTTAAATATTAAGTGTTTTTTATGATAAAATCAAATGTATTTTAAAGCAATAGTCTTGGTTTCATATTATAAATAAAGAAGTTTGTTGGGGATTTACTGAAAGGAATATACAGTAAAAAGGATTATTAACACAGGAAGTGAGTTGCGGTGTTGAACTGCTGTTTTAAAATATAAAGCTTTACTACTTGAAAGCCCCTTTCAACAAGTGCCTGCAAAAAGGGGTCTTCAAGTTTTGTACCAAGATTAATTTTCAATATCTTCAGGTTCTTCAATATCGTCATAAACTTCTAGTTCTTCTAAAGTTACTTCTTGTTGAATAATAAATTTGCTTAAGGCTTTTGTTATTCTCGTTAGTCTATTTTGATAAAACTTATCGTAATCGTTTTCCCAAATTCCATCTTTATCGATATCAATAAAATGAGTTTTCATAGTTGATTTCAAAGTATTATTTTGACTTTGAAATGTTTTCATATATGTTCCAGGGCTTTTAGTTTTAATAACTCGCTTATTTAAAAAGTCATCTACAATAGTAATATTAAGAATATGATTTACATAAAAAGAATCTTTGTCTTTGTAATTTTTACTCATCCATGATTTAGGGAAAAAATGATGATAATTTCTACTTGATGCAATTTTTAACCAACTATTATCTAAGATAACGTCTTGATTACTATCAAATGATTTTGGTCTTTGTTTAGCATATAGGCATAAAACTGCTTTTATAAAGGATTTTCCTGTACCAAACCAACCATTTGTCTCTACAAATTTTTCATTAATATTAACAGCCCATTCATACTTTGGTAATTTACCAGATATTATAGAATCAATTTTCTCAATATCTTGAGCAAGTTTACTTTCAACGCCAGAAGAATAACGAAAGCCCAAAGAAGCTCTCCAAAAAAAATCTTCTAAATGTTTTTTCATTTCCCCTGTTGGATTATGCTTATGTTTATAGAAAAAATAACTAAATGGAACAATTAAAGCATTATAAGGCAAAATTCGACTGACTGAAATACCATAACCTCTAAAGAAATCTATACTTTTTTTTATGCAATCAGCCGCTTCATCCCATATTTCAATAAATAGCATTTTATCTAGTTTTAAAATTTGTTTTCTCGTGCAATCCTTGGCTAATAAGATAGAAATAACTTGTAGAACTGTTGCTGATGGGATGTCGTCATAATGTGAGGGTCTTAATTCATTTAATAAATTTTCATATTTTTCGGAAAGATCAAAGACTTTAGTGTTTAATTCATTATTATTTTTATTTTCTGGAAAAATATGATATGTTTTGGCAACCATAATTTCAAATAGTGTTAGAGCTTTACCCCCTACATTTAGACGAGTAAATACTTCTGTTGCAATATCGATAGGAGCATCTTTAAGATTAGTTATTGAGAAATTATAGCTTTGTAATACATTTTGATAATGTTTTAATTTTGCATAGTGTGACTTTGGGAAAGAGGCAAGCTGGTCAAAACTAGCATTCATTAGATCTGTAATTTTTATTATATCGTTTTTATCTTTACCTTCAGTTTCGGTAATAACAATCTCTTCATCTGGATTAGCAAGAAGATTGATATAAATTTGTGAATAATCAGAAGTTCTTCTATCTTCATCTGTTATGATAACACCTTTTAATGCAGCAAAAAGAGACGTTAAACGTTGCTGCCCATCAAGTACATAATTAACAAATTCCCCATCATTAGGTTCGGGTAGGGGAATATTCCCAAGATTGCGAATTGAACGAAGTCTTTCGCTTGTCCGCCAATATATAAATGTTCCAATCGGATAACCTTTCATTATGCTATCAAGCAGTTTTGCTGATTCTTTAACTGTCCAAACAAATTTTCTTTGAAATTGTGGTATCTTAACTTGTCCCTGTTCTATTTCATTTATAAGAACAGAATATTTCTTATCTGATATGTTTTCAAGTGTTGTTCTCATTATTATTCTCCATTTTATATAAACCTAAAAATTTAAAATCATGTTGCTCATCATGGACGCCGGGCTTCCTAAAAGGGGCATGAGAGTTTCTGTTTTAGCAATCATTTTTTATGCATACAATGAGTTTAGTGTCCTAATTGCACTTCACGCTTTGATTATGTGATGTTTGTCAATTAAAGCAATTAATTTTATATCAAATAGGTTTATTAAAAGCAAGAATCTTTTAATTCTAAAATTGGTGCAAGCCTCATTCTTATTGATAATAAGGCTTGCAGTTTTATGTTACTTCTCGTGTTTACCGTGTGGACTTTTTGAGCATGACCCTAATGAAGTTGATCCACAATAGATACATTTATTACCGCCGTGTCCATGCTGGTGTTTTTTATGTGGACTTTTCGAACAGGAGCCATAAGAACTGGAGCCACAAAAAACACAGCGTTTTTCATCACCTATGTGTTCATGTTTTCCATGCGGGCTTTTTGAGCATGAACCATAAGATGACGAATCACAAAACTTACATTTGCCTGCCATAATTAGCCTCCATTGAGTTTGTCACTGTTTTTATAAAATGATCAAGTTGCGACTTTTCTTGAACGTTTTGTTTTATTCTTGCTTTTCTTAACCCATCACGGATGGTGAGTTTTTTGATTGGCGGGAATTTCGCGTAACTATTTTTTGTGCGTAATCGCTTAGTTTAACTAAACGCTAAGTGTTTCTTACGATAAAGTCAAATGTATTTTCAAG
>CAZYPA010000108.1:0-6450 GCA_964649175.1 uncultured Leptospirales bacterium | reverse complement strand
TTATAATATCAGATGATGGCTATATATGTACAAATCACCATGTTATAAATGGCGTAGATAAGGTAAATGTAACAATAAAAGACAAGGTATATGAAGCAACTGTAGTAGGCTCAGATGAAAGAACAGACATTGGACTTTTAAAAATCGATACAAAAGAAAAACTCAACCCTGTTTTCTTTGGTGATTCTGACATAGTTGAAGTAGGTGACTGGGCAATAGCAATTGGGAACCCCTTTGGTCTGGATAAAACATTTACAGTTGGAGTGATAAGCGCAATAGGAAGGAGAGACGTTGATTTTATAGGCGGGTCCCACATACAAACAGATGCTTCTATAAATCCTGGTAATTCCGGCGGACCTCTTATAAATATATATGGCGAAGTAATAGGCATAAACAGAATGATATACTCAAAAAGCGGCGGATACATGGGGATAGGATTTGCAATACCCATGAACACTGCTAAATCTATTCTTGTTCAGCTTAAACAATTTCAAAAAGTTAAAAGAGGCTATCTGGGAGTCAGTATTCTTCCGATTTCTGAAGAAGATGCAAAGCAAATTGGGCTTGAAAAAAATGAAGGCGCATTTATAGCTGAAGTTCTGGATAAGAGTCCTGCAGCTTTGGCAGGGATCCGCGTTGGAGATGTAATAGTACGCATAGGCAACACAAATATAAAGGATATAAAGGATCTGTTATCAGTAGTTGGAGAAACCCAGGCTGGTGAAACAATAACAATTACAGTGTGGAGAAACAAACAGCTTATTACACTTAAAGCACGCATAAGTGAAAGACCGGGGAATTGAGTATCCGAATCTTTTTTAACGAAAAAAGGCTAAGAAAAAGGTGATTATTTACCGTTAATATGAAATAGATAGCTTTAAAAAATTTATTTATAAAACAGGTTTTTTATGCATGAATACAGTCCTGAAAATAATCTGGTAGTGTTGCTTCTTTTATTCACCCTCTCTGCTGGGTTATATTATTTCTGGTGGTTGGCAAAGGTTAGCAGAATTTTCAACGATGACCCTGCCATAAATATACTCCTCTCAGTTTTCACCCTGGGAATATGGAGTATATATATTAATCTTAAATATATGCAAAAATCTGAGATGTTGAATAAAAGGGATATGAAATGGTTCATGTTTCTCTTTTTACCTATTTCACCCCTTATAGTACAGCACAACATCAATGAAAAATATTTCCCAGGTAGATAAAAACACAGGAGTTCATAATGATTGTCAGGTGTAAAAATTGCAATTCTGCATTTGCTGTGGATGACGATAAGGTTTCGGGAAAAAAATTTGCTTTCAGCTGTTTAAAATGTGGCACTGAAAACATTATAGATAACCGAATATCTCAAAAAACTGAAAACTCAGAGTTGAAGAGCCGTCCTGACATAAAACCGGATTTTTCAGACGATACTTTTCCAAAAGAGCCCATCCTTGCTCACACTGATATATCCCCTGATGAAGAAATAGTTATAGATGATTCTGATCCTATTTTAGATGCAAAACCTGATAAAACAGATGATATTGATTTATTTACAGATGACGAAATTTTATCATTTCAGGATGAAAATGAAATAGAGATAGAGACCGAAGGTGAGATTGCCGAAAGTAAAATTAGTTTTGAAGATCCGGAAAAAGAGGACCTTCAGGAAAAGGATGATGCTGAATCAATGCTCAGCAGCCAGGAGGATATTGATCAACTTTTCGTCACTACCCCTGACTCAGAAGAAAAGATCAAAGCTGAAAATAATGAGCCCCTTGATTTAGACGCAATAGATCTGGAATTTGAAGATACTGCTTCTGATAAAGATATTATTCCTGAAAAGGATTTTACCACTGAAGATGATATTGATATAGATTTAGCAGATCTTGATCTAGACCTAGAGGATTCTGAAAACATTATAGATGATACAGATTCTAAAAATGGAATAGCACTGGATTTTGATGAAAATGATCTAACCCTTGATCTTGACAACCTTGACATTGACCTTGCTGAAGAAGCTTTAATAGACGAAAGTCCTAAAGATGAAGATAGTAAAATTTTAGAAGATTCAGATGAGGAATTAACGCTCAATCTTGATGAGTTGGATATTGACCTGGACGAAACAACCCCTATGGAATTGAAAGATCTTGACCTTGATTCTGATGATGACTTAACTCTTAATCTTGATGAGCTGGATATTGAACTTGAGGATGTGCATTATACAGATAAAGAATCAGAAATTATTAGCAGCGACTTATCAGATTCTGAAGATGAAGACCTTACACTAAACCTTAATGAGCTGGACATTGAGCTTGAAGATGAAGCAATAAAGACAAGCCTTGAAAAAATAAATGACCGTATTTCAGATGAGTCCATTGATGAAGACGAAAGCATAACAATAGATCTGGACACACTTGATATAGATGTTGAAGAGCATTCTGTTTCAGATGACCTCCCGGACCTTGAAGATGAAGAAAAACTCACAATTGATGATGCTGGAATCACCTTTGATGAACTTGTAAAAGATGATATAAATCTTTCAACTGATGAAGCAGATTCGGATTTTGAACTTCAGGATATTACAGATGTCTTAAGTGATGAAGGAATGCCCGTAGTTGACACTCTTGACGAATTACCTGAAATAGATCTTGATGAGTATGACGATTATCTCGCCAGAGAAGATGCTTCTGAACATGAAAAAAGTTCTTTTGCAAGTGATAGTGAAATAAATTTCGATGATATTGAAATCATACCTATTGACGATGAGTTTGACCTATATACACCTGACGATAATTTCTCTGATGCTTCAATCCCGACCAGAGGAACAACATCTCTTTCAATAGACTTTTCTCTAAAATATTCAAAACTTGAAGCACTACTCCGTTTAACAGGCCTTTACCTGATAAGCCTTATACCACACTTTATTGTATTGCTGCTTTATATGGCTGTTTCTACAGTTCTTATATTTGTAAATCAGGTAATTATACTTTTCACAGGACACTGCCTGGAAGATTTTGCGCAAATAATAGAAAATACACTGAGATATTTAATTGCAATTAAAACCAATATCATTGGGATTGTTGATGACCGTCCTGAATTCTCAGGAAAAGAAAACCCTAATCATCAGCTGCAAATAAATGTTACCTACCCGCTTAAATACTCAAAAAATATTGCCATATTAAGGCTTTCAATAGTAGGGATACTGTTCTTTACCCTACCCCATATCGCAATTCTAACTATACTTACTATTACTATTCCATTTGTATTTATTTCCGGATTAATAATAGTTATAGCAACAGGCAGATGGCCGGGAATATTTTTCAACTATCTGACTGTATATTTCAGATACCTTACAAAGCTTATAGCATTCATTATAGGTCTTAATGATGAATATCCGTCCTTTAGACTGAAATAATTCTATTAAAGCTTAAACAGTAATAATTTTTAATATCAATATTCAATATGCCTTTGATGCCTTATCAAAGGCATATTCTGTCTCACAAAGTCCACCTCCTGTAAGTCCACATCAACAGTTATAACTCCTTCCCCTGTTTTAAGCTTTTTCACAACTCGGCCCCAGGGATCAACAATCATGGAATTACCTGAAGTTTCATTAACTGAAGAATGAATCCCACCCTGATTTGCTGCCAAAACCCAGGACTGAGTTTCTATTGCACGGGCTCTTACCAGTACTTCCCAGTGTGCGTCCCCTGTTTTTTTAGTAAAGGCTGATGGGATGGAAATTACCTGTGCCCCTTTTTTTCTAAGAATAGAAAAAAGTTCAGGAAACCTGAGATCATAGCATACAGCAAGCCCCATGCGGCCTGCTGGAGTGTCAGCAAGAACAGCCCTGTCTCCATGCTCAATTTCATCAGACTCCCTGTAAGCCCCCTGAAGGTCATCCACATCTGCATCAAAAAGATGAATTTTATCATAGCGGATTATTTCTTCCCCTGCATTATCGTATATCCTGCATGCAGAGCGTACCTTATTATGGATTACTGTAGAATCAGGCCTTTTTGCAGATGGGACAGTGCCTCCAACAATCCACATGTTCAAATCAGAGGCTGTTTTTTTCAAGAAACTCCTGATTCTCCCACTCCCTTCTTCCTCACGCATACCCTCTTCAATGAGCTGTTTAGTGCTAAATAAAGCAAAATTTTCAGGAAGAACAGCAAGGCAGGATTTATTTGCAGCAGCTTCATAGAGCAGATCCTTTGCAGCAGCCAGATTTTCATCAACATTCTTACCGCTTACCATCTGAATAACCGAAGTATAGCTCATATATACCTCCCTGGTTTATGGGAAAACCTTTAAGAGTAGAAACAGGGGCAGATAATTTCATCTGCCCCTGAATTAATTATCCGCTAAAAAGTGAAAGCAAAACTCCTGCAGCAACAGCAGAACCTATAACACCAGCCACATTAGGTCCCATTGCATGCATTAAAAGAAAATTCGAAGGGTTATCCCTCTGCCCCACAACCTGGGAAACCCTGGCTGCCATTGGCACTGCTGATACCCCTGCAGATCCTATAAGAGGATTGATAGGCTTTGAAAGAAAAAGATTCATGAACTTGGCAAGAAGAACACCTGCACCTGTACCCACTCCAAATGCTACCACTCCAAGACCCAGTATAACCAGTGTTTCCACCTTGAGGAACTGCTCAGCTGTAGCTGTTGCTCCCACAGTCAGACCCAAAAGTATGGTTACAATATTTATAAGCGCGTTCTTAGCTGTATCCTCAAGGCGCGCCACAACTCCAGCTTCCTTAAAAAGATTGCCTAACATTAACATCCCCACAAGAGAAGTAGCAGCAGGAACTATGATACATACAACAAAAGAAACTGCAATTGGGAAAATAATCTTTTCTCTTTTTGAAACAGTTCTCAGCTGTTCCATTTGTATCATACGCTCTTTCTTTGTTGTAAGAGCCCTCATTATAGGGGGCTGAATAATAGGCACAAGAGCCATGTAAGAATAGGCAGCTACAGCAATGGGACCAAGAAGATGAGGAGCCAGTCTTGCAGTGAGAAAAATAGCAGTAGGTCCGTCAGCACCTCCAATAATACCTATTGATGCAGCCTCCTGAGCTGTAAAAAGTCCTGAGTAAATAGCGCCTCCAAATGTGATAAAAATACCAAACTGAGCTGCTGCACCCAGAAGAAGAGCCCTGGGATTTGCAATAAGAGGCCCAAAGTCGGTCATTGCGCCCACACCAAGAAAAATAAGAGAAGGGAAAAAACCCATTCCCTGATAGAAGTAATAAAAAATTCCTCCGCGCTGCACAGTTTCAACGTAGTTCTCGGTTACTGCCATGATAGGCGGATCCATAACTCCACCAAAGGGAATATTTGTCAAAAAAATTCCAAACCCGATTGGAAGAAGAAGTAGCGGTTCAAATTTTTTAACAATAGCAAGGTACATCAATACAAATGAAATACTTATCATAATCACATGCTGGACAGTCATGCCATAAAAGCCCATACTCTGAATAAAATCAATTACTGCATTTAACATATCAATATCTCCTTATCAACCGGTCCTAAGCAATAACTACCAGTAATTCACCGGTATCCACAGATATGCCCTCTTTTACACTCACTTCAGATATTACACCATCAAAGGGGGACAGTATTTCATTTTCCATTTTCATGGCTTCAAGAATTAAAAGCACATCACCTGCTTTAACCCTGTTACCAGCAGCTGTGTGAAGTTTCAATACAGTTCCTGGGAGAGGAGCAGTAATTCTTTCTCCGCCTGAAGATCTTTTAGGCGCCTGGGGAGCCTCCTTTACTGCAGAAGTGGCTGAAGCAGCATTAATTTCCTCAATTTCAACCTCATAGCCCTTTCCATTTACGACTATTTTAAATTTTTTCATCTTTCAAACTCCAAAATCAAATATAATATTTATCAAAAGAACAGAACAGCGGAAGAGATTTAATTTATCTCTTTTACATTTTTAATTACAATACTATCTACGGGTTTACGCATTACTGCAGCCACTGCAGATTTAAGCACTGCAACAAGTTCATCTTCCAAAACTAAACCTGAATCTCTATCAGCCTCATCCTGGACAGGTTCTTTCCCAATAATAGCTTCTATAGCCAATACCTTGCTAAACAGCGAAATAATCATCTGTAAAAGGATAAGTACAATAAAAGTTACACCCATGCCCAGCAGCATTGTAATAAGAATCCCCACTGTCAAATCACCCATACTAAGGGTTTTTATAAAAGCAGGATCAGAAAAATCTTTTAATACCCCAGCAATACTCATACTTTTAATTCTCCTTTACTTTCTCTTTATATTTTTTTATAAAAACCTATTCCATTCTGGAACAATTATATTCTGACACAGAATAACTGAAAAGGGCTTTATTTCCCATCATCATTCTTTTCGCATACTCCAAAAGATCCAGATTAATTAATTTACGAACCATCCCCTCTTCCCTGTCTATG
>CAZYPA010000107.1:0-6455 GCA_964649175.1 uncultured Leptospirales bacterium | reverse complement strand
TTTTTAGCATATTATTAAATTATTCATACTTTTTTTTGTATTGTCATTTTTGACATATTTGACCCAAAAGTCAATATAAAAAATACTATAAATCCAATTAATTAAAGAGAAACCATATTGCAGGTATTTTATTGATGAAGTATTGAACAGAGGAAATACTCTCCCAAAAAATCCGGAAACAGGAACTGGCCATTAAAAGCCTAAAAACAAGCCCTGCCAACTACCCGGTTTTAATTCACTCCTGATTATCAACAGATTCAAAAAAACGATTCAAATTTTTTGTACTCTTCCTGGAGGCGTATGCAAAAACATCGTCATAAAACTCCCCAAACTCCGTCATAAGGCCTCTGCCAAAATCTGTGAGCATGTACCCCTCTTTATTGTTCTTTTTATAAATAAGTTTTTGCCCTATAATTTCTTCAGTGCGCTTAATCTTCCCCCAGGCGCCTCTATAGGAAAGCCCCAGGTTTTCACTTGCAAGCTTTAAACTGCCCAACTCCTCTATTTTTAATAACAGTTCATATCTGCCACATCCAAAAAACACACCACCATCTTTTTCAAGCCACATGTGAAACTTAACCTCAGGAAGAGGGCTCTTGCCTGAAATCTCTTCTTTTGTTTTTTTAACTGCTTCTGAAGTTTTATCCTTTTCCATAATATTTATCCTTTATTAAATGATGACAATATAATCCCGTAAATCTCCAATATGTACCAGCCTTTTATTTGAAAACCAAACAGAGGGATAAACAATCCTATAAAATAGGCCAGCCATAGTAATTCTATTAAATAAAACAGATATTTAAATGTAATTAAAAAATATCCTGCTTCCATATTGATAATTATACACAGCCCTTCCAGCAAGTCAATGAATTTCCATAGTATAGGAAAAGCCTGCACATTTACCCTATTTAAAAAGACCAATGAAATAACAGAACAGAATATTATGATAAACGCATACATATAGATGCATTAATTGCATCTTTTTATGGTTATTACCTCTGACTTAGATAAAAATTATTTAGCATTCTGTTAAAAGAGCTTTATCCTTACTTTTATATAAATTTTTAATTATAAATAATCATTCATACTTATAAGAAAATATTTATAAACATAAAATTTTCAAATCAATTGAAAAACATTTTGACACTGAAAATCCATTTCATGTAATAGGGAAAATTAATCTTTTTACTATTAAGCATCAGGGAGAAATCGTTATGGGGATTTTAAAATATTTTGATTCAAAGCTTTTTTACAGATATTCAGATAAGGATAACTTTACCAGAACATTTTCAAAATTTCTATTCTTTCTTTCTGCATTTTTTATGTTTGTAATGATTGCTCTTTTTTTCATTAATTTAAAAAAACTGGGCCTTATAAACTCCCTTGCCACAAGCGGAACATCCTTTGTTTCAGCTTCAACAGCAATGATACTTATAATAAAAGGACGAGCAAGGGCTGCAGGTATAGTACTGACAATATTTCAAACACTGATTATTTTCCTTGGCGGATACATGAGAACCCCTGAAGTAACCCTGTTAACAATAGCATTTTTTTCATTTCCAACTATTATCCTTGCAGTCTTTTTCTCCAACAAATGGCTACATAAAGCAATTATAACAATTTTAATTATAGGGCTCATTTTTAATTTCCTAAGAATTGACATCTCAGCCTTTTCATTAACTCCGGAAAATATCTATGATATGATTTTAAGAGGAACAATAATTGGAATAGTTACATTCATCCTTACTTACACCATTGCGCTTATCACAATTCGATCCCTGGATCTTGCTCTTAAAATAAGCAAAGAGGAAACACAAAAGAGTAATGAAAAAAACGACCATATAATGGAGCTCCTCAATACCATTGGGAAATCCTATATGGAACTTACAGAGGCAATGGATACTACAGACAGCGCAATGTCCAATCTGTTTTTAAATATACAAACTGAAGCAGCAACAATAGAGGAGCTTGTAGCTTCAATTGAAGAAATATCATCAAGCACATCAAATGTTGAAACAACAACCATGGAGCAAAATAATTCCGTGAATGACCTAAGCGAAAGTATTGGCTCGCTTTCAGTCCTTATTGACTCTATCCAATTGATTGGAAAAGGCCTTCAAAAAGAATTCATTTCCATTACAAAGATGTCATCTGAAGGGAAGGAAGCTTCAGCAGAATTAAATGAGGTAAACAGAAAATCTCTTGAAAGCTCGCAAAACATAGAAATAATTGCAGGCATTATTGATGATTTTTTTGACAGAATAAACCTTCTTTCTCTTAATGCTGCTATTGAAGCAGCTCGCGCCGGGGACCAGGGCAGAGGCTTTGCAGTTGTAGCAGATGAAATAGGAAAGCTTGCAGACAACTCATCAAGTGAGCTAAAAAAAATCAGAGACCTTATTGAAACAAACAGAAAAGATGTTGAGTCATCCTATTCTATAATCAAAAAGATAATTCAGCTAATGGAATCCTTAAACAATTCTCTTAACTCAGCACATTCTAAAGTAACAGAGACAATAGAGATTATTTACAATCAAAAAAACATACAGGGCGATATGATTATTAGAAATAAAAATGTTTTTGAAAAATCAGAATTCATAAAATATGCCTCCAATGAGCAATCCATAGCCATCCAGGAAATTGCCAAATCCATTGAAAGCACCAACTCTCTGGTACAGGGGAATGCAATAAGTGCTGAATCAATAAAAGACAGCAGCAATAAAATGAAGAAAATTGCATTTGAACTTAAAGAAATTATTGATAAAAATTAATAATGAAGGAATCTGCCAAAAAGATCAAATAAAATCCTGTTACTTTAATTCCATATACTCCTTTTTCATTAAGTCAAATTTTTCCGAGTATATATCATAAATTTCAGATGCAGTGACAAATTTCTTTTTACCGTTAAAAATTCTGAACTGACGGTTTGATTTTTTCTTTTTAAGAAGAAGATAAACCCCTTCTAAAATAGCCAGAGTTTTACATCCTGTTGCAATAATTTTTTTATAAGTAAAAACGTCGTAACCAAAATTTGCAAGGCCTGTTAGCTCTATATCATCTGCCCCTTCAAAAGAACTGCCTGTAGCAATTTTTTTCTCCTTAATAAAATCAAGAAGGAAAAAATATGTAGGTTTCATTACATGAATAATTTCTTCAGTAATTTGATAAAATTTTTCAAACCTGACTAACTCTGAATCATCACTATGATTATCTTTTAAAAACTGCTCACTTATATTATTGATATTTGTAAGCCTGTTAATAAATGAAGAATCCTCATCAAAGTAGTTTTTAAATATCTCCAGGTAGTTATTGTGAAGTTTAAAAAAACTCTGATATGTTTTATTTCGCTTAATAAAATTTTTCCATACACTTGCAAGCCATATTAATACATCAGGGGAAAGATAAAGATCATTTTTAGTTTTAAGGTTATAAATTATATTGGAAAAGAAAAAAAGAACATAGTTTCCCCCGCTTGATTTAAAGTAATATTCACAGGCTTTAAGATTGTCAGGGTCATTTATAATTTCATCAATAAGCTCCAGAGCCTTATCAAGCCTTGAAACTGAACAGGGATCATACCTTAAACAACAAAGAAGCACCTCTCCTATTTCACTAAGAGCTTCATGAACTTCTATTTTTTCATTTTTTTCTTTCATTAAACAACCCGAATACTTAATATTATCACATTAATTATAATACGAGACTTTAAACATTAAAATTCAAGCAATTATTGATAAAAATTAATAATTGCTCAGAATCTAAGCCCTTTAACTGCTCTTAAAGAACTTAATCTGTAAAATAAAACACAATTAATTGATTAAGCAATAAATAATTTAAAAAAAAATAAATTTTCATTGAAAATTCAGAGCATTTTTAAATTATTGTTACACCTTTCTGCTGAAAACATCTTTAGTATTTCAGCAGCAAATACCAAAGGAAGGAGGAAATAATGAACAAATACGAACTTACAGTAATTGTAAGAAATCGCGAAACAGAGACTATCAAAGAAAAAGTAAAAGAAATTTTACAAAGAAATGGTGTAAGCATTACACTTGAAGACCACTGGGGAATCAAAAAACTGGCTTATGAAATTGACAAAGAACGTGAAGCATTTTACATGTTCATGAACATTGAAGCCAGTCCATCAGCAATTAATCCAATTGAAAGAGAATTCGGTTTAAACTCTGACATACTCAGGCATTTATTTGTCAGGCTCCCTGAAGCCATAACTGCTTAAGGTCTGATACTATTATGGCAGGAGATATTAACAGAGTAATACTAATAGGAAGGCTTACGCGTGATCCGGAACTAAGGTACACACCTTCCGGTACAGCTGTAGCCAGCTTTACAATTGCCAATAACAGAACATACGCTGTTGCAGGTGAGAAGAAAGAAGAGGTCTCCTTTTTTGACTGTATAGCATGGTCAAAATTAGGGGAAATTATAACTGAATACTGCAAAAAAGGACAAAGAATAGCTGTTGAAGGAAGAATCCAGCAGAGAAGATGGGAAGACCAGGACAAGAATAAAAGATCAAAAATAGAGCTGGTAATTGAAAACTTTCAGTTTCTAACAGGTAGAGGCGGGGGAGATGAAACAACCCAATCCCATGGAAGCTTTCCACAAGACTCATCTTCTGATTACAGCAGCAGCAGTTTTGACGACAATCCTTTTTCAGAAGATGAAATACCATTTTAATCTTTCAACCTTAAAAGTTAATTATAACAGGAGACAACAATGTCAGAAGAAGTAAAAATAAATGAAGAATCCGTCTCAGCTGAAGCCCCTGCTGAAGAGATTAAATCTGAAGAAGCTAAAATAGAAGAAATGAAAACCGAAGCCCCAGCTGAAGAGAGTAGAGCTCAGGAAACTTCCAGACCTGCTCCTAATCAGAGGAAGCCCTCTGCAATAGAAAGCTCAGCTGCTGATAGACTTCAAATTCAAAGAAATGTAAGATTCAAAAGAAAAGTCTGCAAATTCTGTTACGACAAAAATCTTTCTATAGATTACAAAAACAACAAACTCCTTGAGCAGTTTATAACAGACAGGGGTAAAATTTTGCCAAGAAGAGTAACAGGCACTTGTGCTAAACACCAGAGAGGAGTAGCAATTGCGATTAAACGTGCAAGAATAATAGCGCTTCTCCCTTTTGTTGAACAATAGGCTTTGAGTTTAATATTATTATTAAGCGCTGTACTTTTAGCTATAAGTTCGGTACTTATATTTTTTAGACTGGGCCTGGCAAGTATTATTCTATTTTTGCCACTGGCCTTTTTTCCGGTTTTTTTTGCCGAATATGCCCCTAGCCTTTCCATTTTTATTGTGCCTTTAGTTTTTGGAACAACAGGGGGTTATTGCTTAAGTAAGAGCAAAGGACTGGACTTTTACCTGGCTGTATCAGCAATATTTTTTGCTGTTCTTTTTACAGGGAATTATTACCTTATTAAAAAGATACACAACTATGACATGGTTGCAGTTTCAGGCCAGCTTCTGATAGATAAAATTGAAGAATCAGAACCAGTTCTTGAAAAATTTTTTCAGGAATATAATATACCTGAGGAGAACAGAAAACAGTTAAGGGAAAACTTTAATCAGAATTTTGAGATTTTAAAAGACAAAAAGTGGATACAATTTGCCAGAGATACTCTTCCCTTGGCAACATTTCTTTACAGTCTTATTATTGGAGCTTTAAGTTTCTTTTTTCTAAAAAAATTTTTCCTTAAACAAAACGGGAAAAGGCTAAAGCCCCTGGAATACTTCAGATTGAATGATTATTTAATCTTTATATTCATAGGTTCCTGGGCTCTTTTTTTAATTCTTGACAAGTCCTTTTATCCGCTTGTAAGTATTGTTTCACTTAACATTGCATGTATGCTTTCAGTTTTATATGCAATTCAGGCACTTGGAATAGCAAAGTTTTTTTTAATCAGAAAGGGATTGTCCCCGTACCTGCTTTCACTTCTGATTTTTTTATTAATACTGCTGGGAATACCGGCTATTACATTTGTATCAATACTACTTACAGGAATAGGAACTCTGGATCTCTGGGCAGATTTCAGAAAACTAAATCCTGATAAAAAAAGAAATATTAAGGAGTAAACAATGAAAGTTATACTTCAGAAAGACATACCAAACCTTGGAGATGCTGGAGATATCAAAGATGTGGCAGATGGTTATGCGCGAAACTACCTTCTACCCAAAAAACTCGTTCTTTTAGCAAATGAATCGAGTAAAAAAGCTATTGAACATCAAAAAAAGCTTATAAGGCTAAAAAAAGAAAAAAGAAAAAAAGAGAGCGAAAAAATCTTTGACATACTTAATGGAATGGAAATATCTATTGGTGCACAGGTTGGAGAAGAGGGAAAGCTCTTTGGATCTGTTACTTCTATGGATATAGCAAAAAAGATTAAAGAAAATGGTATTGAAATCGATAGAAGAAAAATTCAGCTTGAAGG
>CAZYPA010000106.1:0-6458 GCA_964649175.1 uncultured Leptospirales bacterium | reverse complement strand
GCCAGGTAAGACCTTCACCTATAACCTTGTCATAAACCTGTTTTGAAACCTGTGTCCCTACAGTACGCTCCCCTTTTTCATCATAAACATTTGTTGAAACCCTTATGTCATGGAGGAAAAAAGTAGCAGCACCAAGCTCTTTAGGACTGTCTTTACCGGATCTGAAAAGGAGATACTTTATCCGATCAACAATATCAAACTGATTATTAAGTATTTTAGCCCCATAAATAACACCTGTAAGTTCCCCTTTGGAAAAAACAGGAATAGCAGTATTAAGAACAAGGGCCCTTTCCTCATATTTTTTTTCTATTACCCTTCCCATTGAAGTTGGTACAATTTTTACAACAGCTTCTTTTGCTATATTCTCTCCTTCCCTTGCTAAAATCTCAGGGCTTAAAATACCTGCTCCAGTAGAGAGCAAACCTGTTTCAATAGTTTTTCTTATAGCTGAAATCTCCATAACATTGTCATGAATGAGATCCTTGTTATTGACCCTTTTAATAACATTTCCCTTATTATCTGTGATTATAATAATATCTGCGCCAATCCATCCCTTGAGTTCAGAAAACTTTCCCATGATAAAAGTGCGATCCCGCTCCCGAATAGACTTTTGAACATAATCAAGGGTTGATATGTAATTTAATGTCATTTCAAGCTGATAAAGACGCTTGTTGTAGATATACTGGGCTGTGCGTAAATCACTTCTTACTGTTTCATATGCCTGGTTTACAATCTCCCTGTTTATTATTCGATATCCTGCAACAAGGGATGCAGCTCCGGTAAAAACAACAATAAAAAGAAAACCAAAATAAAGCTTGTTGCGTATGCTGGTTTTAAATCTGAAATCCATAGTATTTATTTTCACCGGCAATATGCACCGGGAATCTCCCCCTTATTGCAAAAGATTCTTTTTTTAAAATAAGTAAAAAATAAACACTGATTTTCTTGACTTATTTTAAAAACCTGTATTTTTTAAAATTCTGACTTCTAAATACTTACTCTATTACAAGCTAAACTTAGTCAATAAATAAAAAAAAGGAACTATTATGGACTCAAAAATTTTAGACCCAATAGAATTTATAAGCAATGATGAAAATAAAAGCATCCAGGGAAAAGAGACCATGGAAAAGATTGATCACATCAATCTTAAAATAGCATCCCTGCAAAGCCTTGAAGAGATTGTGGATTTCCTTTTTAACAACATACAGGACATAGTTCCAACAGATAGAATTGCTGTGTCATTTTTTGAAGAAAATGGGAAACGCCTGAGTATTTACTATGTAAAAGCCAACTACGATAATTTGCATCTTGTAAAAGGCTATGGCGCTGATATAAAGGGGAGCTCTTTGGAAAAAGTTTTTTCTGCAATGACCCCCAGAATAATCAATGACCTTGAAGAATATCTAAAGGGACGCAAGGCCAGCGAATCAACAGAGCTGCTCATTAAAGAGGGAATACACTCAAGTATAACCTGCCCTGTTTCAGTTGAAGGGAGACCTGTAGGACTCCTGTTTTTAAGCTCAAAAAATCCAAAGGGTTATAAAAAAGAACATTTGAATATTTTATTACAAATTGTTGAAAGATTCGGGCAGGCTGTTGAAAAAGCTCTTAGAATAGAAAATCTCTCAGAAGCTATTAACTCCTACATGGAAATGCTCAGCTTTGTAAGCCATGAGCTAAAAAGCCCCCTTGATTCAATAATTTCCCTGGGCAACACCCTCTCTGGCGGCTATTTTGGTAAAATGGATGAAAAGCACAGAGATTATGTTCTCCGCATGGTAAGCAGGGCAAAATATCTGAGGGAGATGACAGGAGAATACCTCACCCTTTCGCAATTTGAAAGCAACCAGATAGATCTTAAACTGTCACAAATCGATTTTTGCAAAGATATCCTTGAGGAGTCAATTGAAATAATTTTACCTCTGCTTTTTGAAAAAAATATTAAGCTTAACAGAAACTTTCCAGAAGGAGGAGCCCCTGTTCTATGCGACTCAACCCTTATTAAAGTTGTGGTAAACAATCTTCTAAGCAATGCTGTAAAATACAGCAATGAAAACGGGATTGTGGATATCAATACAGCCTTAACAGATGAGGACCTGACCTTTTCTGTAAAAAACACAGGCCCGGGTTTCCCGCCTGAAGCAAAGGCCAGGCTATTTAGAAAATTTTCCAGAATAGAAACAGGCGAGCTAATGAAAAGAAAGGGCACAGGAGTGGGTCTTTATACAAGCTGGAAAATAATAAATCTTCACAGCGGAGATATTGGGGCTGAATCAAAAGAAGGAGAATGGGCTATGTTTAAATTTTCCATACCAAGAATTCAGAATAAAACTGCTGAAAAATAAACATCTATCAATTTTAAAAAACCCATTTTGAAAAATCGTTGACTTTGGAAGTTTAATGATATTAATTAAGATAATATATGCCTTTATCGAGATATACTAAAATATAGGGGATTAGATATGCCTGAAAATGTTATAAATGCACTTGTGTTTATTCAGAACTGGGGTGATAAAACTCAGCTCCTGAAAGAATTAAACAACAACAAACATGTGGTTTCCATCTTCCATATAATGGGAAGATACAGCTATCTAATTGACGCCAACTTTGACAACAAAGCAGAGCTCGAAGCCTGGATCAATAAATTTAAGGCTCTGGAACTCTCTTCAGGCATACCAGCTATCAGAGATATGCAGACACAAAAAATACTAAATGTATATAAACAAAAAAATTCATTCACTATAGAAGACTATGAAAATTTAAAGGAAAAATTTCATTTTTTTATCATCATTGATACACCTTATTACAATGACGACCTTCTTAAAATGATGAAAAATGAAGAAATAGTTAACTCCATTGTTCATATACAGGGAAACAACTCTCTTATAGCAGAAATAATTACTCCTACTCATGATCTGTACACAGCGTTTTTACGAAAAATTCAGGTTATTCAGTCAATTCACAGATTAAACATACTTGAAGTTATTCATGTAAATAAATACAGAAATCAGATACTTGACGATGTGGGGAATCTGATATATCCTGCTGAAGATATAAGGGAACTCTATACCCTTTAATCAATTGCATGGGCTGAAAAATTTTGAACGATTCACAGGAAAAACAGGAAACAGCAAATCCACAATGTTTTAACAATTTAAACATGTTCACCTCCACTGTTAAAAAAGATAGAGCCAGTGCTGTTGCCAATACCTATTGCTTTGAAATTAACAAAAATCACTATATTATTGACACATCATGCGGAAGAAAAAGAAAAAAAGAGCTTAAAGACTTTTTAAAAGATAAGAAAAAAAACACCATCCTCTGCACTCACTATCATAATGACCATATTGCAAACAACTGGGTTATAGCTAAAAAAAATACAGCTATAATCTACCATAAAAATGCAAAATCTAAAATTAACTGGCTAAGGACAAACAGTACTGGGCAGATTTTAAAAATGTACAGCACCCTGGATAAAAAAGGTGTTTTAAGTAGACTTGGTTTTTTCAACCAGAAAACAGCTGCCTTTTTATCACAAAGCCCTTTAATATCCCGTTTTATTATGCCTCCTCTGCTTTTTATAATTGCCTATATTATTTCCTTTAAAAACACTGGCTTTATGTTTCCCAAAAAGAGAAACATAACATGGCTTGACCCTGAAAAAAAAGTAAAAATTAATCTTAACTGCATAACCATAGATGGCTGGATTATTGATAAAGACTTTTATGCCTTTGAAACGCCCGGGCATACGGATTGTCATATCAATTTCTATAACTATAAGGAGAAAATACTTTTTTGCGGTGATGCACTAAATTTTCTTAACCCCAATGATTTACAATTTGGCAATATTGAAAAAACATTCTATACAATTGATTTAATCCTGGATATTGTAATAAATGAAGATATAGAAACATTGGCTTTAGGCCATTATCACCCCATAATAGGGAAAGAAAACATAATTGGGTATATAAAAGAAATAAAAGAAAAACATGAATATGTATACAGCCTAGTCAAATCACAGATTAAAATAAATGGCTACCATCTTCATCCTGAAGAAATTTATAAAGAAGTTATAAAGCTGGAAGATCCGCTTATAACAAAACTCAAGCGTATAAATTTTCCTGTATCTACACTTGTTTTTCTGGATGTTTTTATTTATAAACTGGTAACAGAAATAAAAAAAGAAATCACTGAATATTGATAATCAGAAAATACAATAACTCCTGAGAGTATAAGAGAATGGATATTCAAAAAAAATCCCTTGAAATGCATAAAAAATGGCAGGGTAAGATTGAAACTGTTTCAAAGTCAAAGGTAAATACAAGGGAGGCTCTCGCCATTGCCTACACCCCTGGTGTTGCTGAACCATGTAAAAAAATCCATAAAAATTATGATGATGTTTATAAGTATACAATGAAGGGAAATACCGTTGCAATAGTAACAGACGGCACAGCAGTACTTGGACTTGGAAACATAGGCCCGGAGGCTGCGCTCCCTGTAATGGAAGGCAAGGCTGTGCTGTTCAAGGAATTTGCAGGCATAAATGCATTCCCCATCTGCCTTGATACAAAAGACACTGATGAAATTGTGCGGACAATAGAGCTTATAGCCCCAGGCTTTGGAGGAATAAACCTTGAGGATATTGCAGCGCCCAGGTGTTTTGAAATTGAAAAACGCCTTAAAGAAAAACTCAACATCCCCGTGTTTCATGATGATCAACATGGCACTGCAATTGTAGTACTTGCTGCATTGCTCAACTCAGTTAAAATAACCGGCAAAAAACCCAATCAATGCCGCATACTTGTCAATGGTGCTGGTGCTGCCGGAATTGCTGTTTCAAGGCTGATTATGCAGGCAGGATTCACGAACATAATACTCTGTGACAAAGAAGGCACTATTTACAAAGGAGCGCCCTGGCTTAATCCTGCTCAAAGAGAAATGGCTGAAATAACCAATATGGAAAATATCAAATGCCCGCTTGAACAGGCCTTTAAGGGAATAGATATATTTATAGGAACATCAGCACCTGGGATTGTATCAGTTAACATGATAAAATCTATGAACAAAAATGCTATTGTTTTTGCAATGGCCAATCCTGTCCCTGAAATAATGCCAGCTTTGGCAAAAGAAGGTGGAGCCAGAATAATAGCCACAGGCAGATCGGACTTCCCCAATCAGGTAAACAATGTGCTTGCCTTCCCTGGAATTTTCAAAGGAGCCCTTGAAGGCAGAGCTTCCCAGATTACAGAAGAAATGAAAATCGCAGCAGCCAGAGCAATTGCTGAAATAATAGATGAAGAAGATCTTTCCGAAGAAAACATTATACCCCAACCCTTTGCTCCAGGCCTGGCAGATAAGGTTGCTGAAGCAGTAAAAAAATGTATCAGGTGAATTTTAGCACAGGAAATATTATTTTTCCATATAACTTAATGCTGATGAAGTAAATTTTTTAAAATCTTCAAGATTATGATTTATAATAGATTCCAGTATAGCTACATTAATTTGCTGATAATCATGTACTGCAATATTTCTAAAACCAACCATTTTTTGAAGATTAATACTTAAACTTTGCCCTATAACATTGTTTTCCATTAATATTATAAATACATCTCTGGAAACACGAGGCGTCCGAAATTTGTTCATGGAAATAATATAATTACCAATATCTATAGCAAGCTCACAGGCTCGCTGAATATTTAAAACTATTGAATCCTGCTTTGTATAATTACCCAGATTCAATCTATTCCCATCATACTCTTCATATATCCTGGATATACATCTTTCCATAGACTCTATTTTGCTTATAATGACATCCATACATCCTCGCCATACTTTACCTTTATTACTACTTCACGCTCTTCATTTAATTTTATATAAGAAGAAAGGGCTTTCATCTCATTTTCAAGCCTTAAACTTTCATCTCTGGAAAAAAGCACCTTCCCCTTTTTTAAAATCTCTATCCGTAATAGATCAGTAACTTCCCAAAAATCAACCAGATGAATATCCTGTTTCACCAAAACAGAAAGCTCAGTAGAAATATTATAAAACTCAAGAGGAGAAATACTTTTATCAGTTAATACAGCTAAATCAATATCACTCTCTATATTAAAGCTATCACCAGCAGCAGAACCAAATAAATAAATTACCACTGGGCTAATTTTCTCTTTTAAATAATCAGTAAGGAGATTAATTTTATTTTTAAAACTGTATATATCATTCATATATATAAAATAACCGGATAAATAATTTTGTCAATAGATTCTAACTTAACCCCAAATTTTCAAAAGAAGTCAGCCTATTTATTAATATTAATCCTTATTGGATGGGCAAAATTAACTTTCAGCTTTTTAAGTCCCTGCATAAGTTTAATATTAATTTCCTGCTGCCTGTCCATGTACACTAAATAACTATTGCTTTTAACATAATAGACTACCTCAAAGTCAAGGCTGGAATCACCA
>CAZYPA010000105.1:0-6728 GCA_964649175.1 uncultured Leptospirales bacterium | reverse complement strand
CACAGCTTTGTGATAATGTAATTGTAATGTATGCAGGCCGTATTGCTGAAAGTGCTGGTGTTGAATCCCTTTTTGAAAATCCCATGCATCCTTATACAAAAGGCCTTCTTGCTGCCATTCCCAGGTTTGAGTATAAAAGAAAAACCAGATTAAAATCTATAGAAGGAATGGTCCCATCTCTTGCTGAATACCCTATAGGCTGTTGTTTCCAAAACAGGTGCCCATTAGTTTTTGAAAGATGCTACGAAAAACAACCTGAAGCTGTTGAAGCTGGTGAAAACCATTTAGTGTATTGTTACAGAAGCGGAGAGAATTATGAGTAATGTTATTCTTTCTGTAGAGGATTTAAAAACCCATTTCCCTGTAAGGGAGGGAATTCTTAAAAGAAGCACCAAGAGCGTTCTAGCCCTGGATGGAGTATCTTTTCAGATCAAAGAAGGAGAAACTCTTGGTATTGTTGGGGAGTCAGGATGTGGGAAAACTACTCTTGGACGAACCATAGTTAATATTTACACGCCTGTTGCAGGAAAGGTTATCTTTAAAGATATCTGTATTTCTGAACTTGGAAACAGAGAAATGAGGTCTATTCGGAAACATATGCAGATGATTTTTCAGGATCCGCTTGAATCCCTTAATCCGCGTCATACAGTGAGGTATATTCTTGAGGAGCCTTTTATTATTCACAAGATATGCAGCAGAACCGAAAGGATTAAAAGGATTAAGAAACTTTTAAACATTGTAGGACTTCCTGAAAATGCTCTGGATAAATTTCCTCATGAATTTTCCGGAGGGCAGCGTCAGCGCATTGGTATAGCCAGGGCTGTTTCCCTTAATCCTGAATTGATTATTTGCGATGAGCCGGTATCTGCCCTTGATGTATCCATACAATCACAGATCATCAATCTTCTCCTTGATCTTCAAAGCGAGTTTAACCTTACGTATATGTTTATTTCCCATGATCTTACAGTAGTGCGTCATGTGTCAGATAAAATAGCAGTGATGTATCTTGGCCGTATAGTTGAAATGACAAATGCTGATTCAATATATTCTAATTCTCTTCACCCTTATACAAAGGCTTTGATTTCTGCAATACCGGAGCCTGTTCCAGGAAAGGGAGAAAATCGGATCATCCTTAAAGGGAATGTTCCTTCACCTGTTTCACCTCCTTCAGGTTGTCATTTCCGCACCAGGTGCCCTATTGCCAGTGAAATTTGCGCTTCTGAATACCCTGAGTTAAAAAATTATTCTAAAAACAGCGATGAACATTTAGTTGCATGTCATTTTGCAGATAATGGAAGATGAAAATGAAAGCTCCTTTTTTTCCCTTAATAATTATTCCTTTTCTTATATTGACATCATGTATTATGTTTCCCAGAAAAAATATTAATCCGGATTTTCTTTTACCATCAGAGACTGATATGCCGGGCTGGGTAAAATCTGACCATATTATAAATATAAAGGGCAAAGATATAAATAAATATAAAGCTGAATACTCGGGTATGGGAGTGGAGACCTATACAGAGTGCAGATACAGCTCAATAGATAATGAAAGCATTTTTCTGGATTTGAAAATAATCAGGTTTGCAGATGTTCTTGAAGCCTATGCTTTTTTTTCTACAACAGTGGGGTTTAATCAATGGATACCCGATAATGAGACAGATGAATATAAAGATGATTCAATTTATATAAGCCGTAAAGGAGAATATATTATTTCAGTTCATAATCAAGAGCAATTACCCTTGATTAAAAAAGAGATGGTTCAGTTGATAAAAACCGTGGATTATAATTTAGATAATAATTATTCCCATAAGGAACTTCCATATTTGCAGAAATTTTTAAAAAATTTTACAGGTAATAATGTAATTTATACCAAAGGAAATTTGCCGGAATTTAAAAGAGTTGATAATATTTTTTACAGCAAAACAGATTTAAACAATGAAGAATGCAGAATTTTTGTAAGTGACAGAGGATCCTTTAATAAGGCTTTTAATCTTTATCGCAATATGGTTGAAAAAGAAAAATATATCACAGTTGAGGCATTTGAGAGGCATTCAGCTTTTTTGGAAATTAATGAAAAAAACTATAGATTTATTTCAGTTAATGGAAATATAATAATCGGATTATGGGAATGCAGTAATATTCAGGAAGCTGAAGCTTTGCTTAATAAAATCAATAACAGTTTTGAGAAAAAGGATACAGGGAAGTGATCTTTTATGAGTATTGACTATGACAGCATAATTAAAAAGTCTCTGGAACAGATATTTCATGATATAGATCTGGAACGAGCTACAGTTATAAGTGCTGTTACAGGCAATGTTGATATTCTTATGAACAAATCCAGGGATTGGTTTGGAAGCGATGTTCCAGAGGAGTATGAGCGTGTAATCAGATCTCTTTTTACTGTAGCAGCCTTTCTTATTGAAAAACAAAAAAATAGCGATCATCTATCAATTATAAAAATTCAGGATCATATCAGGTTGTCAGTTATTATTAAGCAGATTGTTAAAGAACTCATGGAAATTTTTGGTTATGGTTCTCTTTCGGTTTCTATGGATTTTAAGGAAGAGGAACCTTCTATTTTAACTTCAGAACAGTTGTTAAAAGAATCCATTTATAATATTTTCTTTTCACTATATCCATTTATAAATAAAGATTCCTCCTGTGAGATAATACTGAAAAAAGATAATTATAATATTTCTGCAGGATTTTATTTCAAGAAATTAAAAGAGTCATTCCCCGGGCATGGAGAAATTAAAAAACGACTTTTTTCATATAATCAGAATAATGAAGAAAAAATAGGCATAGGTATTGATAGCGCAATTAATAGTTTAAGATCAATAGGTTCAGTTGTAAGAGTGGATACTCTTAGCATGGCCACTTTTTTTTCAATGAACATAATGTTCCCTACTACTGAATTTATGGATCAGGTGGAAAGAATTAGAAATGTAAACATCACTAAGGCGGTTAAACCTGTCAAGGGTACAGTTTTGGCTGTTGTAAATGATCCAATGACGAGGCTTCTCCTTAGTGATGTAATAGTTGAAAGCGGATACAAGCTGAGTATTGTTTCAGTTAAGGATTTTAAAGATCTCGTTGATTTATCATGTTATAAAACACTTGTTTTTGATTTCAGCAATGAGCTTTTTGCAGCATCTGATTATGTTAAAAAAATAAATAATTTAAACCATCATCTTATTTTAATACATGGTGAAAAAGATTCAAATGCTGATGATGAAATATTCAGCTCTTTTAAAAAGCTTAAAAAACCATTTGATGTTGATAGCATAATTGATTATATTGAATCAAAAGAATAATATGTATTATATAATTGGTGATATTCATGGACAAATTTTTAAGCTTTTAAAACTAATGAGTATAATTGAAGAAAAAATTTCAGATAATGACACAATTATTTTTCTTGGCGATTATATTGACAGAGGTAAAGATTCATATAGTGTAATTGAATATCTTTTTGAATTATCCGGAAAGCATAAAATCTGTTTTCTTAAAGGTAATCATGAAGATATGTTCATCAAATATTATTATACAGGAGCAGGCTATGACCTGTATATAAGAAATGGAGGCATGGCTACAATTAAAAGTTATAAAAAAGCTATGGGTGAAATGACGCTTCCGGAAAAACATAAAAAATTTTTTAACTCTTTAAATCCTTTTTATGAAGGTGATGATTTTATTGCTGTGCATGCGGGATTACGCCCTTTTGCAGGGGAGCCAGCTAATCAAAAATCAGAGGATCTTTTATGGATTCGTGAAGATTTTTTTCTTGCAGATTTTTCATGGGATAAAACCATTATTTTTGGCCACACTCCAACTCTTTTTTTAAACAACAGCGAAAGAATATATTCTGACAAAAAAAGAAATATAATAGGCATTGATACAGGTGCTATGTATGAAAATGGTCCTCTTACATGTTTAAGGTGGCCTGATAAAAAAATATTTCAGGTTAATTGACAGATTAAACGGAAATGAAAGGTAATATGAAAAAAGTAAATATTTTCATAATAAGCATAGTGTTACTTTTGGCAGGCATGGATTTAAAATCTAAAAATTATACTGTTAAAGGTGAAATAGAAACTGTAAGAAAGGATAGTTATGTTACAATACGTTTTTATGCAAAACCTCAATTAGAATCCTACCAGGTTTTTGCTTTTAATACTGTTTTGGGAAATGTTTTTATAGTAAAAGAGATTGAAAGCAATGATAATGAAAATATTTACCTGGCTGAATTTCAACCTGATAAAAAGGAATCCTTTGAAATTTTAAGAGCTGGCATGTCTGTTATATCAATGAGTGCGGATAAAAGCATTGACAATAGATATAGTAAGAAGCCATATATAGAGAGAATAGAGTATAAAAAAGAAATAATAAGCAGTATTGACAAAAGGGATATGGTGCTGATCTATTCAGGTAAGTTTCTTATGGGTTCTAATAAGGGCAACAAGGATGAATTCCCTGAAAGGGTTGAAGAGCTGGCAGATTATTATATAGACAAATATGAGGTTTCTAATCTGGATTTTAAGAAATTTATTGATGATATTGCAGGCTCTTATCCTCCTTACTGGATAGAACATATTGATGAAAAGGGAAATTTTTCCACTGATTATTTTGGAGATTTACCAGCTATAGTTACATATACAGAAGCAACTGACTATGCAGCCTGGTGCGGGAAAAGGCTTCCGAGTGAAAAGGAGTGGGAAAAGGCAGCCAGATTCCCTCTTGATATTGATAAAAAAAATAAAAATAGCATTTACACTTCTGGTTATGATTATCGTGAAGGTATTTCAAATATAGCTGAATTATGGGAAGATGAAAGTACTGGTAAAAATCTGAAAGAAACAATAAAAAAAGAATATAAACTTGAAAAACTTGATAAAGGTTATATACCTGTAAAAATGTACGAACCATCATCTGTCTCATATTATGGAGTTGTACATATGGATGGCAATGCTCTTGAGTGGACAGAAAGCTGGTATAGTGCATATAATAATAATTATGACAGGGATAAAAAATATGGTACTCAATACAAGGTTGTAAGAGGAGGGAGTTATTTTTTACCTTTAAAGGCATCCAGGGTTACTAATAGAAAAATCGGGGGTATGCCCAGTCTGGATAAAGACAGGATGGCAGGATTTAGATGTGTAAAGGATGTGTCAATCCTGGACAGAATAAATTAGTTATTATGGAGTAAGTATGAAATTATTCTATTTTTTATCAAGAAATATAAGCTATACCTTTGCTGTGGCTTTTTTTACTAATATCTTTGGCTGGCTTATTCTTGCCTTTTCATATTTTCTTGCCAGCTCCTTTGTTTTAACATCTTATGATAAGGTTACATATCTTTTTTTGCAATGGCTTCCTTTTGTTTTTCTTTCCATATCTTTTATCTATTTCGTTGTTTTTGGTTTTTTTACGCCTGTAAAAATACCGGCTTTTCTTAAAAGACATAGAAGAATAAATTCTATATTCAGCAAAAATATGAAAGCATACAATGAAAATTTAAAGGATTGTTATGGTGATTTTTCTGACCTTGTAATGAACAACACTTCCACATCTGTTATTATTGTTGTTGTAACAGGAATAGCAATGACAGTGATAGCATTTATCGGCTATTATATTTCTGGTGATTTTACCTTTATTGAATTTCAGTCTATTGTTAAAATGATTGTACTTGCCTCTGTAATTGCTACACTTCTTCTTGGAATGGCAACGCACCTGTTAAGTGAAATTCTTACCAATAATGAAAGGGCAGGACTTTATAATGAATTATTGAGAAAGGGACAAAAAATAAAGCCTCACTCACTTATAGGTGTTAATGTTAACTTTTACTTTTTTGTTATTATTATGTTTATAATTCTTTTTTCATTTATTGCTCTTTTTGAAAGATTGAGATTATATGATCCTGGGAATATGGCAATTCTTGGAATATATCTGACAGGTTCAATAATCCTGGGGCTTGCGCTTGCCAGGGTTAATTCAAACTCGATCTTAAAAATACTCAATGACATGGCCAGGGTAACAAGAGAAATCGCTTCAGGGAAGAGAGCAGGATTTCAGGTTCTTTCACTTGGAAAGGAGTTTTCAGCAATTGAATTTGATCTTATGACAATGGCCTGGGAAATTGAAGAACACAGATTAAACCTTGAGCACAAAGTTCAGGAGCGTACTGATGAACTTGAAAGAGCAATGACAAATCTTCGCATCAGGGATGACCAGATGCAGAAGCAGCTTGATATGGCCAGTGTAATTCAAAGAAGCATGCTTCCTGACAGGCTTGATGACTGGAATGAAATAAAGTTTTCAGTTCGTTACAATGCCATGGAAAAAATTGGTGGTGACTTTTATGATATTTTCCAGCTTAAAGATAATAAGATTGGGGTAATAATAGCTGACGTTTCAGGTCATGGTATTCCTGCTGCTCTTATAACTGCAATGGCAAAAATATCCTTTGGAAATGCCGGTGTTCTTTTTGATTCACCAAGAAGAATTTTCCAGGAAGTTAATAAAAACATTATTGAGCATATGAAAACACAGGATTATCTTACATGTTTTATGGTAGCTGTTGATGATGACTATAACGTAACCTATTCCAATGCAAGCCATCAAAAAGCAATATTATTAAGAGGAGCTTCAGATGAAGTTGAACATCTTGATACAGGGGGTCTTTTTATAGGAGCTCTTGAAGAGGCCAGAGATACCTATGAGGAAAA
>CAZYPA010000104.1:0-6741 GCA_964649175.1 uncultured Leptospirales bacterium | reverse complement strand
ATAAGGGAAAAGGTTATACCCTGTTTTAGCAAGATGCCTCTTTTTCATATAGCAAATAGTGCGGCTGTTATGGAGCTTCCCGAATCTCACCTTGACATTGTAAGGCCTGGAATTATGCTCTATGGTTTGTATCCCTCATCTGAAATGGACAGGGAGAAAACAATTCTTAAGCCGGTTATGTCCTTAAAAACGCAGATAAGTCAGGTTAAAAAAGTTAATGCAGGATTTCCTGTTAGCTATGGCAGCACATATATAACAGAAAGAGAGAGTCTCATTGCCACAGTCCCTGTAGGGTATGCAGATGGTTATAGCAGGCTTTTGTCCGGCATGGGTGAAATGATGGTTAAGGGGAAACGTGCACCTGTTATAGGAAGGGTATGCATGGATCTTACCATGCTTGATGTTTCTCATATTCCAGGAGTTTGTGAAGGGGATGAGGTGGTTTTTTTAGGAGAACAAAATGGGGAGTTTATAGGCGCTGATGAAATAGCTGTGAAAACAGGCACTATAAGCTATGAGGTTGTTTCAGGCATAACATTCAGAGTGCCAAGGATTTATATTAATCCTTGAGTTTCTTGTATAAGAGAAGAATTCTTTGTTAAACCAGAAGTTCTTTTAGATATTGCTATAAATTTTTAGCAATGTGTCTTTTGGAATCGTTAAAAATAATATTGACTCTTTTTCCGCTTCTTTTATTTTGGTTAATGAGGTAGCTATATGATAGAAAATACGGGAAATAAAAAAGTAATAGATTATCCTGCAGAGATAGTTTTTAAAGCTATTTACAGGAACAAGCCCTATACAATGGATTGCATAAAGACTATACTCCATGAAAATGAACGCAATGGACATGTATCAAGTAAAGAAAGTTCAGGCGGGAAGTTTATTTCTTATACTATAACAGCTGTTATGGATTCAGAGGATCAGCTCAATAAAATTTGCACTGAAGTAACAATGCTTGAAGGGTTTATGTCAATGTTCTGATTATTGTGCCATTCCTGCTATGGCACCTGTGCTCCATGCAAACTGAAGGTTGTATCCTCCACTGTCTCCATCAATATCAAGAAGTTCCCCGGTAATATAAACCCCTTTGATAATTTTAGATTCCATTGTTAGTGGATTGATCTCTGATGTTGCCACACCCCCTGCTGCTGCTGCAGCTTCCTCAAATCCTCTGGGTTCCCCTGGATAAAGGCGCATATCCAAAAGGGTTTCAGCTATACAAAGCTTTTCGTTTTCAGTGAGGGAGCCTGCTCTTCTTTCGCTGTCAATTCCTGCAATTTCCAGAACCACTTCTGGGAGTCTTTCTTTTAGTATGCCAAGAAGGGAGAATGATGTTTTTTTCCCCCTGTCCAACCACAGGGTGTTTAAAAGCGCAAGAAGGGTGTCTTTGTTCATGTCAGGGAAAAGGTTAATTGATATTTCAGGTGCTTTTTTATCAAGAATAAGTTCATTTACTGTTCTTGATATTTTAAGAGATGCTGGTCCGGAAATTCCATAGCCAGTAAAAAGAATTTCATCTATAGCTTCTGTTATAGTTTCTTCTTCACATATAACTTTAATATGACAATCATGCTTTATACCCTGGAGCCTGTGGAGCGGTTTATAGGGTATATTAATTGGAAGTATTGCAGGAAAGGGGTCGTATATTTTATGTCCCAGGGATTCAGCCAGATGATAGCCTGATCTTGCTCCCCCGCTTGCCGGGTGTGCACAGCTTCCACAAGCCAGGATTACAGAATCAAATTCATGCTTTTCATCTCCAGCTGTTATGAGATTGAATTCGGTTTTACCTTTAACAATTTTATCTATTCGTCTGTGCAGATTAATAGAAACATTGCGCTTTGCAAGTTCATAGGTAAAGATTTTGGGTACAATAGATGATTGGAGAGAAGCAGGGAAAAGCCTGCCATCTCTTTCTTCAACAAAGGGGATTCCAATGGATTTAAAAAATTTTTTAGTGTCATCTGCCCCGAAGCTTTTAAAAACATCATTGACGAAGTTTTTTTCATGACCATGATACCTGCTGCTATCAATAAACCTGTTTGAGATATTGCATCTGCCATTGCCGCTTACAAGTATTTTGCGGCCTGTCTTTTTTTGCTTTTCAAAAAGCGTGACATGGCATTTTTCTGAGGCAAAGAAAGCAGCTGTAAGCCCGGAAGCTCCGCCGCCTATAATAGCTACCTTTTTTTTGTTCAATAAAAACTCACTTTTATATTATTTTCTCCGGTTTCCCGGAGTTGTTTTATTTGTCTGCAGTGTTATTATCATATTCAATATCTTTTTTAATCAATCCTGCATAAAACAAAAGAGCAATTCCTATGCCTGCCCATACAAAGGTTCTGAATCTTCTTATAATCCCAACAGAAAGTCCTAAAACAGGATCATACTGTAGAATAGAGAGTGCTATTGAATAGGAACCCTCACTTGTTCCAACATTAGCAGGAACGAAAAAGAGAGCACTTGTAGCTATGAATCCAAAAATATAAACAAATATTCCTTCGATAAATGTAAACCCTATGGCTGGAGCAATGTATGACATTATAAGATATATTTCCATTGAGCAGATTATGATATTCACAAAATAGTGTATGGCAAGGGAAATATAAAAGTGGTTGAGATTATCCCTGTTGCTGAAAATATTATTTATTTCAAGGTCAACCCTTTCAATCCTTCCCCTGTTTTCACCCTTGTTAATTTTTTCCTGAATGCCTGAAGGAAGTTTTTCTATTATATAGGTTAAAAATCCATTCTTTCTTTTTTTGATAAGCTTGACAGCTATAAAGAGACAGAAAATAAAAAAGATGAGGAGTCCGGCAAAAACAGCCAGGTTGCTCATGAATTGGGCTTTGAAAACAAAGAGGCTGGCAAAGAGGCCTGTGAGGACCATCATTACATTTGAAACAATATGGATCATTCTGTCCAGCACTACAGAAGCCATACCTGTCCTAAGTGGAACAATGTCTTTAACATACATGGCCTTGAGGGGTTCTCCTGCAGCTGCTCCAAGTGCATTGATAGAAGAGGTTGCATCACCTGCAACTCTGGCAAGAACAAATTTGTAAAAAGATGAAGGCCTTACAGGTGTTGTTATAAGAATTCGCCAGGCATAAGCCATCAATGTATTGCTTATAATGTAGAGGCTGCATACAGCAGCAAACCCTATCCAGCCGATTTTTTTGATATGCTCAATTGTTGTTTCAATGCCAAATGATCTGAAAAGCAGAACAAGTATAAGTAAGCCAACGCCTAAAAAAATATATTTTGTTTTTTTCAAATTATTACCGCTGTTGTTAGTTAATAAAGAGGCTTGAAGTCAAACTTGTGTATAGCATTGATAAACCTTATTGTATGGGTTTTTTGTCTAATAACAATAGAGCTTGTTTTAGCCCCGCCAGAAAAAAAGTGAACTCCGGGGAGTAAAACTCCATCTGTTACACCTGTAACTGAAACAAGGACATCATCTGATTTGACAAGGTCTCTTATTTTGTAAACTTTATCCGGATTTCCTCTGCCAAGTTTTTCCGCAATGGTTTTTTCAAAATAATCATTGTAGTAAACCTTTGTCTGCATGTCTCCGCCCAGGCATTTAATTGCAGCAGCAGCAATAACCCCTTCCTTTGCACCACCTACACCAAGGAGCAAATCAATTGTTGATTCGTCAACAGCAGTAGCAATTGCTCCTGAAACATCCCCATCTGTTATATATCGAATTCTTGCTCCGGTTTTTCTTACTGCATCGATTATTTCACGATTCATTTCTCTGTCAAGAACACAGACTGTTATATCTTCAATGTATTTTCCTTTTGCACGCGCTACACGTTTAATATTTATATCAGGAGATTCATTTATATCTACAACACCTTTTGCATCCGGGCCAACTGCAATTTTATGCATAAGACATGGGGGAACTTTTAAGAATGAGTTTCTGCCTCCAATTGCTACAACAGAAATTGAGTTGTGCCCGCCCATTGCGCAGGTTCTTTTCCCTTCCAGAGGTTTTGAAGCAATATCAATTTGAGTGCCGTTCCCGGAGCCTGCTTTTCTGCCATCATAAATATTCAGATTTTTGTTTGATGCACCAATAATAATAGTTCCGTCTATATCAAGGGTGTCGATAATTTTCCACATAGCTTCATCAGCAGATCTATAGCAGAGTTCATCATCCCCTGTGCCCATATACCTGCCAGCACTAAGTGCAGCATATTCAGTAAGTCTCACTGCTTCAAGAGTAAGATTTCTACTCATAATTACCCCGTTAAAATAACTTAATTAAGACAATTTAATTTCAGAATAACATATTTTCAAGCTATTTTCATGTGTAAAGATGGGAATAGGCTCTGACCCTCTTTATTTAATTTAGATGCTCTGACCCCAATAGATTTAAAAAAGTTATGGCAATTAGAGAATAGGCTCTGACCCCCTTTATTCAATTTAGATGCTCTGACCCCAAGGAATTTAAAACAAGTTATGATAAATGTAAAGATTTTAATTGACTCTGAAGCTATAATGTTTTAGTATTATGTGACATAATAGGGTAAGAGGAATTCCCTGTATTAAAATAGGTGCTGACAAAAAAACTCAGGAGAAGCCTGTGAAAAGAACAATAATGATAATAGGTGGGGGTCTTTTACAGGCTCCTTTAATTTCTACTGCAAAGAGGATGGGTTGTCAGGTTATAGTGACAGATTACAACCCTGAAGTTATTGGCATGAAAGATGCTGATATTCCCATAATAATGAGTACCAGGGATATCCAGGGATCTGTGAGAGTAGCAAAGCAACAGAATGAAATTACTCCAATACATGCGGTTCTTACAGCAGGGACAGATGCTTCAATGACAGTTGCTGCTGTTGCAAATGCCCTTAATCTTACAGGTATAAAATTTGATGATGCTGAGGCTGCTACCAATAAAATAAAAATGCGCATGAGGTTCAAGGAGCATGGGGTGCCATCCCCTGCTTTTTTACCTATATGGACTCTTGCTGATGCTAAAAAGGCATGTAAAATTCTTGGTTTTCCTGTAGTTATTAAGCCTTCGGATAATATGGGCGCAAGGGGTGTGCGCAGGATAGATAATGCCAATGAACTTGCAGATGCCTTTCGTTTTGCAAAAGGGGCTTCCCCAAGCGGTGAAATACTCATAGAGGAATTTATGGAAGGGCCGGAACTTTCCATTGATGCTATTGTCTATAATGGAGATATTACCATAACAGGGGTTGCTGACAGAATAATTGAATATCCCCCTCACTTTGTGGAAACAGGGCATAATATGCCGTCTAATCTGCCTGAAGAAATGATTAAAGATGCCTGTGATATTATGAGATCAGGAATTAAAGCTCTTGGGATTAATGTGGGTGCTGCTAAGGGTGATATAAAAATCACAAAAAATGGGGCCATGATAGGTGAGCTTGCTGCGCGATTATCAGGCGGGTTTATGTCTGCCTATACCTATCCCTTGTCAACAGGTGTTGATTTAATGCGTGCAATGATTGAAGTTGCCCTTGGGCAGGAACCTGGTAATCTGGAACCTGTGATTCATCGTATTGCCATAGAAAGGGCCATTATATCTAAACCAGGTATTGTAAAATCAATAAATGGCCTTGAAAAGGCACTGAAAGTTCCTGGTATTGAGGAGATTTTTTTAAACATAAAAGAAGGAGATAAGGTAAGTATACCTACATCTAACGTTGAAAAATCGGGTAATATTATTGCAGTAGGTGCAACACTTGCAGAGGCTGAGGCAGCAATTGCTGAGTGCATGAAACTTCTGGTAATTGAAACAACCAGTGATCCTGAAATAACAATGAAAAGCATAAATGCATCAGCAAGGGAAAAGTTTAAAAAAATATGCTATGTGTGCAAAAACTGTGATGGCAGGGATTGTCCAACAGGTGTGCCTGGAATGGGAGGCGCTGGTACAGGTGAATCGTTCCGCAGAAATATTGAGTCTCTGAATAAATATAAAGTAATCACCAGGCTTATAAGGGAGCCATCTGCCCCTGATACTTTTACTGAATTTTTTAGTAAAAAAATTTCCCTCCCTGTAATGGCAGCACCAATTACAGGTTCTGTTACAAACATGGGGGGTGCTATTGATGAGCTTGATTACAACAGGGCAGTTGTTGCAGGATGCAAAAAAGCAGGTACTATTGCTTTTGTGGGAGATGGGGCAACTCCAGACAAATATAAAATAGGCCTTCAGGCTATTAAGGAGGAAGATGGCTGGGGAATTCCGATTTTTAAACCTCGTATGGAAAATATAGAGATAATAAAAAGGCTCAAGGCTTCGGAAAAGGCTGGTGCAATTGCTGTTGGCATGGATATTGATGCTGTTGTTTTTAAAACAATGGTAATGAAAAATCAGGCAGTGGCGCCCAAGAGCGTAAGTGAACTTAAGGAACTTAAAGCAGCAACAAAGCTTCCTTTTATCCTTAAAGGTATAATGAATCCAAGGGATGCGGAGCTGGCATGTGAAGCTGGCATGGATGCAATTATTGTTTCAAATCACGGGGGAAGGGTGCTAGATCAGATGCCTGGCACAATGGATGTGCTTTCTGAAATTATTTCAGCTGTGGGAAATTCAATCGTAGTTATAGCTGATGGTGGATTTAGAAACGGGGTTGATGTTTTAAAGGCAATAGCCCTGGGTGCTAATTTTGTGCTTATAGGAAGGCCGGTTGCAATTGCTGCTGTGGGTATGGGAGCAGAAGGAACAGCCTTTTATATGGATCAGAT
>CAZYPA010000103.1:0-6751 GCA_964649175.1 uncultured Leptospirales bacterium | reverse complement strand
ATTTTCACCTGTGATGTTATCTCCATAATTTGGGCTATTTTTTTATCAAAATATTTACAATAGTTTGCAGCCCTTTTTTTTGCATCAGATCCCAGGAGCTCTCCAAAAAACATAAACTGCCTTTTAAAATTGGAGCCGTATTCTTCAATATTTCTGGGCCTTTTTTGCGGGGAAAATCCGCATGCGGTTTTTATTCCAGCTGCCCTGTATTTTTCAGCCTCTCCCGGGAATGGGGAGTATATGGCTAAATCAACATTTAGTTGAAGCATCTTTTCCACATTCCCTGTGTATAGTGCTCCTTTCATTATTTCATGTTTTATTTCAGGGAAAAGCTTTTTCATCCAGGCAGATGGTTCCATTGCCAGCACAAGACGATGTGCCTGACCAAGAACAGTTATTCTTTCAGCAGAAACTCCATGCATGCAGGCAATACGCTGTGGATTATCCGGCACAGTGATTAGCTGATCATCCATGTCTGTGATGACCCTGTATCCATCCTCAATAGGGGGCGCGTTATGAATATTGAATCCGGGAAAAACATAGAGAAATATAATTATAGCAAAAAGAAATAGCAGAGCTAGAGGTAAAATCTTTTTTTTCATTTTCAACCTTTCCATTGTTTGTAGTGGTAGAATTTTAGGGGTAATAGTTTGTCATTCCGGCCGAAGTGATAATGCACTGCCGGAATCTCCTGAAAAAATCAGGGTTATTAGATTCCTGCATGCGCAGGAATGACATTATCCACAAAATTAAACTGTTACCTCCATTGTTTGTTCTGTTTAGTGAGAAGATAGGCAAGGAGTGGTGCGCCCATAAAGGATGTTATAATACTTATAGGTATTTCTCCGCCCGGAATATTTCGCACAACTGTATCAGTTACCAGAAGAAAGAGAGCGCCTGTAAAAGCTGCAAAGGGTATTAACCTCTTATGATCAGCGCCTACAATTCCCCGTGCCAGATGAGCTACGATTAAATCAACCCACATAATTATTCCGCAGGAGGAGTTGGCTGCTGCCACAATGAGTGTGGCAAAGAGGATAAATCTTATTCTTAGGGATTTTACACTTATTCCCATTGATAATGCCTCTTCATCTCCCAAAGCCATGAGGTTAAGTTTCCCCCTGAATGCATATATAAAAGCAATACCTGTGCCTATGATTATTGATGCCCTTATAACGTGTGTCCACAACACATTGTTAAGCCCTCCCATTGTCCAGAACACAATTGCAGGGAGTTCATCATAGGGATCTGCAATGTATTTTAAAAGCGATGCAGCAGCCATAAAAAATGTGGATACTATTACTCCTGCAATAACAAGAGTGGTAAGTGTGTTGATTCCCCTGTTTCCTATAACATAGGCAAGGGTTACAGCTGTAATTGCCCAGAAAAAAGCAGAAGCTTCTATGGATATGGCTGCTTTGCTGAGAAATATTATAGAGATGGATGCTCCAAACACTGCTCCGTGAGAAACTCCCAGGAATGAAGGGGATACAAGGGGGTTTTTCATTATGCTTTGAAAAACCACTCCACCAACTGCAAGAGCTGCTCCTGCAATAAGAGCCATAATTACCCTTGGAAGCCTTATTGACCACAACACTATTGTTGGAGTTGCAAGGTCAGATCCCGGTGTTTTTCCTGAAATTTTTGCAGTAATAATTTTTAAAAGCTGATCAGGGCTTATGTAATAATGCCCGGTTGTAAGAGCTGTAATTATAGCTGCTGCAATCAGAAGTATTACTATTATAAAGGGAAGGCTTTTTTTATTGCGGAAGCGTTTCAGGTTCAGGAAAGACATAGTTTACACCGCTGGGAGTGCGTTCGATTTTAATTTTCATGTCATAAATTGATTCAAGTGATTTTTTGTGAAAAATGCTTTCACGAAGTCCCTGGTGAAAAATTTCACCTCTGTTTAGCATAATAAGACGGTTGCAGTACCTTGCTGCAATATTGGGATCGTGTAAGGTTATAAGGGATGTGATTCCTCTTGATAGTGTTATTTTTTTTATTACTTCCATTATCTGGTGCTGACGTTTAAAGTCAAGGTGCGATGTAGGCTCATCAAGAAGCATTATTGGGGCATTCTGGAAAAGGGCCCTTGCTATGAGTATCAGCTGTTTTTCTCCACCTGAAAGTTCATTGTATTGACGGCTGGCTAAATGTTCAATGTCAAGTTCTTCAAGAATTTCATAGGCTCTCAGGTAATCCTTTTTGGAGGGGATTCCTGATAATCCGTATCGAATTGTTCCTCCCATTAAGATTATCTGTAAAACAGTAAATGAAAAAACAACATGGAGTTCCTGTGGAACAACAGCTATTATTTCTGCAATTTTATTTCGTGAAAGGCAGGAGGTGTCCTGTCCATTAATTTTAATTTTACCTGATTCCGGATTAAGTATTCTGTTTATACATTTTAACAGGGTTGTTTTCCCGCATCCATTAGGTCCAAGGAGCCCGCAAATTTCTCCCTCATTAACAGCGAAATTCAGGCTGTTGAGTATTTTACGCTTCCCATAGCTGAATTCAAGGCTTTCAACTTTTAGGACTTCCATTTTCGGTCTCCTGATATTCATCTTTATTTATCCCACCAGATTACAGCCCAGGTTGATTTATTCTGGTAATTCATAGTTAATCCCCTGTCTGTTTCCACAAGGTGGTTTTTCATATACCTGTTCAAAAGAATTTTTTCCTGATCTGTTATGTCATGAAACATCCACATTACAGATTCGCAGGCTTCTTCAATGCTTTTAAATGTTTTTTTGCGTTCAGTGCTTATAAAGGATATGTTTGCAAAAATACCCATCTGATATAAAAGGTTATAATAATAAATGTAATCTACCTTTGCAGAGAACTGCCTTCCCACGGATTCATATAGTTTACGGTCATGAGGGCCGTCACCTGCAACTGTGGATATTATTACTCTTTTTCGTGCTGCATTGTTGAGCTTTGTAAAAGCTGTTTGCACATCATCAACTGCAATAGATCTGGATGCAATTACCACATCATAGGTTTTTATTCCTTTTTCATCCCAGTTATCTGTCCAGTTAGCTTCTATTGTACCAATGTTTGTTATTTTTTTCCTGAAAGCTTCTTCTTCTAAAATTTCCAGCATTTTTGGCGAAAAATCAACTGCTGTTATATGCTTAACCATGGGTGCCATGGGTATGGAAATAGTTCCACCACCGCATCCTACATCAAGAGCAGTCCATGAAGGGTCAGGATTCATAATTTCCAAAAATGAATCCGGATACAATGACTCTTTTGCATGGTCAGCAAATGAAGGAGCACGTTTGTCCCAGAATCCGGAATCTCTTTGACCTTTTACAGGGCCGGAATTTTTTATGCTCTTAATTGTTTCATTCCAGTTGATTTCATTTATGTTTTTTATTTTCTGTGTTGCTGGAATTCCCATTTATTTGTCTCTTGCAATTATTTTATATTTTTAAATTAAATTTTTTTTATCCGGCTAATCTTGAAACAATGCTGTTGTAATCCTTGACTATTGTTACAAAGCGTATGCCGCCCCGTTTTTTTAACTGGCGAAAGCTCACTCCCTCACTAACTGATTTAAGCACAGTTTCTGTTTCTGTTACAACGCTTCCTGAGAGTAAATCAATTCCATAGTCAAAAATAACATCAGAAAGAGGAGTGCTTGGACCAAGAAGCATTTTTACACTGCCAGGTTTGCAAAGGTCAAGAATACCTTCAAGTGTTTTGTTTATAAGGGTGGTGCTTGTAATTACCACTATATCTGATTTGGGAATAAAATTTTTTCCTTCTTCTTCAGGCAGATCACCCTCAATAGGATTTTTTTCTATTATCCAGAGATTTTTCGCCTCTTTTGCCAGGGGTTCAATATTGGGGAAGTGGCCAATAACAGATATATTTTTATCTTTTCCCATTTCACTTATGATTTTAAGCCCATCAGCATCTGAGTATTGATCAGGATTAATACTTAAAAGCGAGTTAATGGCTGCAATCCCAATAGATGCCTTTTCTGTACTGTTGCTTTGAGATAAACTGGCAAGCTCCAGGGCTGTCATCTTCACAAAGGGGGTGTCGGAATCATCATGGCTGCATCCGCCATGAGCCATGGTTGAAGCAAGGCCACATTTACGGCTCACCACTGCTGTCCAGTGCAACCCTCTTCTTACCTCCTGAACAGGCGAGTCCTCTTTAATACTGTCGATGATACTCGATAAAATTTTCATATTATGCCTTTTGTGATTTATAAAAATTGATTTTTTTATAAATGTAAGACTTTTTAAATAAATAAAGAAATTGGCAATTGATTCTGTATATATAAATGTTTAATATGTTTCTCCAGACATATATGTTCCAGGAAACATATATGTCAATAGTTTTTTCATTAAATATTATTTTCCCGGGCTTATTTTATTTGGGTGAATTATAAAACAAACCGGGTTTTATGAGGAAGAAGGGATAAATTTGTTATGTGGTTTTAAGTATTATGCCAATCCCCGCTTCTTTGCCATAAGGGTCATCTGTTCGCGTGTACTGGCAGGTATGGTTCTTTTTTTATCTTCAGATTTTTCAACCAGTGTTATTGCTGAAACCGGGCATTTAGCAGAGCACAAACCGCAGCCTATACATCTTTTTAGATCTACCTCTGCTATGCCTGTTTCAATTGCACTTATAGCCTCCATTGGGCATACTTCTCCACAGTCATTGCATCCTATGCAGGCAGATTCATCTACTGTGACGTAGTAATTGGAAAAAACAAGTTCAGCAGGTGCTGGAAACTTTTTTACAGCACCAAGTACAGCGCAGCAGTCACCGCAGCAGTTGCACATTCCAGAGGGGTTTTGTGAAGTTGCAGGCTGTGTTACAAGCCCTGATTCCTGTGCAGCTCTAAGTATGCTCACAGCTTCATCAAAGTCAATTCTGCGGCCTATTTTGTTTTCTATATAATACTCAGCCATTGATCCAAACATAAAGCATGTTTCAAGGGGCCTGTCACATGCAGTGCCTGTGGTCTGTGCTTTTTTTCTGCAGAAACAATCAGTTATAGCAATAATATCGGCGTTTTTCAGTATTTGTGAGGCTTCGTCAAAGGCTGCAACATGGTGTTTTACCTGCACAGCTTTGTTTACCGGCACTACTCGTAAAAAGAGGTCAGCGCTATCTGCTATATTTTTATTATATATTGCATTAAAGTAGTTATCAAGATAGTCTGATAGCTCCTTGTCCAGGTTGTTTATGCGAAATTCAACAAGGCCATGCATAAAGGGTATTGCACCATAGCGCTTTATCCCATTCCTGTTAAGCCTGAACAAAAGTCCTCGTGATGCCATGCTTTCGAGTTTTCCGGCAAATCCCGGAGCATCAATACCGGTCCTTGCAATTACCTCTTCAGGTGATTCAAGCTTTTGAGAGAGGAGCAGAAAAATTTGTGCATCCTCTTCTGTGAAAAGTTTTTTTAAAATGGAAATATCATCGCCTGTTTCTGAAGGAGGATATCCAAAGGAATAAAGGTCAAGGCGTTCCTGAAGTTTTTTATAAATATTATCCATTGTTTAGCCACCTGAGTATTGTTTGGGTAAGTGTTTAATCAGGCAATTTTTTTTACAAGTAAAATTTGTTTGCAGCTTATTTTAGACCTCATCTCCCTAACCCTTTCAGACCTCTCCCTCTAACTCCCTCTCCTCAATGAGAGGGAGAATTATGGCATGGATTTTCTGTAAATATTAAATTTTTGATTTCATGAATTTAAAAGGTTAGTATAAAACCTGAAGTTTTATGATTCAAAGCCCTCGCTCGTAGTGGACTACACACATCCTGTGTGCAGTCCCAATGAAAAAGAGGAATTAGAGCATGGAATTTTTAGTGGATATTGGATTTTTAGTTTCATGAATCTAAAGGTTTAATGTGTGACCTGGAATTTCATGATATTCTCCCCATCTCCACTGTGGAGAGGGGGCCGGGGGGTGAGGTCTTAAAGGAGATGTGAGCTTTTCTTTACCTCCTGTATGTTAAAATTAATTTTTACAGGGTAACCGTATTTTATTAATATGTCAAAAAAAGCATATTAATTCGTTGACATTTTTTTATTTATTAATTAGAAGGGAAATAAATTACAGCAAGCATAAAATTTTTTGCCTGCTATAATTTATAAAAAAAATAGAATGAGTAAAACCGGTTATCTGCCTTCTTTTTTGTTAATACTTAACTTTCTATATAGGGAGAAACTCCCTGGGGATAGAGGTTTGCTCATATTTTACGGAGGGATGCATGGAAAAGCTTTTTGGTATTTTATTGTTTTGTATGCTCATGGCAGCTCCTGTGTTTAGCCAGGAGAATAATTTCAAAGGAGCAGATGAAAAGGAGAAACCAAAGGCCACATCCGTTTTCAAGATGGGTGAGATTGTGGTAAGGGACAGAGCACTTGCAAGCCTGGAAGAAGCTTCTACTACAACAGAGATCACTGCTGAAGAGATAAAGGCAAGAGGGGATAAAACCCTTGATCAGGCTTTACAGGTAGTTCCTGGAATGAACGTTTATCAGGGACAAAAAGGACAGCAGGGATTTACCTTAAGGGGATTTAAACATGATAAGGTGGTTATACTCGTAGATGGTATTCCTTTTGAAGAGATATATGACGGCGGCGGTGGTGATATATCAAGAATTCCTGTTATGAATGCTTCAAAGATCGTTGTAAACAGAGGAGTATCCTCTGCCCTTTATGGTGCAAGGGGAACTTTTGGTACAATAAATGTAATTACACAAAAACCGG
>CAZYPA010000102.1:2010-6803 GCA_964649175.1 uncultured Leptospirales bacterium | reverse complement strand
GAGCTTCCGTGATTCTGAGTATTATTTTGAACAGTGTAAAAGGGTCAGGGGGATCGTAGAGTCCATGTGAAAAAAGGATCTTCTTTTATAATAATATTATCTGCACTTGGCATTAGTCTGATAATATGGAAAGCCCTTTCTTTTATGGTTGCATCACCTGTGCTGCCGCCTCCTGAAATAGTTTTACCTGTATTTATCTATGAGATAGGGAACCCTCTTTTTCAGACGCACTTTTCTGTAAGCGGATTTCGTGTAATTGTAAGTATTGCTGCAGCCTGGATTATTGCTTTTCCTGCTGGGGCCTTGATAGGTTATAATCCCAGGCTGGACAGGATTTTATCACCTGTTATTTTTTTAACATATCCTATTCCCAAGATGGTACTCCTTCCTGTTATTATACTTCTTTTTGGCCTTGGGAATTTACCCAAGATAATACTTATTACGTTGATTCTTTTTTTTCAGATACTTGTATCAGTAAGGGACGGTGTGCGCAATACTGATCCCAAGTACTATGATTCTATTTTTTCCATGGGTGGCGGCAGAAAGGATGTGCTTGTTCACGCAGTAATTCCTGCTGCACTTCCTCATAGCTTTACAGCAATAAGAATAAGCATTGGCACAGCAGTTTCTGTTCTTTTTTTTACTGAATCCTTTGCAACTGAAGAGGGTCTTGGCTTTTTAATTATGGATGCCTGGGGCAAGGGGGACTATGTTATGATCTTTGCCGGCATTACAGGAATGAGCCTTTTGGGGTTTCTTCTTTATCTGGTTTTTTCTTTGATTGAGCGCAGGCTCTGTCCCTGGAATTATACAGGAACACAGCAGAGTATGAAAAGGGCAGATTGAAAAGCAGGGCGATGAATTAAAGGACAGTGCAATGGATAATGTAATTAGCATAAATGAAATGTTCTACTCCCTTGAAGGCGAAACTCTAACAGCCGGATTTCCTGCTTTTTTTATCAGGCTTGGAGGGTGTAATCTGGACTGTTTTTATTGCGATACTGAAAAGGCCCGTGTTTATTTTAATGATATGCAAATTGGAGAAATAATTGCCGAGGTTAAACGGAATGAGCCTTTTCATCATATTACAGTTACAGGCGGAGAACCCCTTTTTCAAAAGAACAGTATTATTCTTTTGCAGGAGCTGGTTTCCATAGGATATCTGGTTCAGGTGGAAACAAACGGAAGTATATCCCTTGAAAATGTACCCGAGAATGTGCGTATTATTGTTGATGTTAAAACCCCTTCTAGCGGTGAAGAGGGTTCTTTTATGATGGATAATATCAGGTTTTTGAAAAAAGACGATGAAGTGAAATTTGTAATATCCAATAAGGCTGATTATGAATTTTCCAAAGAGTTTATGAAAAATCATCTACACTCAAGTGCTGCTGTGATTAATTTTTCACCGGTTTATGGTGCAATGGAGCCCTCAGAGCTTGTAAAGCTTATTCTTCATGACAGGCTAAATGTACGGCTTAATTTGCAGCTTCACAAAATCGCCTGCTTTGATTAGGGTCTTTCAGCTTTATCCCGGGAATATAAAAAATATTGTTGCCTCTGAAGTGTTTATCTGTTAGATGTAAAAGTATAAGTAACAATTCTTTTGTGTTTTAACTCATATTAGTATATAAGTAGTATTTTAATATAAAAAATAGAAAAAATTAAAGAGGAACAGATATGGATTATATAGGACATGTAATAAGGCCCCCATCCGAGGCTTATAGTATGATTATTCAGGTAACTGTGGGTTGTTCGCATAACATGTGTACATTTTGTGGAGCTTACAAGGACCTTGATGAAAAATTCAGGATAAAGGATTGGGAAACAATACGCAGGGATATTGATGAAGCATCAAGCTACAGGTATGGTTTTAAAAGGGCTTTTTTGGCAGATGGTGATGTGCTGATTCTTCCCACAGATGATATTCTGAAAATTATGAATTATATTAAAAAAAAGAATCCTAAAATTGAGAGTATAAATGTTTATGGGAATACCAAGGCTATTATGCGTAAAACTCCGGAGGAGTTGAAGAGTTTGAAAGATGCCGGACTTTCTATTGTTTACCAGGGGATTGAAAGCGGAAATGTTGATGTGTTACGAAAAATCAGGAAGGGAGCTTTTCCTGACAGGATGAAGGAGGCAGCTGCAAGGGTAATAGAATCCGGTATTAAGCTTTCTCAAACAGTGCTTTTGGGCATAGGCGGAAAGGAGCTTTCGCTTGAGCATGCAAGGGACACAGGAAAGCTTCTTGGAGAGATGTCACCTGATTTTGCATCTGCCCTTACTGTGATGATTTTACCAAACACTCCGCTTTACAAGGACTACAGGGAGGGCCGTTTTGTTCTTCCTGATAAGTTTGGTCTTCTTGAGGAGCTTCGTATAATTTTAAAAAATATGCAGGTAAAAAGGAAGTGCTATTTTACATCAAACCATGCTTCCAATTATCTTCCTATAAAAGCATATCTCCCGGAGGAGCAGAAAAGCGCACTTAACATGCTTGACAAAATTCTGGAAACCAGAGATGAAAGTATTTTAAAACCTGAAAATATGAGGGCTTTATAAACAAAAAAGAGGAGCCATAGCAATGGACGAATCGATGAAAAATGCAGTAAAATATATTTCTGATCAGCTAAAAGATGAGCCTGGATGTGATAAAAGTGCCCTTGTGGATGAGGCGAGTAGAAAATACGATCTTTCTCCACTTCAGACAGAATTCCTTGTTAATAAGTATGTAATGGGTATATAAATAACAGGGATTTTTTATTGTTTTAATATTTCTTTTGAACTGATTTTGTTTTTGTAATAGTTCTTTTGGAAACAGGGAATCGTGATGATCTAAAAAACAGGGTTTTTAGTATGAAAAAGATATATATTATTGGCCATAAAAATCCAGATACAGATTCCATTGTTTCCGCAATAGCTTATGCTGAACTAAAAAAAACGCTGGGCTTTGACAATTATATTCCTGCCAGGGCAGGCAAGGTCAATATTCAGACAGCTTATATACTCGAGAAATTTGGTGTTGAAGAGCCTGAATTTATAAGTGATCTTGTGCCCAGGGTAAGGGATCACATGGATGAAAAGCCTGATACTTTGTCACACAACACCCCGCTTTGGGAAGCTATGCAGATTTTGAATACTAAAAAATTCAGGATGCTTCCTGTTGTTGATGATGATAAGAGGTATCTTTCCACTTTACACTATAGCACCTTTGCTGAAAATCTTTTAAAGAAGATCGATCCTCATAAAAACAGTATTATTTCCACATCTGTTTATCATTTAAAAAAAACTCTTAATGCCCAGCCTGTTGTTGTCTATGATGAGCATAAGATTTTTAATGCACAGATAATTGTTGCTGCATCTGAAATTGAAACTCTAAGAGGCTATATTGATATTATGCCTGCTGATAATTCCATAGTTATAGTTGGGGACAGGGCGGACATTCATGAATATGTTGTTAAAAAAGGGGTAAAGGTTCTGATAGTATCTGCTGATAAAATGGTGTCTAAAGAGGTTAAGGCTCTGGCTGAAACATCAGGTGTTTCAATTCTTTATACGCCCTTTAGTACTTCAAGCGCTTCGTGGCTGGCCCTTAATTCAGTTCCTGTAAGCTATGTAAGTGATTTATCCTTAAAGCCTGTGAATTCTGATGATTACATAAAAAATATTAAAGAGCGCTTTTCTGATTCTGTATCAAGGTCTCTCCCTGTTGTTGATGGAAACGGTAAAGTAACAGGGGTGCTTTCCCAGAGCGATTTGATGAAAGAACCGAATGTGGCTGTTGTGCTTGTTGATCATAATGAGCTTAGCCAGGCAATTGAGGGTGTGGATCAGGTTAGAATACTTGAGATTATTGATCATCACAGATTGGGAAATCCTGCTACTGAATATCCCATAACCTTTATTAACAGGCCTGTTGGATCAACCTCAACTATTATTGCTAATCTTTACAGAGAACATACTGTTCCTGTAACAAAAAAAATAGCTTCAATACTTCTTGCAGGGATACTTTCTGATACGTTAGGGCTTCGTTCTGCTACTACAACAGAAACTGATATTAAAACAGCGGATTACCTTTCAAAAATAACTGATATTCCCATAGATGATCTGCTAACTGAAATTACTGATGCATCTTCGTTAATAAGCCGTAAGCCTGTTCATGAAATTGTAAACATGGATATGAAGACCTATACAGAGGGGGATTTTTCCTTTTCAGTTAGCCAGGTTGAGGTTAATCACCCAGAGGAGATTATGGAAAGGAGTGAGGCTATTACAGAGTATCTGAAGGACAGGTTTGAGAATAAAAATTTTCTTTTTAGCGCGCTCCTTGTTACTGACCTTAACAAGTTTAACAGCTATTTATTTGTTTGCGGTAAGGATGAGTTTGTAAAGAAAATCGCATATCCGAAACTGCAGGAAAATGTTTATTTATTAAAAGATGTTCTTTCAAGGAAAAAGCAGCTTATGCCTTTTATAAGCGATATAATCAAGCGGATATAGATTTTTAATGGGATTATTAAATATAAAATTTAAAACTTTTCTGAAGTTTTTTACTAATAAGGATGATATAATTATTCCTCCGGTTAAGGAGCAATCCAGACTTGATGAGCTGAATAAATCTTTAAATAAAATAAATGACAGGTATAATTCTATTTTGAGAAAGCTTGCTGAATGAATAAAGATAAAATCGCGGAGATATTAAAAAAATTAAATAATTAGTTCATAGTGTTCTATTACTACTTTTATTCCTATAAGTATGAGGATGATTCCTCCGAATATTTCAACTTTTTTGC
>CAZYPA010000102.1:0-1910 GCA_964649175.1 uncultured Leptospirales bacterium | reverse complement strand
ACTTTTATTCCTATAAGTATGAGGATGATTCCTCCGAATATTTCAACTTTTTTGCCAAAGAGTCCGTTTAAGGTACACCCCATTTTTACACCAATATAGCTGAATATAAATGTTACAATACCAATAATTATTGCAGGGACAGCTATGGGGTAATCAATCAATGCAAGGCTTAATCCAACTGCAAGAGCATCAATACTTGTGGCAACTGAAAGCAGAAAAAGTTTTTTATAGTTTAACTTAAATTCATTAGCGCAGCTTGTCTGGCTGTTCTGATCGGACTTTAAACCCTCATGTATCATTTTTATGCCTATATACAGTAGTATGACAAATGCAACCCAGTGGCTGAAGCTGTTTATAATAGAGGTAAAGGCTGAGCCTGCAAACCAGCCTATAACAGGCATAAATGCCTGGAAAAGACCAAAGAAGAGGGCTATTTTAATTGTATTTCCCGGGGTCATGATGTGCGCCTTGCATCCATAGGAAATTGAAACTGCAAAGGCATCCATGGCAAGGGCAATAGCAATGCCTGTGATTGTTAAAAAGGGCATATAAAAAATTCCTTATTTTAAAAAAACTTTTTCCTTTTCAGGTATTATAATATCTGAATTCAGATCAGAACCATCAACAGAAAGAAGTGGCGATATTTCAATAATTTTTATTTTATCCGGAATTTTTATCCCTTTTGATACAAGCCATGAGCTGTAAAGATTGTGCATAAGTTCAGCTGCAGAATCCGGTGAGTCTATGCCTTTGGAATTTTTAATAGGAGCAAATTCCTCTTGTCTTTCTGTTTCCAGGATAATATCCTTTTGCGCAAGAGGAAGTGCGTCAAAGACAAATTTTTCAAACTTGTATCCATTAACGGTTTTGTACTCACCTTTTTTTAATACTCTTATATCCTTTCGCGCTGTGTGGTATGGCAGGGTTTTTTCTGCTGTTGTAATTTTTTCAATAAATGGAATGGAAAAAAGATGTATGGCTGGACTTCCTGCTGTATAGGCAAGATTTCCCTGGCTGTCCTTTTGGTGAAGTTTTTCTTCGGGCATATCTGAATATTCAATGATTCCTGTTTTGTTATTGGGAAATTTAACAAAGACTCCGGTTTTTTCTTCAGCATAGGCTTTTATAAGGGCTTTGCTTGAAATATCAGCAGAATGAATAATGTGAAATCCTATGAATACAGGGTCAATAATTTTAACCAGAGGGTTGTCCACCTGAAAATAGGAGAGGGTTTCAATTTCCCTTTTTTTTAGAATGTCAAGAACCCCTGAACTTTCCAGGGCTGTTATGCTTCCGCCGTGGCCATCAGGATTGCGAAAAAGCCGGTTTTTTTCAGATAATACCAGATTCCCCTTATCATCAAGTGAGGGGATCATATTCTGTTTAAAAAAATAAACATCATTTCTGCTAAGCCCAAAAAAATTCTCCTCTTCAAAAAAGGCTATTGTTTCTTCATGATTATCAGTTGATGTCATTATAAGATAGGGTATTGTTGTTGAGTATTTTTTTGAGGCTGCGTATATCTTTTCACCATGGAAATGGAAAAGGCTTTTCCCTGAAACAGGCCCGGCCGGAAACTTCCCTTTTGGGCCATCAAATCCAAGGCGTGAACCCTGGCCTCCGGCAACAATGAATGCTGCAACCTTGCCTGCTTTTATATGCTTTATTCCTTCTTTTTCTGCATCAGCAAAGGTCTGTTTTTCTTTTTCATTACTGGGCTTTCGGATAAACGGGGCTGGCTCGAACACAGAGGGTACAACCTCTTCGTTTAAACTATATAGTTTTTTAAGAAGCTCAAAGTCAACCTCTGAAAGTTCTTTAAGGAGCACTGTTTTTTCAGAATCGGAGAGTTCGCTCCAGTATTCAAAAACATGTTCCTGCTTATAGGAGTAGACTTTTGCAATAATATC
>CAZYPA010000101.1:0-6844 GCA_964649175.1 uncultured Leptospirales bacterium | reverse complement strand
AGTCAACCCTTCTTTAGCAAGAAAGGGTTGCACTTGCTACTTGAATTCAAGAATTCACTTATTGGAATAATTGGAATTACACTGGCTAGAGGCTGATTAAAGCCCTTCATCAAAATCAACATACACCTTGTTTTCCCACCTGGACATAAGGCTGTATGCACAGGGTACTACAAACAAAGTAAGCACTGTTGAGAAAATCATTCCTCCAATAACAGCTACAGCCATGGGGATTCGTGTTTCAGCTCCCGGACCTAAAGCAAGTGCAGGCGGTATAGATGCAGCAACTGTTGAAATTGTTGTCATAAGGATAGGTCTTAATCTTACTGGGCAAGCTGTTAAAAGAGCGCTTTGTACATCCATTTTTTCTTTTTCACGCATCTGGTTTGTAAACTCAACCAGCAATATGGAATTTTTCTTTACAAGCCCCATTAAAAGAATAAGGCCTATAAAGCTGAATATATTAATCGACTGATTCATTATATAAAGTGCAAATAATGCTCCTGAAAAACTAAAAGGAAGCGACAGTAAAATAATCACAGGATGGATAAAAGAATTAAACTGACTTGCAAGAATCATGTATGAAAGAACAATTCCAAGAATAAGTACAAAAATAAGCGAATTAAAAGATTCCTCTGTTGTCTTTGCACTACCCGTTTTCTCCGGATAGTACCCATCTGGAAGCACCTCCCTTGCTATACGCAAAGACTCATCAACTCCCTGCTGCTGGGAAAAGCCTGAAGCAGGATTGGCAAATATAGAAATAGCCCTTTCCCTGTTTACCCTGTTTATTGCAAGCATGGACTCACCTGACTCAATTTTCACCACCTCAGATAAACTTACAAGCTCACCCCTGTTGTTTCTCACATAAAGTGATTTGATATCCTGAATTCTTCTTCTTTCATCCTCTTTAAGGCGCACCCGCATATCAAACCTGTGGCCCCCTTCTGTAAACTTCCCTACCTTGGTTCCACCAATAAGTGCACTTATAGTATTCCCTATAGAAGCCATGCTAACGCCCCTCTGTTCCGCAGCAGCCCTGTCAGGTATTATTCTTACTTCAGGCTGGCCAATATCATAGTTTGAATCCACGTCAACAAGCATACCGCTAGATTCCATAAGCTCCTGAATTTTTAAACTTGCGTCTCCAAGCACGCCCCAGTCCTTTCCTTTAATAGTAAACTCTACAGGATAACCCCTTGCTCCGCCAAAACCCCTCTGAGAAAAAGTCCTTATTGAAACTTTCATCTCCTTTGGAAAATTTTTACTTTCCTTCCGAATCATCTCTATCAATTCCTGCTGCGTAACCGGTCTCCCCTTTTCAGGGTTAATTGGCCTTTTCCCGGACTTATGCATAGATAGCATAATTGTGCTCTGGTTTGAAGTCCCGGAGCTAAACCCTCCCACAACAGTATAATAATGAGATAGTTCTTCCAGTGAAGCCAGATATTTCTCAACCTTTTTTGTCATCAAATCATTATACTCTATAGATGTACCAGCAGGAAGTTTTATATTAATTGCAAAAGTACCCTGATCCTGCTCCGGAACAAATTCCTTTTTCAAAGGCATTAAAACTAAAAGCGATAAAGAAAAAATCACTATAGAAACAAGAAGCACCTTTACCCTGTGATTCAGGGCATAGCTTAAAAGCCTGCTGTAAGATGATGAAAGAGAGGAAAAGCTTCGGTTCACAACACGATTCATTCCGCTAGAATTATCTGCCAGTCTGAGAAATCTGGAAGATCTCATAGGAGTAAGAGTAAGAGCTTCAAGGAGAGAAATAAAAACAGCAATACTTATTGTAATTCCAAACTGCAGAAAATATTTCCCTATTATTCCAGACATAAATGCAACAGGAAGAAAAATTGCAACAACTGCCATTGTTGCTGCAACTGCTGCAAATGTTATCTGCCTTGCTCCAAGCCGTGCAGCGGTTATTCGCTCCTTACCCAGACTCATAAATCGACTTATATTTTCCATAACCATTATTGTATCATCAACAACTATACCTATTGCAAGGGTAAGAGCAAGAAGGGTGAATGTATTAAGGGTAAATCCCAAAAAATATAAACATATAAAAGTTCCGAAAATAGACATGGGTATTGCTAAAAGAATATTCACAGTTGAAGATAGAGTACCCAAAAAAACAAAGCAGACAAAACCGGTTAAAAGGGCTGATAAAATCATAGTAAAGATAAGTTCATCAATAGATTCTTCAATAAAGTTTGTCCAGTTATGGGACACCTGTAAATCATATCCTGCAGGAAGAATTTCGCGGAGATTCTCAGCCCTCTTTATACCTTCCTTAGCAACAGAAACAGCATTAGCTCCCCTTTGCTTGAACAGGGCTATGCCTATACTTTGTCTGCCATTAAACCTGGAAGTTCTTTTGGAATCAGCTAAACCATCTTCAATTTCGCAAACATCTTTAAGGAGTATTTTGTTATAAACAGGGCTCCCCCCTCTTTGCGTTATGGGGATATTTTTTACTGATTCAACAGTATAAGCCTCACCAAGGGCTCTTAAAACCAGCTCCTGTTTGCCGGTTTCCAGATTTCCGCCTGGCACCTCTATATGTTCCCTTCCCACTGCATTTATAATATCATCCACTGTGAATTCATATTTGTGCAGCTTATTCCTATCCACCCAGATACGGATATTTCGATCAATATATCCAAAAAGGCTCACCTCACCCACACCAGGAATGGTCTGGAACCTGTCGCGCAATTGATAACGAACATAGGACATCTGGTCTTTTAAGGAAGATTCTGATGTTACTGAAAATATTATAATAGGCTGATCCTCAGGGTTTCTTTTGGAAATAATAGGAAAATCAACGCCAGCAGGTAAAAGGCGCTGTGTCCTGGAAAGCTTGGACTGTATCTCCTGAAGTGCAACATCAACATTCCTGTTAATATCAAGCTCAACTGTGATCCTTGCTTCCCCCATTCTTGCAACAGATGAGACTTCAGTAACTCCCTCAACACTTACAACTGCATCTTCAATAATATCAATAATATCTGTTTCTACAATTTCAGGGGAGGCACCCTCATACTCCACACTTATACTTATCATTGGCAGATCAACATCAGGCATCTGGGATACGCCCATTCGACTATACGAGATGTATCCGAAAAAGATAAGCCCAAACATTATCATCCAGGCAAAAACAGGATTTTTTATTGAGATATCAGAGAGGGTCATTTTTTTTCCTTAAATGATTTATTGTCTTTGTTTAAATCTGTAATAAAAAGTTTACTATTTCAGAGACAGGGCATTCTTCATAACCTGAAATTTTGGCCCTTCAAATTCACCGCAAGCCACTCCAAGGCGTATCCTGTTAACAGTATGCTGAAGCCGTCTTCTCTGATATTCATCCTGCCCACTCTGAAGCTCCTTTAGAGAATTAAAAACATCAATAATTCCGGTAAGATTAAGCCTGTATTCCTTCATCACAGCATTATAACTTTTTTCAGCCATTGTTAAAGCTTCCCTATATGCCCTAACCTGTGAAGCAGAACTTTCCCAGCTTTCCCATGCATCAGTTATCTCATTTACAGCATCACCCTGAATAGCTGAAAGATTAAGCTCTGCCTGCCTCAGCTTTGACTCATTCTCCTTTACCCTGGCTCTGGTGATCCCTCCATTAAAAATGGGGAGTTCAACACCAAGGGAAGCGCTGTAATCCCTGGCATTTTTATTTTTATTATATAGATTATAGGAGCCTTCAAGATAGGCAGATGGCAAATGCCCTCCCTTTGCTTCCATTAAATTTTGTCTGGCCATTTCCACCTCATAACCTGCAGCAATAACCTCTGGCCTGAGACTTAAATTATCAAGCATCTCTTCAAGCCCTGTATCAGGAGCAGGAAGTACAAGGCTATCCTCAAGATCCGTTTCTGTTTTTATTCCTGATAAGTTTAAAAGAGAAAGCCTTACCCTGTTAAGATCATTTTTTAAAGACAAAATTTCAGCTTCAATTTTTTGCATCTGCGATTCTGTTAAAAGCACCTCGCTATTTTTTGCCCGGCCAAGCCTGGCCCTCCTTTTAAGCTCCAGGGAAATTCCTTTGTAAAGCTGAAGCATATCTTCGCGATTCTTGATGCTCTGTTCAAGCTGAAGAGCTGAATAAAAATCCCTGGATGTATCAAGAAGAAGCCTTCCGGAAATATACAGAAAAATTGATTTTCTCATTTTTTGTTCATACCCGGCAGATTTAAACCTGGCATACTCTGTAAGCCCTGTAAAAATATTTTGCCTGGCATATAAGCTTATGCCTGTTGTCTGAGAACCTGCACCATTATCAGGGAACATTTTGGCTCCTTTTAATGATATCTTTGGCAAAAATGCACCAAAGGCCTCGTATCTTTTTGAATCAGCCTGTATGGATTTTTCACGTTCAATTGCCATATTTTCATTTTTGCTCAAAGCAAGAAGATAAACATCATAGAAAGAAACTTTTGATAAAGAAGATGAATTACGCAGATCCTCTTCACCTATTCCATGAATCTGTAGAATATACTTATCATCGCTGCTACGAGAAAATGCTGAAGAAGAAAATAAAATTAAAATAATAAATAATACCAGATATTTCCGCATTTAATAAAATCCCATTGCCAATTTCCTATAAAAATAACCAACATTTATTTTTTATCAATCATAAAGCGTGCTAGTTTAACAGCCTCTTCAATCCCTTTTTTTAAATTTTCCGGCGACTTCCCTCCAGCCTGTGCCATATCCTTTCGACCGCCGCCTTTGCCACCCACAATACCAGCAGTCTCCTTAACAAGGCTGCCACAATCAATACCCATTTCAACAGCTTTCTTTGTTGCAGCATATAGTATCATGGCTTTGCCATCAACATCCGATCCAAAACATACAAGGCTGTTCTGCACACGCTCCCTTACTGAATCAGAAGCCTCCCTAAGGCTGTTTATATCAAGGCCTGAAAATACATACGAAATAATTTTCACACCATTATAATCTTCCCCTGAGGAAATAATTGAATCAATATCTGAGGAGACAGATGATTTCTTAAGCTTTTCAGTTTCCTTTTCAAGTGCACGGGTTTTTGTAATTATTTCATCAACTTTTTTAACAAGCCCTGTTTCAGGAACATTTACCTTTTCTGTAAGTGCAGATATAACTTTATCATGCTCAATAAACCTGTCCAAAAGACCTTTAAGAGTAACAGCCTCTATTCTTCGCACACCTGCTCCAGGTGATGATTCTTTTAGGATTTTAAACACACCTATTTTACCTGTATTTGTTACATGGGTACCACCACAAAGCTCCATACTAAAACCAGGCACTTCAATAACTCTTACAGTATCTTCATACTTTTCATCAAAAACAGCAATAGCACCTTTTCCTATTGCCTCTTTTATATTCATAACCTCAGTAGAAACATCAACATTCTCCCAGATTTTCTGGTTAACCATTAACTCAATTTTTTCTATTTCATCATCACTCATTGCATTAAAATGTGAAAAATCAAACCTGAACTTTTCAGAGTCAACAATTGATCCTGCCTGCTTAACATGGTTACCCAGCACCTTATGCAAGGCTGCATTAAGCAGGTGTGTAGCAGTATGATTAGCCCTTATAAGGTTCCTGTTTACTGTATCAATTGATGCTTCAACCCTATCTCCAATTTTAAACTCCCCTTTTTCAACATATCCTATATGAATTATTGTCTTATTATGCTTTTTAGTATCCTCAACCCTGAACAGGGAGTCTCCATTTTTAATTACACCAGTATCACCTACCTGGCCTCCTGACTCCCCATAAAAGGGTGTACTTTTAAGAACAAGAAGACCCCTGTCTCCCCTGGAAAGAAGATCAGCTTTTTTTATTTCTTTATAAAGCAAAGCGATTTCACTTTCAGCAAAGTCCTTTTCATATCCTAAAAAATCTGTGCTTCTAACAAGAGCTGTTATTTCATCAAAGGCAGATTCAAATCCCAAATCAGACCCTTTCCAGCTCTGCTTTCCCCTTTCTCTCTGTTTTTCCATCTCCTCATTAAACCCTGCAACATCTGTTGAAAGCCCCTGCTCTTCTGCCATCTCACTTGTCATTTCAAGGGGAAATCCAAATGTGTCATAAAGGATAAAAGCCTCTTTCCCGGGAATAACCATTTCACCCCTTTTCTTGCGGGATTTCATTATCTCTTCAATACGATCCATGCCGTTTTCTATTGTTTCAAGAAAACGCCTTTCTTCAGACTCAATAACCTTTTTAATATTAGGCACGCCCTCTTTTACTTCAGGGTAAAAATCCCCCATTATATTAACTATGGGCTCTACAATTTTATAAACAAAGGGTTCTTTCAAGCCAAGGAGTCTGCTATACCTGAGAGCACGGCGCAAGACACGCCTAAGCACATAGCCACGACCATCATTTGAAGGATATATGCCATCAGACATTGCAAAGGTTAAAGTTCTGCCATGTTCAACAATTACCTTTATTGGCAGCATATTTTTACCTTCATAGGGCATGCCCGATTCACGGCTTACAAAGTCTATAAGTCCTTTAAGCTCATCAGTTTCAAAAACAGAATCAACATTCTGGATCAGCACAGCAAGTCGCTCCAGCCCCATACCTGTATCAATACCTGTTTTAGGGAGAGGGTTAAGCTTCCCATTTTCATCCTGAAAAAACTGGTTAAACACCAGATTCCAGTACTCCATAAATCTTTCACATTCGCATCCAGGCCTGCAGTCTTTACTGCCACATCCAAATTCTTCGCCCCTGTCATAATAAAGCTCAGAGCAGGGACCGCATGCTCCTGTATCTCCTGCAGGACCCCAGAAATTATCAGCCTTGCCAAGCCTTACTATTTTATTTT
>CAZYPA010000100.1:0-6885 GCA_964649175.1 uncultured Leptospirales bacterium | reverse complement strand
AAAAGATTAAAGAAAATGGTATTGAAATCGATAGAAGAAAAATTCAGCTTGAAGGCTCTATTAAGCAGGAAGGCGAATTTGATATAGTAATAAAGCTTGAAGAGGGCCTTAATGCAACAATAAAGGTATCTGTTGTTAAGGAGTAGTCATGACTATAGACAGGCTGCCACCACAGGACATTGATACTGAAGTAGCCTGTATAGCCTCTGCGCTCCTTAACAGGGAAGCTCTTCTCAGGGTAACTGAAATCCTCCAGCCGGAGGATTTTTATCTCGAAAAGCATAAAATCATTTATGAATCAATAATTGACCTGGAACGCAAATCTCTCCCCATAGACCTTACTACACTCAGGCAGAGGCTTATTGACAAAAATATGCTTGAGCGTATAGGGGGAAACCCGGCCCTTGCAGAGCTATATCAGGCATCTTCAACCTCTGCTAATGCAGAGGTTTATGCAAACAGGATCAAAGAAATGAGCCTGCGCAGAAAGATGATTGAAGTTGCTTCCAACTCCATTGAGAAATGCTTTAACAAGGCTATTGATACAGCTGAAGTAATGGATGAGATTGAAAGGGATATTTTCAGTGTTACAGAACAGCGCATAACCTCTGATTATAAAGACATTACAAATGTAATGAATCAAACCCTTAATGAAATTGACGCATGGCACAGGACCAAACAGATTGTAACCGGCCTTGCAAGCGGTTTTACACTGCTTGATGAAATGCTTACAGGATTCCACGGATCTGAACTTCTAATCCTTGCAGCAAGGCCTGGTATGGGCAAAACAGCCTTTGGGCTAAATATACTAAACAATATAGCTATTAAGCAAAATAAAGCTGTGCTTTTTTTCTCTCTTGAAATGCCTGCAACGCAGCTTGCTTTAAGAATGATATGTGTTGAAGCAATGATAGATTCCCAAAAGGTACGCACAGGACATATAAGCTCTGATGAGCTTAAAAAAATAGTAACAGTATCTGCAAAACTTGGGAAAGCGCCAATATATATAGATGACAGTCCCTCTGTTAACATACTTGAGTTAAGGGCAAAAGCCCGCAGGCTTGCACAAAAGGTCCCGCTTGGCATGGTTATAGTTGACTATTTACAGCTGATTACAAGCGTATCCAGGGTTGACAGACATCTACAAATAGCGGAAATATCAAGGATGCTCAAACAGCTTGCAAGAGAGCTCAATGTACCGGTTATGGCAATGTCACAGCTTTCCAGAGCAGTTGAAGCAAGAACTGACCAGAGGCCTACTCTTGCAGACCTGCGGGAATCCGGTTCAATTGAACAGGATGCTGATGTTGTAATGTTCATCTACAGAGAAGAGCGCGTAAAAAAAGATAGTGAAAAAAAAGGAATAGCTTCTATAATTGTAGCAAAGCAAAGAAATGGCCCTATAGGAGAAATAGATCTTCGTTTTTGGGACAAGTACACCAAGTTTGCTAACCTTGAAGTAACTCATTCTTATGAGGAGGCAAGCCCGGCTAATGAGCTCACTTAAATCCAGCAATATATTTGTAGATTTTCTTGAGTCCCTGGGAGGACATTTTATTTTACTGAAAGACACTGCAGTGTGGACTTTCCGCCCTCCCTTTGACGGCAAAAACATAATACACCAGATGCTGGAAATAGGATACAAGTCTCTTCCAGTTACGTCCATTACACTTTTTTTTACAGGCATGGTCATGGCTCTGCAAATAGGTACAGCTATGGACTCAATCATGGCTGGTTCATCTATATTTATAGGGAGTGCTGTAACAATAGCCATGTTCAGGGAACTTTGCCCGGTTTTAACTGCCCTTCTTTTAGCAGGACGGGTTGGCTCATCCATGGCTGCAGAAATAGGAACAATGAAAGTAACTGAGCAGATTGATGCACTTCGAACACTATCAGCAAATCCTATCCAGTATCTAACAGTTCCCAGGTTTCTTGCCTGTCTTTTAATGACACCACTTTTAACAGTTCTTGCTGACATTGTAGGTGTTCTTGGAGGAGCTCTTATTGCATACCTTTCTTTAAGCATAACACCCGAAATATATATAACCAATATTCTTGAAAATATCAGAATGGCTGATTTTCTTTCAGGCCTTGCCAAATCTGTATTTTTTGGCATTGAAATATCTGTCATTTCATGCTTCAGCGGGTTTAGCACTATGGGTGGTGCTGAAGGTGTGGGGAAATCAACAATTCAGGCTGTAGTACGCTCGTCCATGGTAATACTGATTTCTGACTTTTTTCTCACATACCTGATACAGCTTATTGAATAGGAACTCCAATAATGGGAAAAAACAAAACTGAATTTATAAAAAAAATAAAGTCGTTTAATCTATCTGATAAAATTATTTCCGCTTTTGAGTCCATAGACCGGACACTTTTTTTTGACCCCTTCTTTAAAAAACAAATATGGGGCATGGAGCCTATACCTGTAGGATATGGAGAAAAAAGCGATAATGTAGAAATACTGGCAAGAATGCTTAATCACCTTAATCCTGAAAAACATTGGGATGTCCTCGAAATAGGCACTGGATCAGGATATTCCACTGCTCTAATTGCATCTATGGCAGCAAGGGTTATTTCAATAGACTATAATGAGAATCTTGCAAAAGAGGCAAAAAAAAGGCTCCTTGATAATGGTTTCTTTAATACAAAATTTTTTGCAGGTGATTGCAGCGACCTTGATGACACAACAGGTTCCTTTGATGGAATAATTATTTATCCGGGGTGCCTGCATAGCCCTTATGCAGTTCTGAACCTGTTAAAACCTGGCAGCATTGCAGTTTTCCCAATGGGACCAAGACATATGCAGCAAATTACAATTTATAAGAACATTCAAACTGATGATCCATTTAAAAGATATAAATTTAATGAAACATGTATTGTTCCATCAATTAAGGGTGAGTATGGAACTTCAAATCCCGAAATGGATATATTTATAGAAAAAGAATAATTATGTATCAGAAAAAATATTTCGGAGTCAAATAAAATGCAGTCAAAAGACATAAAGCCTTTGTACAGGCTTAGAAAAATCGCAGCAGAACTTCGTGCAGAAAAGGGATGCGCCTGGGACAGGGAACAGACATTTTCATCCTTAAAGCCATATCTTATTGAAGAAGCATACGAAGTTTATGATGCCATTGACAGCAAGGACCCGGAAAACCTGAAGGAAGAGCTTGGTGACCTGCTTTACCAGATTTACGCCCATTCCCAGATTGCTTCAGAGCTTTCTCTATTCGATATTGATGATGTTGCAGAAGGAATATCCAAAAAACTGATACTCCGCCATCCCCATGTATTTGGCAATGAAAGTATTACAGATTCAAAAAAAGTTAAGGAAAGATGGGAAGAGATTAAAAAAGTCGAGAAATCAGAAAGAGAATCAATCCTTGACGGGGTACCAGCCCATCTCCCTGCACTTGTTAAAGCATATAGAATTCAGGAAAAGGTATCACAGGTAGGCTTTGACTGGGAAAAAGCTGAAGACGCTGCTGCAAAAATTGATGAAGAAATAGGCGAATTCCGTGAAGCACTTCAATCCGGGGATAAAAACAAAATAACTGAAGAGGCAGGGGATGTGCTATTTAGCGTAGTAAATGTAATGAGAATTTCCGGTATTGATGCTGAGGACGCTCTGCGAAAAACAATAGATAAATTTATAACCAGATTTAAATACATTGAAAAAGAATCAAAACAGCAAAACCGGAGCTTAAAAGAAATGTCTATTCAGGAAATGGAAGAGCTTTGGCAGAAAGCAAAATTACTTTCTGCCGGGGAATAATTCCTTTTGAATAGTATTAAAGACATATGCCATATCATCTGATAAAAGGGGTGCTCCTGCGTATCTGCACAAATCAACCTTCTCCTTAACCAGACCAAGCTCTTTGATATTCCTGTTTTGCACAAGGGGGCTCTCAATTATTTTAACTGCATTGCGCAAAAACTCCTCTCTGTTATCACTCTTCATAGAACTTTTCAGATTTTCAAAACTCTCTTCTATTTCATAATCAGCTTTTACATAAATAATATTTTCATTTTCAGCTTTAGCATTTTCAATATTCATTCTTTGGTAAATTCTACGATCCCTTATCAATAAAAATCCAATGCCAGCAATTCCTAAAATAGCAGCAGCTGTTATAAATATATAATTCAAATCCAATGAATCAGAATTTTCATTTTTTGATATTTTTATATCATCTGAATTTGTAACAGCACTTCCCTTTACAAAAAGGTGTTCAATAGCTGTTTCTACAGTTTTGTATTCACCTGAATAGGGATCATAATAGGGAATATAAAAGCTGCCATTTATGTCTCCTTCCTTTTCTGGAACAACTGTAACAAAAAACTGTTTTGAACCCTCAGCCTCATTCCCGCTCAGATAAAAAACAGGAGCATCATCTGTAATTAAAACCCTGGCACCCTCCATCCCTTTTACAAGGGGCTGATGAAGAGAAAGAAAATTCCCCCTTCCATTAACATTAATAGTAAAGGAAACCTCCTCAGATACTTTTGCCTCGGATTTATCAAAGCTGCTATCCATTGTAAATGCTCCCAATGCCCCCCTGAAATCAGCAGGTGTGCCCTTTACCGGCAAAGGCATCACCTTTATTTGCCTCTGCGGCATTTTAACCTGCTTCTGTTCAGGAAAAGAAAAAAATCCACTCCCTGACTCTGTTGTAATAAGAAGAATTCCCCCTCCTGCATTGTAGTCACCCGGGCCTGCCGGAGTTAAAAGGAAAGTTCCTGCATGAATTTTTTCATACTCAACACCGCCTGTAACTTCAAAGGCAGGCGGGATCTGCTCATCCATATCCGTAAGTATAAATCCCTTAATATTGGGCTGTTCCCTGAATCCTTCAATACGCATACCAGTGTTTCCGGAATAATATATATAATACCTCATGACAACAGGCTGACCAGCCCTGACTTCAGAGGAAGAAAGCTCAACCTCACCCCTGATAAATACAGTAAGGCCCCTCTTCCCTTCCTGAACACCGCCTTCTCTCACAGTAAGGCTCTCTTCTTTGGTAGCTAGCTCCTTGCCTCCTGCTTCAATCACAAATGGAGGGATTTTGTATATGCCGCTTTTTTCAGCATAAATTGTAAAATTAAGAATAATGCCGCTCCATACATTGCCATTTACAAACTGAAAACTTTTTGAAGAACCTGTGTAGGAAATCTTAAGGCCATCAATGGCAGGTAATTTTACAGGCTTTATATTTGAAGTATCTCCTGAAATCATAATTTTAAAAACAGCACTCTCCCCAGCTGAAATAACATTCCTGTTCAATTCAGATGAAATTTCACCTGCAAATAGAGGCAAAAAAGAACAGAACACAATAAGAGCTGTTATGAAATAAAAAAATTTACCATGCTTTCTCAAGTTCTTCATATTCACCTCCCTTACCCTTTTGCCTTCTTACAGGTTTGCTTTTTAAGGATTCAAGCATATTCTTCATCTGCTCCCTGGAAATATCGTTGCTCTTCATTTTTTCAGGCTCCTCTGCCTGGGTTTGCTCTTCACCCTTTTGTTCATCTTTTTGCCTGTCTTTATTTTTTTGCTTATCATCATCTCCGCTGTTTTTATCTTTTTGATTCTCATCCTTTTTTAGCAAATACTCTATATTGTTTTTTGCCTTTTTATATAATGGATCAATCTCCAGGGCCTTGACATAGGAATTAAAGGCTTCATCAAATTTATCAAGCTTCACATATCCATTTCCCATGTTAAAATATGCCTTTTTTTGAACTTCAAGATCTTTGGATTGTAAAGCTTTATTGAATAAATCTATCCCCTTTTGATAATTCCCTCTTTTATACTCAGCAGCTCCTTTATTAAAAAAAAGCATTCCTTCCTTTTCAGCATCAGGTATATACTTTTCTGAATTCTCATAATGCTCAATTGCATTATCAAAGTTCTCTGCCTTATAGCTGCTATTACCTTTTTCAACTTCATCTTTAAAAGGATCAATCCAGGCTATTAATGCAAGGGATAGCAAAAAAATAAAAAATGCTTTATAACCTTTTGAGAAAAAAATCATTTTTTTATTACCCTTCTATTTTCCAGTATCATCAGCTCTGCTGAAAGTACAATTAGAAGCAGCAGGATAAAAATCCAGGTTCTTTCTTTTTTTTCCTTAACAATGCCCTGTCCAAAAACCTGTTTCTGCTGCTTTGATATTTCATTGTAGACATTTTGCATTCCTGAAATTCCTGTGCTAATATCAATAAAATGACCGCCTGTGGCAGAGGATATACTTTTAAGCAAAGCACTGTCAGGAACAGTCCTTACAGGATTGCCAGCCTCATCTCTTAGTATAGCTTCAGATGATGAGCCCTTGCTAAGGGGTATATAATCCTCGCCAGTACCAACAGCAACAGTGGTAATAGATATTCCATTCTTTTTATAAAAATCCAGGGCTTTTTCTATACCCTTTTCATGATTCTCTCCATCAGTTATTATAATCATCATCTTTGAAGAAAGCCTTTTTTTCAAAAAAACACGCTCCCCCTCTTTGAGAAGTGCAGGAAAATTTGTGCCTTGCACCCTTATTGAATCTGTATCAGCTGCATCAAGAAACATCATAAAAGAAGGGATATCCGAAGTAAGAGGACACATTAAAAAAGATTCACCTGCAAAAAGAATAAGCCCTATTCTGTCCCCTTTAAGAGATTCAGCAATACGCCCTACAACATCCTTTGCCTTTGTAAGCCTGTCAGGGCTCACATCCCTTGCTTTCATGCTCCTGCTCACATCAAGTGCAACCACAACATCAGTGCCTTCGTATTCCACATCCTTTATCATCGTTCCCCACATGGGCTGGAGCAGACACAGGGCAGATAAAATTATAGCAAAGACAATAAGAATTTCTTTTATAAAGATCA
>CAZYPA010000099.1:0-6912 GCA_964649175.1 uncultured Leptospirales bacterium | reverse complement strand
TATCAAGAATTTCAGTTTTGTTGAAGTTTTTTAAAAATTTCAAAAAAGGTCTCCTGAACTTTACCTATTTTTTCGGACTTATCTCAGACCCCATCCCCTAACCAGACCTCTCCCTCCTAACCAGACCCCATCCCCTAACCCCTTCCCCACAGTGGAGAAGGGGAATTGTGCCTGATAAGCCCTTTGCTGAAGAAGGGGGGTAAACTCCTCTGGGAAATTTAAGAGATTATATCTTTAAATACTGAAATTAAATCCTGATTCAATATAGTTAACATTCTTCTCTGCATCATCATAGGCTTTTCCAGGAAGAAATAAGCCATAATTGACATAAAAAGACATATCATAGAATATCTGCCATCTAAGAGCAAGGTCTACGCCCTGACCTATATTTTTATTATTTTCACTAGCAACTCCAGATTTTATGGGAGATTCTTTTTCAACTTTCATATAATAGGCATACTTTACAGAAGCTGTCATTTTTTTCAAAAAAGGAGATTGAGCCTGGGAAAATGGCGCAAAGGAAGCTCCTCCCCTGAACATCTGAATATTGCTTAAAGTAGGTTTTAAAGCAAAGCCGCCGGAAAATGTTCCAAAGGAAATAAATCCCTTATCATCCCCTGTTGCACCTGGCCTGTTACCGGTTGTATAGTTATTCCTGTATTTATCACCTGTTGCATAGGCATACTGAATAGATATTACAGGATTAAGTTTAACAGGAATATAATAGTTTATACCTGAATTTATAGCATAGGCAGCAATTGTGGATTTTTCATTTGCGCCCATATAACTTTTACCTGTTTCATATATAAATTCACCATAGTAGAAAAAATCTTTAAGGAAAACACCGTTTGCTCCAGCACCGTAATACTGGGAATTATACCTGGATTTATCTCCTGCATCTTCATCTGCCAGGTCTATTTGAGCCATGCCAAAGGCATATAAGTTCTGGTTTGCTGCAGATGTAGCGATCTGCCCACCTGCAAAGATCCTTTCAGATCCATCAGCTATGTCCCTGGAGCTTAAACTGTAAGGATTATTATCCTTTAAAAGAAGCCCTGTGTAAAGCCCAAAAACCTTAATATCAACAAACCTGGAAAAGTAAAGAAGCTCCCCACCATCGCCCCTTCCATTTAATACAACACCTGTTCCAATATTAAAATACTTCCTCCCTAATGATGCAACAAAATTTCCGGAGCTTGTTGTCTGGGAAAAATAGGCCAAATCAAGATCAAGAACATTTTTATTGTCAACACCGGAGTATTCAGAGCCTGCTTTATCAATTACAGCCAAATATGAATTTTTACCGCGCAGATAAATAAAGCTGTTGCTCCAGAGAGTTGCCTTTCCCCAAATACGGGCATTGAGTACAGATGAGAAAAGACCATGTTCACCTTTTTTTTCATAGGTAAATATTGGGCTTAAAATTGCTCCATACTGAACTCCCTTGGTTTTATAGGATGCATCAGGCACAAGCAGAGCCATATCTTCACTGGACTCTTCTGAATAAAAGAAACGATCTTCATCTGCCACTATACCCTGGGCCAAAAGCCCTGTTGCAAAAAAAACTATAAAAAATAACAGATATATCTTTTTCATAATTATTCACCCTTTTTATCGTTTATGAGCGACATAAGCTCAAGAAGTTCAGGCCCGCTAAGCTTGTCAAATTCACTGGCATCACCAGGCATAAGAGAATCAGCAATACATGCCCTGTAAGCGTATCTTTCCGATTTAAAAATAAGGTACATAAAACTTCTCTTTAAATTAAAATACCTGGCTGTCATTAAAGCAGCCATTCCCCTTGTAAGAGGTTTATATTCATCGTATTTAAGGGCAAGCCCCTGTTCATTTAGCAGGGCAGATTCAGATTCAAAATTTCCGGCCCTTGCACCTGTAGATATTACAAAAAGCTTAACAGCATCTCCATATGTAGCTATTGCCTGACTGTCAAGGGAGTGAATAAAATTCAGCTGACTAATATCCTGGGCCGGTGCTACTGAAAAGAGTAAGAGAATAAAAAAGACTATTGAATATTTTCTATATTTTTTCATGTATAATATCCTTTTAAAATTATTGTTTTATCAGAGATTAACTTTAAGGTTCCCAGTCTATAGATACATTCACCCTTGCAGTCCCTCCCTGGCCATCAAGAATCCCTGTGTCTCCATCTGCTGATCCTGTCTGATCTGTGCCTGTAAAAAGGGCTGTTTCAAGTTCATCAGATGTAAGGCCATTGCCATGTACTGAAGCAAAGGAGCTGCTTTGAACATCGCTCAAAATATTCCCCGGCTTACCCTTCCCTTTTTCCTGGGAAAATTTTTGCCTGCCTGCAATGCTATTGCTTTTACCAATTCTGTTTTTCGCCTCAATTTCACCGCTCACAACCTGAACAGACATGCCTGAGCCTGGACCATAGCCTACATTCTGCTCTGTGCCCCGCACAGAGGAAGTAGCAACCGGAGTGGAAACCTTGAATACGGTTTTAACATTGCTATCCCTTGGAACCCTGGCATTTATTCCACCGCGTTTCAGACCTATATGTGTATCTGTTTCAACAGCGGATTCACTGCTAAACACCTGAATCATTGAAAGGGCCTTAACTGTAATAGTATGGTTAAGCTTATTAAGACGAATTTCAGCAGAAGAATTGGCCCCTGTGCTGATTCTGGTACCCTCTTTAAGAACCTGATTCACCTTTAAGGGAATCCAGTTTCTGCCATCCCTGTATGCTACAGTGCCTGAAAGACTTATTACTTTAATTTCAGCAAAAAGGGAAATGCTGAAAAAGAGAATAAATGAAGCTGATAAAGCGATTTTTATAGTTTTCATGCATGGAACTCCTGTTAAAAAATTATTGCAAGTATAGAATAGTTTAAAATTATTTCAATAATTAAACATAAAAAATAAATATTTAAAAACACTTTAATTGAAATTATTCTTACAATATATTAATATACATCAATAATATATATTAATTTTAAAATTTTGCAAATTTTTTGAGGTGCTTTTATGAAAAAGATAATAATATCATTAATCACAACGTCCATTTTTGCATCTATTTTTCTTTTTACAGGATGCTTTACAGATTCAGATACAGCAACAGTGAAAATTAACCTGGGAAATATCCCTATATCAAAAACAGCAAAGGTAAAGAAGAAGTCACTAATAGACAGATTTTTAATGTTCTTTGCAAAGGAAGCTGTAGCACAGCCCATTGATGTTATGGTAGTTCATTTGGGGGCTTTTGATGCAAATAACCGGCTTTTAGCAAAGAAGAGTATAACAGCAATGCGGGATGGAGAACCAGTGCCAGTAAATACTGTTGAATTTGATGTACCTGCAAGAAGTGGAGTTAGAATTGTAGTGCTTGGAGAGCCTGATTATGAAGACGGCGACATCTATTACGGTTGCAGTGAACCATTAAATCTAACTGCTGGTGCTACGGAAGAAGTAGAAGGTTATATGACAAACCTGAATTATTATTTCATCAATGATATGAATTTCCGGTATGATGAAGAACATCCTGACCATGATCCCTATCCTGACTTCGGCCAGGGCTCTGTAGCAATTGAATGGGACAGGGTTTATGGAGTTTCCAAATATATTATTGATTATGTAATGTTTCAATACGATCCAGGAGAAGGAGAGACACCAAGCTGGGCGAATATACATAAATTTCCTAATGAAAATTGCATTAATGAGTATTTGAATCTAGCAGCAGGTAATTCGTATCGAATTAAATTAGAATTCAATTTTGCAGGTATTAATTCAGAACAGGTCGCGTTTTCTATGGATAATCCTTAAGGTTTAAAATAACAAGAAGAATCAGATTTAGATCATTCTTGCAATTAAAAAGACCCCTCCCTCTAACTCCCTCCCCTCAAAGGAGAGGGAGAATTGTGGCATGGATTTTCTGTAAGCATTGAATTTTCAATTTCATAAATCTGAAGGTTTAATCTCCAAACCTGCAATTTATGCCACAGAGCCCTCTCACTAGGGAGAGGGCGCGGCGGAGCCGGGGTGAGGTCTGATTAGAGAATGGGGTCTGAGAAAAGAAAGTGCCGGGGTGAGGTCAAAAAAATCATAAAGACCCTAATAATTTCTTGAAAAAGGAATGTATATAATATACATTGTAAAAATAAGTATAATTTTGAGGTGCATGCAATGAAAAAGATAATAATATCAATAGCTACAATATCTGTTTTTATTTTCACAAGCTGCTTTACTGATACAGATACAGCAACAGTGAAAATTAACCTGGGGAATCTCCCTGTGGCAAAAACAGCAAAAGTAGAGAAAAAATCCCTAATAGATAGATTTGTTGCACTATTTTTAAAAGAAGCTGTAGCACAACCTGTGGTGCCAGAATGGACTTATGTTGACAAGATTCATTTGGGGGCTTTTGATGAAGATGATCAGCTTCTTGCAAAAAAAAGTATAAGAGTAACGCAGATAGAAGATGATTCAATAAATACAGTTGTTGAATTTGATGTACCTGCCGGTATAAGAAGAAAAATAGTAGTACTTGGAGAAAAAGAAGACCCTGATTTAGGTGGAAAATTTATAAACTATTATGGAGTAAGTGATGATGAAATTGATCTTAATGTAGGGGAAAACAGGGAAGTATCAGTTAATATGGAAAATGTAATTGAATACTTTCCTAGCTTAAACTTAGAGGATTATACTACTCATTTTCAACAGAACACACCAGCAACATGGGAACATATTACTGGTGCTTCACACTATGAAATTTACACTTGGGATGGATCAGTGGGTAAGTATTCTTGGACTAAAACCATAACAACAAATACTCATGCGGGAGCAGGGGGTTATGCTCTCCGTATTTATTTCGATTTTGCAAAAAAGGAAACCATCAATATTCCTTTTGAAAACTGTGGTTAAACAGCTGTTTTATAGTAATTCATTTTATAAAAAACATTGAATATACAAGGAATTGCCTCCCTCACCTATGACCGGGTTGAACTCTTTACCCGGTCTGTTTCAAGCATAGCAAATGAACTAAATAAATGGAAACACAACAAGCTTCTTGTTGCTTTTGACGATTCTCAATCTGCAAATATTAGAAATAAAAAACGTGAAATAATCTCCAGGCTTAATTTATCTTCAAATCATAAAAATTTATATGCAGGCTTAGAAGAAAAACAAAATTTTATTAACAGGCTTTTGTCTAATCTTCCCACAGATTATCATAAATCTGCAAAATATATGTTTTTTGGCGATTCCAACATTCCTATTTTTAATGGCCCTGGAGGAAACCGCAATTCAGTTTTAGCTGCTTTTGCAGGGAGCAGGTTTATTTCATTTGACGATGACATGGAACTAAACAATTTGACACTTCCTGATTCATCCTTTGAAATTATACTTAAAGAAGGAAGGCCTGATTTTAAAACAGGTTTATTCTATGACTATAATGATATTAAGGATTCAGCAAAACCATTTATAAAAGACCTTTTCCGGTTATATGAAACAATACTTGGTAAAAATTTAAAAGACCTGGATTCAGGTTCTGGTACAGGAAAAGTCCGTGCTATTACAGCCGGGTTTTATGGAGGCAGATGGAATTCCAGGCCCCATATATATCTTTTCAAAGATAAGATCTTTAACAACGAAAAATATGCATCAAAGGATGTTTATAAAAAAATAAAACATAGAGCTTTATGCCATGTCCAGCCTGTAAATACTCTTATTTTCAATGCTCCTTTATTATATGGTGCAGCAATAGGCATTGATTCTTCAGAAATTGTACCTCCTTTTTTTCCACAGCTCAGAAATGAAGATCACCTTTGGGCCTATGTTCTCCAAACATGCTGCAAAGATTCAAAAATAGGCTTTCTTCCGGTAGCCCTTTATCATGACTGGGAAGAAAAAAAACCTTTTACCAGAAAAGATTTTAAATCAGTTGGGGTTGATCTTGGCTTGCAAATGGCAATAATTTTTTCTATTGTTTCTGAAAAAATCAAACTTAATAATAATGAAGATCGATTTAAAATATTTGGAGAATCCCTTATTGAATTATCAGAATTTCCACATCCATACTGGATGGAATTTTGCCGCACATTGTGGCACAAACATGTTGAAAATACTGTTAATTCCTTAAACCTCCTTCTTGAAAAATATGAAGGTGAACCTCATTACTGGGCAAAAGATGTAAAAAAATATATAGACAGGCTTAAATCAACCTCAATGGATGTTGAAGCATTTATACCACAGGAGCTTCACTCTGCAGGGTCTGTGGAAGAAGCAGGGAAAATCCACAGAAAAATGTTAAACAGCTATGGCACTCTTTTAACTCAATGGCCTCAAATTTGGGATGTAATCTGCAAAATGAATAAGGCAGGGGAAGGGCTTTTGGGTCGGCAGGCTCTGACCCTTTAAGACCCCATTCCCTAACCCTTTCAGCAAAGGGCTTATCAGGCCTCCTGCCTGCCCTTTGCACTAGCTCATCCATGAGCTTAGCCGTTCAGACCTCTCCCTCTAACTCCCTCTCCTCAATGAGAGGGAGAATTGTGGCATAAATTTTCTGTAAATATTAAATTTTTGATTTCATGAATTTAAAAGGTTAGTGTAAAACCTGAAGTTTTATGATTCAAAGCCCTCGCCCGTAGTGGACTACACACAGGATGTGTGTGTTTCGACGCGCAACAGGTCGACTATTTTCGGCACTTCCTGTGCCGTAGTCGACACGAACCTCATCCTGAGAACCGGATGTCGCAATAAGCGTCGAATGAAAGGGAATTGTGATATGAATCTTCTATAAGTATTGAATTTTTTAGTTTCATGAACCTAAAGGCTTAAAGTGTAAAACCTGAAGTTTTATGATTCAAAGCCCTCGCCCATAGTGGACTACACACAGGATGTGTGTGTTTCGACGCGCAACAGGATGTTGCAAAA
>CAZYPA010000098.1:0-7129 GCA_964649175.1 uncultured Leptospirales bacterium | reverse complement strand
TATATCAGCATATTCACAGGAAAGAGAAGAAATTATTTTTCTCCCCTTTTCCAAAACCTGAAAAAATTTATCAGCCATAAACTCCTCTTTTAATATTCTTTCTAAATAAATTCTTGAAATTCATAAATTACACTTGAGTAACACGCTCAATCAAAATACAGACAGGAGCTTAATATTCCCTAGAATTAATTTCAACAATCTCTATATATTCTGTCAATGTTTTAAAAGTATAACAAATCTGCAAACAAAAAACCGCCTCTATAAAGAGGCGGTTTTTCTTTATAAAAAGAAATTCAAAATTCTATTCAAGCCATTTATCAACCTTTTCCTTATTATCCCTGACCCATTTTAAAGCTGTTTTGTTATAATCTGCCCTTTTGTCCTGATTTGCAACCATTACAGCAGCTATGTCAGAGTTTTCCCAATGAAAATTATTTAGAAAATTATAAACTTCAGGCATATCCTCTTTAAGACCCTTTCTTGCAATAGTAACAATTTTTTCTGCAGGTCCAAATTCTTTTTTCGGATCTTTAAGAAGTTTAAGATCCCATCTTCCGAATTTCCAGTGAGGAGCCCATCCTGTAACAACTATCCATTCTTTTTTATCAATGGCTTCTTTAAGTGCAGCAGCCATTGTTGCACCGCTTCCTTCCAAAAGCCTGGCATCCACTTTGTTGTTTTTAATAAAATCTTCAGTAATTTTCATAAGACCTGCACCAGGATCTATTCCTATAATCTGATTGTTAAACTTATCAATATTTTTTACAAGTTCGGCCAAAGTATCTATTTCAACATAGGCTGGAACTACAAGACCTATCTGGGCACCTTCAAAATTTGAACCAAGGTTTACCACGTCATTTTTAACTTTTTCAAGATAACCGGCATGAGTTCCCGGCAACCATGCAGTTGTCATTGCATCTGCCTCACCTGAAGCTACAGACTGCCACATTGCAGCAGCAGCAACAGGAAGAACCTCAACATCATAACCAAGCCTATCTTCTATTACAGCCTTGACAACATGAGTACTTGCCACAGCACAATCCCACTCTACATATACAAGCTTTACTTTACCTTTACTCTCCTGCTTTGCGCATCCTGTAGAAACAGCTGCTACAAGAGAAATCGAAGCTAAAACCAGTAAAAATTTTTTCAACATATTATCCTCCATAAATTTTTAAACCCTTAAGGTTTTTATAAAAACAAAATTCCCGTTTTTACAGTATACAGGAATACTGATATTTTCAGGAATCCAGTAAGCCTATTCACTTTTCTTCTTTATATTTTGTGTTATACGATCAAGAACAATGGCCATTATAACCACTGCAATTCCTGCTTCAAAACCCATACCAGGCTGAAGCCTCTGAATAGCCCTCCACACCTCACCGCCAAGTCCCCCTGCACCTATCATTGATGCAATAACCGCCATTGACAATGCCAGCATAATTGTCTGGTTAATCCCGGCCATAATTGTAGGCATAGCCAGGGGAAGCTGTATCTGTAAAAGCTTCTGCTTTTCTGTTGCACCAAAGGAATCTGCTGCCTCAATATATTCTGCCGAAATCTGCTGAATTCCAAGACATGTGAATCTTATAGCAGGAGGCATGGCAAAAATAACTGTTGTAAAAACAGCTGACACAACTCCTAGTCCAAAAAATGGAATAGCTGGAATAAGATAAACAAAGGCAGGCATGGTCTGCATAAAATCAAGAACAGGCATTGTAACCTTTTTTACACCAGGCTTAAGCGCTGCAAGAATACCAAGAGGTATTCCTATTAAAACAGAAAGAAAAGTGGAAATTAAAACAAGCGTTAATGTGATAACTGAAGCTGACCACAAACCCAGGTTCCATATAAAAAGCAAACCTAAAGCAGTAAAAATAGCAATGCCCCTTGTACTAAAATACCAGACAAGCAATACAAAAAGAATTATCAGCACTAGTGGGGGGATGAACATAAGAAAATCATTAACAGAGTCGATCCCTGTTTTCATATACTTCGATATTGCCTTTGTAACAAAAGCAAAATTCGTTGTAGCATAATCAATAAATTTATCTATGGCGATGTCTAAAGGAATTTTTGGTATAATCATTGTGAAACTCCTTTTTCTGCAAGTCCGGCAATTAAAGAACCCCGCACAACCATTCCAACGAGTTTATTATTTTCATCAACTACTGCAAGGGGGTACTTTGACCCTGCAATAATAGGCATAATTTCCTGAAGAGGGGCTTCAGGAGAAACCCTGAATTCATTTATCTCTTCAATAATATTAAAAAGATCGCGCTCTCCTCTTTCTACAGCCTGCTTTGCACTTTCAGCAGAAACAATCCCTTTGAAAACTTTAGATTTATCAGCAACAAAGATGCTGGAAATCCCCTTTTCTCTCATTGTATGAAGTGCTGTTTTAGGCCCGGCTTTATCGAAGGTTATTGAACTGCTCTTTACCATAACATCCCTTGCGGTAAGTACCCTTGTAAGATCAACATTCTCCACAAATTTTTCTACATATTCAGTTGCCGGATTAGTAAGGATCTCCTCAGGTGTACCTATCTGAACAATTTCGCCATCCTTCATTAAAACAATTCTATCGCCGAGTTTCAATGCTTCATTCAAATCGTGTGTAATAAAAATAATTGTCTTCTTGACCTTGTCTTCAAGGCTTAGCAGCTCATCCTGCATCTCTGTCCGGATCAAAGGGTCAAGTGCGCTAAAGGCCTCATCCATGAGAAGAATATCCGGATTGACAGCAAGAGCCCTTGCCAAACCAACTCTCTGCTGCATTCCCCCGCTCATCTGGGAAGGGTAATAGCTTTCCCATCCTTTTAAACCAACCATGTTCAGGGCATCCATTCCCTTTACAATGCATTCAGCTTTATCTATTTTTTGTATTTCAAGTCCAAAGTAGGTGTTTTCAAGAACTGTTTTATTGGGAAATAGGGCAAACTGCTGAAAAACCATTCCAAACTTCTTCTGCCTGAACTTACGAAGCTCCTCCCTTGAAAGGGTTGTTACATCAACATCATCAATATAAATCTTCCCTGAAGTAGGTTCTACCAATCGGTTTATACACCGCAAAAGGGTAGATTTACCGCTGCCGGAAAGTCCCATTATAACAAGAGTTTCCCCATCATAAACATCAAAGGAGGCATTTACAACAGCTACAGCTGCTCCGGTTTTATCAAGAATAGCGGTTTTATCTGCCCCATCCTTAAGCATTCTCATAGCGGCTTTGGTCCCTGGACCAAAAACTTTATAAATATTATCCACTTTCATTTTAATCATAAGCAAGCCTTGAAATTTTATTTTTTAAACAGCAGTATCAACTTAAAATACTGCAATATGCAGACACAAAAAGTGTTCAGGAAATAAAGAGCTTTATTTAATAATCTTCAAATATCTCTATATTCAAGAATACAGACTGGAACAGGCAAGTCAATAGGTCAAAAGTATTAGTTTAGGAGGGAAAAAGACTAATATATATCAAAAATAGAACAAATTTTAATATAAAAAAACGAAAATAATTCTATTGCTATATTTCTATCATATTATTTTTTACAGCATATATTACAAGCTCGGAACTTTTATGCACACCTAATTTCTTCATTAAATTTGCTCTGTGAACTTTTGCTGTGCGGGGAGAAATTCTTAAACATTCAGCAATTTCAAGTCCGCTTTTACCCTCTGCAATGAGTTTAAGAACTTCCCTTTCCCTCCCTGTTAAAAGTTCAAACTGGGATTCTCCCTCTTTAACAGGAGCAGATTTTTCCATTGAAATATAATCTGATACTATTTGGGTTGCCACACCAGGACTAAGATAAACATTCCCTATTAAAACAGCTTCAATAGCCCTTAAAAGATCATTCCCAGCATCATCCTTCAAAACATAGCTATTTACACCTTTTCTAAGAAGCTCCTTAACATACTCCTCATTATCGTGTCTGGAAAGTATTATTATTTTTGATTCAGGCACATATTTTTTCATGTATCTGACAACATCTATACCGCTCATTGTTGGCATTGATATATCAAGAATAGCAATATCAGGCTTCAGCTTTTCAATAAGCTCAAGGGCCTCTTTCCCATCCCCTGCCTCACCTATTACAGTATAAAAGGGCACATCTTCAATAATAAGCTTAAGCCCCTCTCTTAAAATAGTATGATCATCAGCAAGAAAAAGCGTTATTTCACTATTCATTGCTGCTTTCCCCTTATAGAGATTTGAACAGATGTACCCTGCCCAGGAAAAGAATTTAAAATATAAACACCGCCGTGACTGTTAACCCTCTGCTTGATATTTGACAAACCAAACCCCGATCTTTGGCTAAAGGCATTACTCGAATCAAATCCAGCGCCATTATCATTTACCTCCAGACTAATAAGCCCTGAAGCGCTGTAAAAAATAAATTCAACAAAATCCGCGCCTGAATGTTTGGCAATGTTTGAAAAAAGCTCTTTTGTTATCCTGTATATATCAACCTCAAGCGCATGCTGGATTTTTTCCTCAATATTTATATCAAAGGAAACCTTAACCTTATTCACTTCAAGAGTATTCTTTGCATACCACCTTATTGTGGATTCAAGCCCCATATCTGAAAGTATTGTTGGATAAAGATCATTGTAAATTTCTCTTAGCTCCTGGCTTGCTCTGTCAATAAGTTGAAGGCCTGCTCCAAATCGATCCTTGTGCTTTACCATATCATTCTGAAATGCAACAAAATTAAGCTTTGCAGCTAACATTGTTTGTCCAACTCCATCGTGAAGATCTTTAGCCACACGCTGCCGCTCAAGTTCCTGGGATTTCATAATCATATTTGAAAGAATTCGATTTTCCTGCTCAACCTTTTTTCTTTCAGTAATATCATTGAAAGAAAGAATAATGCCCAAATTCCCATCCCTGCCTCGTACAGAAGAAGCTGAAAGCTCCACCTGAAATATGGAACCATCATTGCTGTAAACATCAAATTCCTGCCTCTTGTCCCCTTCCCGCATTATTATTCGATCTATGTCAGCTATATTGCTGATTTTTGACGCGACAAAAATATCAGCCGCATACTTCCCTGTTACATGATCTTCTGAAAAATACTCGAACATTCGAAGAAAAGATGGATTAACATAGCGGATTATTCCTTCCGGATCTGTAATAGCAACACCATTAAGAGTTGAATCAAGCGCGTCATTAATAAACGACAGATGCCGCTCCTCATACCATTTCCTGTTAAGCTCATCCTCAAGGCCTTTTATTCGCTGAATAAGCTTTTCCCTGCTAACATCAGTATAATCCATAACAAGAATTATGCGCGGAAGAAAATAATCATTCAATAAAAAAATAAAAAAATTATTAAAAAAGCCATACTTTGCCGATATAGTAAATAATCATAGAACAAGGAGGTTCGGATTATGAATTATAACATTGACAATAATTATGTGTTTCAACAAATACCAGCCTATCCGGTCTCTGGCGGGAAAAAAGAAACCTGGAATAAATTAAGCGAAGATAACAGTATTGCTGAAATCCTGAATCCAAACAAAATAGAAAAACAGGAAAACATAAAAATGTATTCTGAAGCCGCAATAATGGATCTTAATGAAGTACAAAATTTCCTTTTCATGCTTATTGGCGCGGAAATACAGGTAAAAGAAGAAAACAGTTTAAAATCAGGCAATGCTATTAACATGCTTGCCTGATTTTCAGGTATTTCATAAATTTATTGAGAAAAAAATAAAATAATACAATTAATTTTCTAAACTCTTCTAAAAACTCATTGACCTTTAATCAATAATTATTACTTTATATACAAAATAAGTATTATATATGTATTTTAAATTAAATATATAATTACTTTTTCCTGTATAGAGTTATTAAAATTAATACGATAATACTAAAAAGTAACTAATAATTTAAAAGAGATGCCCATGAGTAAAGAATTACAGGAAAAAGCTGATAAAGTAATTAAGGAATTAAAAGAAGCTTTAATTCCAATAAAAAGTGAAATTAACAGCATACAGAAAAAAAGAACAAATGGGCACCGCATATAATCTGGCGCTATTATTAAGATAAACCGGTTAATAAAAAGAAAACATCCTTTAATAATTTTTTTGTCAAGCATGAGAGGTAAATACAATGCCGCCTAAAGGGGAAAAACGCAAGCAGCAGATTATAGATACAGCTAAAGAGATGTTCCTTGATAAGGGATTTCAGAGCACACATATTGGCCAGGTCTGTGAAAAGCTTGTAATTGCCCGCGGCACAGTGTACCAGTATTTCAGCAATAAGAAAGAAATTCTTTATGCAATACTTGACTCTGTTGCTGAAGAAATAGAGGATAATTTCGATCCTGATGACTTAAACGATTTTCTCCAGAACAGGCCGGAGAATGATAAAATAATGCAGTTTGTTGACAACAGACTAGCTTCATGCCTTACTGTTTTTTCAGAAGAACCTATTGTTATTAAACTTATTTTTAGAGAAATCCCGGGCACAGATAATGAGGTTGTGGAAAAAGTTTCGGAATTTTTGGGAAAAATAATTACAACGCTTTCAAAAGAAATAACTATACTACGGGATGCCGGTATTTTTAAAAAGGATATTTCTGCAGGAATTACCGCATCAATGCTTATTGGCTCAATAATGATGATAGTGTATCAGTCTATTATTACAAATAAAAATTATCTTGATAAAAAGATAACCTCAAAAATAGCTAACCACTATCTTCACGGTGTTTATTTAAACAGCGAAGAATAAGACCCCTAAATCAGCTTACTGCCACAGCCTGTCCCTTAACCCTGTTGACCTGTTAACAGGGTTTTTAACAATCCCGGTTAAAATATCCTCAGAAGCTGAAATTATCACTTTTTTTCTGACCCTTGTAACTGCAGTGTAAAGAAGCTCCCTGGTTAAAACCCGGTTCCAATTAAAGGGGAGCACAACAAGAACATTGTCAAACTCCGAGCCCTGGCTTTTATGCACTGTCATGGCAAAGGCTGTTTCATGCTCGGGGATTCTTACCAGAGGAATCTCCCGTACATCACCGGCATCAGCCTGAAAAGATACTTCCCTTCCTGTTTCAGCAACAATACCAATATCTCCATTAAAAAGCCTTTGTGAATAGCTGTTCCTTGTAATCATCAAAGG
>CAZYPA010000097.1:0-7151 GCA_964649175.1 uncultured Leptospirales bacterium | reverse complement strand
AACCATTGAAAAGGTTATGGATTGGCAGTCACGGCCTGGTTATTGCCCTGAATCTACCCCTATAATCACAAAGCTTACAGTTGATGAAAAAACCCGTAAAATTATTGGCGGTGAAATCGCCGGAACTGATGGTGCTGCATTGCGTATAAATACAGTTGCCACTGCTATTACTGCAGGAATGACCATTGAAGATTTTGCATATCTTGACATGGGTTATGCACCACCATTTTCGCCTGTGTGGGACACTGTTTTAGCAACAGCGCAGATGTTTATAGAAAGATAACTATTTATCCACTGAGTTCTATAATGACCTATACCCCTAACCGCCTTGCATGGGTGACAAATACATCCTCAAGCGTAGGGGGTATTTTTGTCAGATTAAAATCCCTTACTCCAAGGCTTTTAAGAACTTTTCCTAATTCCTTTTTCACAGGCACTCCTTTTGTGCTAAGGATATGTATATCACTGCCAAAAATTGCAGCCTCATCAATAAAAGGGATATGAGACACTACATCAAATATTTTTATAAAATTTTCCACCTGCAATGTATAAACATCATAATCAAGTTCTTTTTTAAGCTCTTCAGGCGTTCCATAGGCAATTATTTTCCCTGCAATAATAAGGGCCATACGACTGCAATGCTCAGCCTCGTCCATGTAGTGGGTTGTAACAAATATGGTTTTCCCCCTGCGTGAAAGATCATAAATAAGATCCCAGAAATTTCTTCTCATTACAGGATCAACACCTGAGGTTGGCTCATCAAGAAAGAGTATTGAAGGGTCATGAATTATGGCACTGCCAAGTGCAAGCCTCTGCCTTATTCCACCTGGAAGCAAAGCGACCATTTGATTTTTCCTCTTCCCTATTTCAGCCATATCCAAAACATAATCAATCCGTTCCTTTAAATGATCACCTCTTAGCCCATATACGCTGCCAAAAAACTCCAGGTTTTCAACAACAGTCAAATCTGTGTATAGAGAGAACTTCTGTGACATGTACCCTATTGAGTTCTTTATTTTAATCTGCTCCGTAACTATATCATAGCCAGCAACAAAGCCCTTTCCCTCTGATGGAGTTAGTATGCCGCAAAGCATCCGTATTGTAGTACTCTTTCCTGCACCATTAGGACCAAGAAATCCAAATATTTCCCCCCTGCTTACTGAAAAATCTATGTTATCCACTGCAGTAAAATCACCAAATCTTTTTGTCAGTCCTTTAACCTCAACAGATATATCCATTACTCAAATCTCCTGTTAATCTTTTTTACACTGAGCATCAGGAGTATTGTTGAAAGTACAATGAGACCCAGCAGTTCAGTCCACAAAAAAGAAATGCCTACACCTTTTAGAAAAATATCCCTGATTATTGTAATGAAATATCTCATAGGATTTAAAAAAGTCAGTGCCTGAATAGATAGAGGCATTGAATAAATGGGAAAGACAAATCCAGAGAGCATTATTGACGGGAAGAAAAACAAAAATGTTGAAAGCATAGCCTGCTGCTGTGTTTGAGAAATTGTAGATATATAGAGTCCCAAAGCAAGCGTGGAAATTATATAAAAGAATCCACAGAAAAGCAGTAAAATAAAACTTCCATTAAAGGGTACCTTGAACCACAGGATAGTCACAAGCGTAACTGCGACTATATCAACAAACCCTATAATTGCAAAAGGAAGGGCCTTGCCTGCAACAAACTCCATTGGCCTTATAGGTGATACAATAATCTGCTCAAACGTTCCACTCTCCCTTTCCTTAACAATTGACATTGCTGTCATCATAATTGTTATAAGAGCAATAAGAAGCCCAAGCACACCCGGAAGATAAAAATTTCTGCTCGTAAGATCAGGATTAAACAGAGTTCTCTCATGCAACTCAATACCCTGAAGAGCTTTCCCTGCTGCTGCCTCTCTTGCAAACATCATAGTAGTGATTTTATTCTTCATATATTTTTTTGAAAAATTTTCAACAATCTGATTAATGTAAGTCATCACTACAGATGATCTTAATGAATCTGTTCCATCCACAATAATCTGTACATCTGCAGAAGTCCCCTTTTTAAGCCTGGATGAAAAATCATGGGGTATGCTCATGAAAAAATCAATTTCACCTTTATCAAGAAGAGCAGCTCCTTTATCTGTTGATTCGATATTTTCATAATATGTAAAATATCCGCTTGAGGTAAACCTTTCGATGAACTCCCTGCTTTCATATGTCCTGCTGCTGTCATGAACTGCCATTTTAATATTCACAACATCAGTATTAACTGCATATCCAAAAATAACAAGCATGAGAATAGGCGACCCAAAAAGCATCATTTTCATTCTCTGGTCACGGAGTATCTGCCTGAACTCCTTGGAAACAAAGCTTTTTAATATATTTATTCTGACAAATCCAGTCTTCATGGTGTCACCTTAATTCTCCGGCAGAGTAAGAGTTATTTTCTTTATTGCTATTGCCAGTACAATGAGCGCATAAATGAATAAAAAAAGAATCTGTGTCCACAAAAGCATAATTCCTATGCCCTTGAGTGCAATCCCCTTAACAATAATTATAAGATACTTGGCAGGAACAATGTATGTAACAGCCTGAATCAGAAGGGGCATATTATTAATCGGGAAAACAAAGCCGGAAAGAATAAAAGAAGGAAGGTATGTTGTAACCATTGCAATCTGAACTGAAAGCACCTGGCTTTTTGTTGCTGCTGAAATAAGGATACCAAACCCTGAAGTCCCTACAAGGAAAAGTATAGCCAAAAGACAAAATTCTATGAAATTACCACGTAAAGGCACTCCAAAAATAAAATAACCAATGCATAGAGTTACAACAACATCAAAAAGCCCAATAAAAAGATAAGGAATCAGCTTGCCTAAAACCAGCTCCCAACCGCGCACTGGTGTGGTAATTAAAGTTTCCATTGTACCCCTTTCCCATTCCCGCGATATTGTAAGAGAGGCTATAAGGGAGGATATGATTGCAAGAACAAGCACAATTAATCCTGGTATAATAAAATTTTTACTCTCAAGTTCAGGATTATACCATATTCTGCTTCGCACATCAACAGGCGGAGTTATCCTGGAAAACCCTGCTTTCTTAAGCTCTGATATTTCAATATCCATATTATACGCTGCAACAATTGCCTTCATAAAGCCTGTTGCAACAGTTGCTGAAGTTGAATCTGAACCATCCACAAGAAGCTGAACAATTGTCCTCTTTCCTGTTTTTTTTGTCTTTTCAAAATCAACAGGAATAACAACTGCCATTATTGCTCCACCTGAATCAAGATACCTGTCCACCTCCCTGTAGGAATCAGCATAAGCAACAATATCCAGATACTCAGTATGGGTAAACTTTTCTATAAAACTACGTGAAGCACTAGTCCTGCTTTGATCGTATATTATTGTTTTTACATGCTTAACATCCATTGTAAGAGCAAAACCAAAAAGCATCACAAGAAGCACAGGAACAATGAGCGACAATATAAGGCTTCGCTTGTCCCTTCGTATCTGCAGCCATTCCTTGTCAGCAATTGTTAAAAGACGAATTAGTGAATTATACACTCTCATGCCCTTCGCCTTTCATCAAAATATCCATAAAACAGTTTTCAAGATTAGGAACGCGCTCCTTGATTGTATATTTTTCAGATCCGCTTTTAGAAATTATTTTTTTTATTCTATCTATATCCTTTTTTTTATTACGTAGAAATATCTTTAAAGTTTTTCCTTCACGGATAATTCCATGAAATTCTCCGCTTGCATTAATTGCCTCTTCTATGCTCCATATATCATCAGCTTCAATCTCTATAAGCACACCAGACACAGAGCTTTTTACTTCCTTTGGTGTGCCAAGCCTTATGAATTTTCCCTCATGCATGAGTGCAACCCTGTTACACCTTTCAGCTTCATCAAGGTATGCTGTGCTGACAACAATAGTAACACCATTGGCAAGAAGATCGTAGAGTATCTTCCAGAATTCTCTCCTTGAAACAGGGTCAACCCCATTTGTAGGTTCATCAAGAAGCAATAGACCGGGGCTGTGTATAAGACAGCAGGCAAGCCCAAGTTTCTGTTTCATTCCACCAGACAGATTCCCTGCAAGCCTGTCTTTAAAAGGGCCTAATCTGCTGAATTCATAAAGCTTTGGGATACGTCTGATAATTTCCTTGTTCCTTATACCAAAAAGTCTTCCAAAAAAACGAATATTCTCCTCAACAGTAAGATCCTCGTATAGGCCAAATCTTTGCGGCATGTATGCCATACTCTCCTTTATCCTGAACCTGTTCTTTGCCACATCCATTTTATCTATAAGTATAGTTCCTTCAGAAGGGAGCATTATTCCGGCCATTATGCGGAGCAGGGTGCTTTTTCCTGCACCATCAGGCCCCACTATTCCGAAGATCTCTCCCTTCTTCACATCAAATCCTGAGAGATTAACTGCCATATTCTCTCCAAACTTTTTTGTGAGATTATTAACAGTAATCATTTCCCTTTCTCTTTTAATAGTATTTCAGCATCTGCAGGCATACCTGGTTTAAGTATCATATCCTCATTTTCAATTGCCACCTTTACCGCAAATACAAGCTTAACGCGCTCCTCTTTTGTCTGTATTGTCTTGGGAGTAAACTCAGCCTTGTTGGAAATTGAAACAACTCTTCCTGCAAAAATTTTATCAGGAAAGGAATCTATCATTACATTGACCTTTTGCCCAAGGTTTACAAAACCCAGTTTTTTCTCATTAACATAAATATACATCCAGGGCTTTGAAAGATCAGCAACAGTAAGCACAGGAGTTCCGGGGAAAGCCATTTCACCTGGCTCAAGGTTTGTATCAAGAACTGTGCCATCAAGGGGTGAATAAATAACAGCATAATCAATTGCTGCATCAACATTAGCCATTGCAGCTTTTGCTACCTTATAGGCTGCCTCAGCATTATCAAGCTCACGGCGTGATACTGATCCGGTTTTATACAGATCATTTACCCTCTTATAGTTCTTTTCCGCATTTCTGAAATTAGCCATTGCTGAAACCCTTTGTGCTGAAAGCTCATCATACTGGAGCTTAACAAGAAGATCCCCTTTTTTCACATCAGTACCCTCTCCATGGGGGATTTCAGAGACTCTACCGGAAATTTTTGAACTTATATCAATTTCAGTAACTTCTATTGTGCCGCTTCCACTTATGCGATCATTATCCTTTTCAAGATGCCTGAACACTTCAAAATAGAGAATTGAAACTGTTACTACTACAATTACAATTGCTATAGGTATTATCTTTTTATTTTTCATCTCCATTCCTCCAGTATAATATTATCATTTTCAACTCCAGTCTCCTTTTTAAGCTCTGCCAGGGCAACATAGTATGTATAAAGGGCATTTATATACGATGTTTTTGCAAATGTAAGAGCCAGCTCCGAAGCTAACAGTTCTGAATTTTTGATAACCCCTGCCTTATAGCTCTCCCTTGCAATACGCAAACCCTCTTCTGCTGTTTTAACATTCTCTTTTTGTGAAGTTATTGTCATGTATGCAGTGAGAAGTTTTGAATAAGCAGAATTAATCGTAATATAAATTGCACTTCTAAGCCTGGCCAGTTCCTCTTCACCCTCCTGAATTTTCAGTCTCTCCTCCCGCTCCTGTGCCCTTACACTATCCGTTGGGAAAAGTGAGCCCCATCTGTAAGTGGCAGCAACCTTCACCTGCCAAGTATTTTGCCAGTAATCAGTGCCAGTAATGCCTGAAAAATCTGGAGTAGCTGGTCCTGTTGATGGAAATTCAATTTCATTAGGTGCAAGTCTGGTTAAGCCATAGTATCCACCTATGGAAAAAGTGGGCCACAGATAATAGGATGAATAGGCACTTTTTGAATCTTCAGCAGCCTCAATTTTTTTCTGAATCTGTATAACCTCAGGCCTGTTCTTTAAAGCAACAGATGTAAGCAGATCAATTTTTTTATCAACATTATCGCATACAACAGGCTTAACTTCACCTTTAAGAACATCTTTCTGCACTGTGTATAACCCCCTTTTCCTGCCAAGCCTGTGATTAAAAATTTCAAATGCAACGCGACTTTCGCTTTCAGCAGCAAAAAGTTCAGGCTCCTGGTTCATCATCTGCACCTGGGCTTGAAGCATTTCAAACTTCGGAACTACACCAGAACCATACATATTTTTTACATCATTAAGATTAGCCTTAAGAACAGCCAGAGATTCCTTTCTAAGGTCAATTATCTCATCTGCAAGAAGGAGATCAAAATAGCTTTTAATAACACTATACTCAACATCGCTCTTTATCCTTCTCAACTCCTCATTGGAAACAGAGTATGATTTTTTTGAAGCCTGGAGTGAATTATAGAATACACCCGGATTAATCCCGAACCTCATCTGAATAAATTTAATATCAGCCTGCCCGTCCGAAAGGCTCATGAATCCACTTTCACCATACTGCCTCAAAATAGAAGCCTCAGACTCAAGCACTGGCATAAGCTGACCCCAGACAGTATTCACCTTTTCCTCTGCAATGCGAGCCCGTAATTTGGCTATTTTGTAATCATGGTTATTTTCAAGTGCAATCTTCAAAGCCTCGTCAACATCAATCCCCACAGGTTCGCCCTTGAGATTCAGTGAAAAAAATAAAAGCAAAATTATTACAAGACCTCCCCTGCTAATAATATGCCTTATTACCTGATTCATTTTCCTTCCTCCTTCACCTCTATCCCGTTTTTAAGAATCATGAACATATTAGCTTTGAATTCTTTCCTATTAAACAACCTGTTATATATTTATCAATAATAATTAAAAACTGGAAAGTATTATATAGAGTGTAGGACTTTTGCAAATAAAATATTGACAAACACTTTTTTATTATATAGTGATTTGCTATTAAAGAGGATTTTGCATGCAATCAAAAAAAGAAGAAAAAACAACAAACAGACATATAAAAAAAATTTCCTTTATACTTATATTTTTTATCCTCTTGGCACCTGCTTGTACTGTGCCTCAACTCCATGCAGCTATAGGCAACCCCTTTAAAAAAATAAGTACAGGTGTAATTGAAATCAAGGATTCAATCAGTGAAACAAAAGAATTTTTTGAAGCACTTGGCAAATTCACAAAAACAGTTGCATTCCCTATAAAAAAAATTTCCTCCCTGGTTGGAG
>CAZYPA010000096.1:0-7175 GCA_964649175.1 uncultured Leptospirales bacterium | reverse complement strand
AGATTACGAAACATAGCTATCTTTTCAAAATTTTTCAGATCCGGTTCCGGGATAATTCCATTTTCACTTAACACAACAAATGCTTCGCGATATGTGCCTGGTTCCCTCATACCTTCACTTGATATAATATGATGAGCAATATCAAGACAGGCTTCAATAACTACATGAAGTGTACGCTCCACGAATCTCCTGGAACGAATATCTGACTGGTAAATACTCCAGTCAATATCTGTTGAGTTTCTAAGCTCCTTCAGATTTACACTTATAGTTTCTAAAGCCTTCTCAATAAGAACTTTGTCAGCCATGTCTTTTACGCATCCCCATCATATATATTGAATGTATATGGCGGTAATCTTCGTAAAGCTTCCGATTTTTCACCTCACGCTGAATACGACACTCCCTGTTATTTTCAAGAATCAGTTTTCCTGTTAAAAGTATTTCATGATAAAGAAGAGGTGAAGCATCATTCAGAATAACAAGATCTACATCTCTTCCTGCTGCAGATGAAAGGCGGGACATAATATCAAGTCTGTCAATATCCACTATTTTATTTTCAGAGAAAAGTATAGCAAGATCAATATCGCTGATACCTGTCATTTTACCATTAACTGATGATCCGAAAAGATAGACTGCATCAACTCCGGGTATATCCCTGAGCTCAAGGAGAATGTTATCTTTTATAGTTTTTAAAATATCTTCAGTCATCTTTTTTTACAACACCTGCTATAGAGAAAATCTAATATTTAACAACATATTACATAGTGTAATTTTGAAATTCAATCAATTTTTGCCTTACATGATGTTATTTATTTTTATAATTGAAATTTATTTACTTTAGCAAAGATACTCTCACCTTCCCTATATTCAGGTTTATCATAAGATTCGGGAGCTGTACCTGGAAAGGCCAAAAATTCCAGCTTCGCTTTAATAATCAGAGAGTACTCTTTGAAAAAAACACAGTCTATTACAAGGCTTCTCCCATCAGAAAACTCAATGATTATTTCCCGTACAGGAACTAGGTGAATCCTGGTCCATGATTCAGTAAAGCTGATAGTTTTCACGCTCTTCGGCTTTAAAATCAGCATAACCGCTGCTGGAAACAGCAGACCAGTCGTTGCTAATATCCGGAAATGAATATCTGATATTGAAGCCCTTAATATTAATAAAGCATTTATCTTTCTCTATACTGAAGCAGATAAAAAACAGTGATAGTGAATTATAAAACAGACATAATCCCTCTTCGCAATAACGTTTTTCAGAATTTTCTCTCTGTAATAATTTCAGCAGAACCGCCAGACTTTTCATCTGGCAGATGATCAGACAGAGCAAGGATAATATCAGTTTTTGCAAGGCTGCCAGCAAGTACCATGGTGTCATCTGCCACAACAGGGAGCCTTTCAACATGCTGTTTATTATTGGCAAATTTTTCCAGAGCTTCCTCAAGAGTTGAGGATATCTTTAAGGGAACAGGTACAGGAGCCAGAAGATCCCTGGCAATAACAAGATTATTTAATGAAGAAATATTTAGATATTCCTTAATATCATCAAGGCATATTGCCCCTTGATAAACACCCTCTTTGTTAATCACATATAAATAGCGAAATGTATTTAATATAAAATGCCGTGTAATTTCATTGAAAGGTGCATTCTCTTTAACCCTGGGAGGATCAGGCTTAACAAGATCTGGTAAAGTAAGCATGGCGAGCTTGCGTGCAAAATATACAGCTCCTTTTTTTTCAATAGAACTGCTGTATATAGATTCAGGCTCAATACCCTGTGCAGTCAGATGTGCAACAACGCAGCCAAGCATAAGAGGCAGAATAAGCTGATAGTCCATTGTCATTTCAAAAACCATAAGGATTGCCATTAAAGGAGCGTGGGTTGTAGCTGCCAGAAACATCGCCATTCCGGTTAAAGCAAATGCACCTGGTACAGGATTTGCTCCAAAGCCAGCAAGCTGATGCAGATGGCCAAAGAGATACCCCAGCCCTGCTCCCATAAACAGTGTAGGGGTAAAAACTCCGCCCACAGCCCCTGAGCCAAAACTTGCTCCTGTTGCAACAAGCTTTAGCACTATAACGATTGCCAGACTGGACCATAACCATTGCTCCTGAAGAATCCCGCTTACCACACTATAGCCATTGCCACAAACCTGAGGATAATAAACAGCTATTACTCCTACAATAAGCCCCCCAATACCGGTGCGAACATAAACAGGGAGATTTGTCCTGGAAAACAATATTTCACTCCAGCGCAAAACCCGCAAAAAAAATGGTGCTGCCAATCCAATAAGAAGTCCCAGTGCCAGGTATGGAAATAGTTCAAAACCGGAATTTAAGTAAAACGGAGGTATAGCATATAGTGGTGCCTCATCAAGAAGAAAGCGTACCATCTGTGTTGCTAGCACTGATGCAAAAAGCAGCGGCCCCAAAGTTTCAATTGCAATTGTACCAATCACAATTTCAGCAACAAATAGCGCACCTGCTATAGGCGCATTATAGGCAGATGCAATTCCTGCAGATGCTCCACATGCAATAATTATTCTTTTTTTTGAAACTGACCAGTTTTGTGTACGCCCTGCAATAGAAGCTAAAAGTGAAGAAAGCTGTACCATAGGCCCTTCCCGCCCTATGGATGCCCCTGAAGCAACAGAAAACATTGAAGAGAATATTTTCGTTAAACTCATTTTAATGGAGAGCTTACCCTCTCCAAGCACAACAGCTTCCATGTAATCAGTGGTGCCTTTTTGATTTGCTGCAAACCTGGTGCCTGCATAAAGAACCAGCCCTGCTGCAATACCTCCCAAAGCAGGTGTTGCCACCCTCTGCCATGCTGGAAGATATTGAAAAACATCTACCATGTCCCCACTATAGCCTGTAAAAACTTCTGCAAGGAGATCAAGAATTTTGCGAAAAAAAATTGATGACAGGCCTCCTAAAATACCAACAATGCCGGCCCATAAAAGAATATTATATCTTTCAACAGCACGATAAAACCAGGCAAGTCTAATCCTGAGTAATATAAAAGCAAAAGGGAATAAACCCTTGATCCTGGAGTTAAACCATTTTTTAAATCCGGGAAAGCCGCTAGTCATCTTTTATAAATCAGGATAGTATTTTTCATAATAACTTTAACTTGGCCTTAACATGATAATATTTTAAAAGAAAAACTATTTTTGACCTAATGTTTCATATATTTTTTTTGAAAGATCGGTTATAGTAAAAGGCTTTTGTATAAATCCGCTACACCCTCTATTTAAAATTTTCTGCGCTTCATCATTAATAGCATAACCACTTGCAAGAAGAACCAATACATCAGGATTAATTTCTTTTAATCTATCATAGGTTTCACCACCACTCATAGCAGGCATAGTCATATCCAGAAGAACCATTGAAATATCACTACCCATGCGCATATAGGTTTCAACTGCTTTTATCCCGCTGTCGCATTTAATTGTTTTATACCCAAGACGATTTAATAGTTTTCCACAAAGATCAAGAATACTCTTCTCATCATCCACAAGGAGTATGGTACCTTCACCCATAATCAAATCGTCAAAATTCGAATCCTGCTGGGATGTTTGCTGAATTTCACTTCTTGAAGCAGGGAAAAAAATATCAAAGGTAGTCCCCTTCTCCTTTTCGCTATAAACTTTTATTATACCGCCATGGTTAGTAACAATACCGTAAACTGAAGCAAGCCCCAACCCTGTACCTTCCTCACTATCCTTTGTTGAAAAAAACGGAGTAAAAATATGATCCAGGTTATTTTTCTCTATCCCTGTTCCTGTATCAGTTACAGAAATTTTAACATACATACCTGGAGGTAAATTATAAACAGATATATCGTTTTCTCTTAATACAACATTTGCTGTATTAATATAGATCTTTCCACCTCCTGGCATTGCCTGCCATGCATTGATAAAAAGGTTTAAAAATATCTGCCGTAGTTGTCCCTGATCAGCATCAACCATATGAATCATTTCTGTATATTTTCCATAGAAAAGAACATCTTTTCGAGTTTGACTAAAAATTTTTATTTCATTTTGTATTATCTCATTCAAATTTGTAGGTCTTACTTCATATTTACCTCCCCTGGCAAATCCCAGAAGATTTCTTGTTAATTCAGTGGCATACCTGGCAGACCTTTCAATGTTTTTAAGATATTCAAAATCCGGATGGGAAAAATCTTTTTTGGAAAGAATAAGAGAGGTGTAACCCATTATCTCCATCAATATATTGTTAAAATTATGAGCAATTCCTCCTGCCAAAGTTCCAATAACTTCCATTTTTTGAATACGGAAAAGTTCATTTTCAATACGTAATTTTTCAATTTCAGCTTCTTTTCGTTCAGTAATATCACGAAGTATTCCTTCAAAACCGGACAAGTTTCCATTTTCATCAAAAATCAGATGTGAAGTGGCTGAGCATACAAAAGGCTGTCCATCTTTTGTTTTAAGACACAATTCAAAATCAATCACAGTTCCTTTTTCCAGAAGAGCTTTTACCAGATTTTCCCTGTCAGAAAGATCACAGTAAACATCTAATACAGATTTTCCTATAAGCTCTTCTCTTTTAAAGCCGGAATAGTTTTCTATAGAAGGACTCATTTCCGTAATTATTCCAGCTCTGTCTGTTTGATAAAACACATCCTTAATATTTTCGAAAATAGTTCTATATTTTTCTTCGCTTATTTTCAATTGCTCTACAGCTTTTTTTCGTTTAGTTATTTCAAAAAGAGAAATAATACTACTTTTTGTTCCAGGAATCATGGAAACAAAAAGAAGATAATCCATTAATTTACCTTCTTTATTTTTAAATCTGTATTCATAACTTGGCAATGCTTTCTCTGGGTCTATTCTTCTCTGTTGATGCTGTTTAATCATAAAATCCAGGTCCTCTTCTGAAACCAGTTCAATCCATTTCATCTTTCCTTCTATTTCTTCCCTGGAATATCCTAAATCTAAAGCAAATTTTTCATTAGCAAGTTTAATTGTGGTGTCCTCTTCCACTTCTATGATAGCTGAGCCTGTATTTTCAAACAAAGTGCGATAATGAAGCTCATTTTCTTCAAGCCGTGCATTGGTATATAAAAGCTCCTGATTTGTAACCTCAAATTCTTCATTAATTGCTGCAAGCTCTTCATTCAGAACAGTTAACTCCTGATTTTTATTATCAGCATCCCTTCTGCTTTTTTTTAATTCAGTAATATCAGTTACTGAAGCAATGCTTTTATCTGTACCTGGAATCAACCCTATTGTTATTACAGCATCACATACTTTACCCGATTTAGTTTTATACCTAAATTCATATCCTGGTGATGCCAGATCAGGACTTTCACGTCTTAAATTATGCTGAATTATCATATAATTAAGTGATTCAGGAGCAACAAGTTCAGTCCATTTCATCTTACGTTCAATTTCTGATTTCGAATAACCGATTTCCTGGACAAATTTTTTATTAATCATGCAAACAGTCATATCCTTCTCAATTATGAACATAGAAATTCCACTATTTTCAAAAATATATTTGTAAATATCATTAGAAAAATCTATTTTATTACTTTTCATAATAATTGATTACCTGAATTAATAATTTTATTAAAATACTATATATATTAAGTATTAACCCTGAGAATAAAAAAAGAAAAATTTTTTAAAAATCCATAATAATGTAATTTTTTTGATATAATTGCTATTAAAGCTTTTTAAATCATTTTGCTTAAAACTCCAAGGACTTTATATAAAACAGTAAAAAAAAAGGACTGCCCTTTTGGAACAGTCCTTTGACTTCTTTCTTTAAATTAAAGATTTATATTATAGTTTAGCGGAAAAAGCAGGAACTACTTCAAATAGATCTCCTACTATACCGTATGTTGCGATATTAAAAATAGGTGCTTCCGGGTCTTTGTTTATTGCTACTATACACTTGGAACCCTTCATGCCTGCAATGTGCTGCACAGCGCCTGAAACACCAAGAGCAAGATAAAGATCAGGTGCTACAGTTTTACCTGACTGACCAACCTGCCTGGAAGCTTCAATCCAGCCTGAGTCAATTACAGGTCTGGAACCTGCATATTCTCCACCAAGTTTCTGTGCAAGAGGAATAACAACCTCTTTAAATTTGTCACCATCTTTCAATCCGCGTCCACCACCAACAATAATACGGGCATTAGTAATATCAACACCGCCTGATGATGTTTCAATAACTTCTTTAACTTTTGTTCTTATAGCACCAAATGAAACAGAAACAGCTGTTACAGCACCAGCAGCACCAGCTTCAGCCGGGTCATAAGCACCTTTTTCAAAAGAAACAACAAATTTGTCTGTTTTAATAGACTTGGTTTCCTGAAGCTTTCCATTGTAAATATTTCTTGTAAGAACAAGTTTGCCACCATCAACTTCTGCTTTATTACAGTTTGATACTATACCTGCATCTATAGCCATAGCAGCTTTACCAGCTAAATCAACGCCATCATATGTATGAGCAATCAAAACGCCTTTCACATCCTGAGACTCTACAACAGCTTTTATAGCCTGTGCATATCCATCAGCTGTATACAATTCTACAGCGCCATCAGCAACTGAAAAAACTGTAGGAATATAATTTGCAACTTCTTTCGCAATAGCATCGTCTTTAGCAAATACAGCAGCAGCAGGCTCAAGACTAAGTCCTGGTGCTATTTCTTTAGCGATTCTACAAAGTTCTAATGTACCTTCGCTCAATTTACCATTTCTATGTTCTGCAATAACAAGTAATTTCGCCATTATCAGATCTCCCCCTATATAACCTTTGCGACATTTTTAAGTTTATCAACAAGTTTGCCAGCTGCTTCTTCAGGTGCACCATCAATTATCTCTGCCATAGAATCTGCAACAGGAACAAACATCTTAATAAAATCTACTCTTGAAGCAGCACTTACACCCAGATCTGCACCTGTTTTAACGTCAAGCTGCTTCTTCTTAGCTTTCATAATACCTGGAAGAGTGGGATATCTTGGCTCATTGATACCTGACTGAATTGAAAGAACAACAGGGCTAGCCAATTCCAGAACCTCATTCAAGCCGCCTTCAAGCTCTCTATTAAGAGTATAAGCCTTTCCATCAGCAGTTTCAATTTTTACAACGTTTGTACAATGAGGCATATTAAGCAGATCAGCTATCATTACACCTGTAA
>CAZYPA010000095.1:0-7176 GCA_964649175.1 uncultured Leptospirales bacterium | reverse complement strand
GATGCCAGCTCGGATATGGTGTATTTATCTTTCATCAGGTGCGTACATCCTTTTATTTAAAGTTAAAGTAAACTTTAAGTATTTAAGAGTTTTTGTCAAGCTTTATATAGGGGTCAGAGCATGGATTTTAAGACCCCACCCCGGCACTGCTGTGCCCTCCCCACAGTGGAGAGGGCTTTGTATCATAAAATTTCAGGTTTTGCATTAAACTTTTAAATTCATTAAACTAAAAAATCTATTACCTGCAAAAAATTTCATGGTACGATCCCCTTTCATTCGACGCTTATTGCGACATCGTGTCGCGCGTCGAAACGCACACATCCTGTGTGCAGCCCACTATGGGCTAAGCTCGTGGATGAGCTAGTGCAAAGGGCAGGCAGGAGGCCTGACAAGCCCTTTGCTGAAGAGGGTTAGGGAAAGGGGTCAGAGCCTTTATATCAGTTGAATAAAATAATTCTGGATAAAATATTGCTTTTTACTTAAAGTATTATTTTAAGTTTTTCCTGATTATTAAGAGGATTTATGGATAAAGGGGTCAGAGCCTGCCAAGAAAAGAGCCAAATTTATAAAGGATAAGAGTGATGGTAAAGCTGCATATTAAAGATCACTGCATTGAAACTGCTGCAAAGCTTGAATTTAAAAAGCTTATGGATGAATATTTTGAAACTGATAATGATACAGGACTTTTAGAGGATAAGATTGAAGTTTTGAGGGAATTTATTGAAACAGCAGATTTTTTACATTTAAGAAGTTCTGATCTGCGGCTTTCCGGAGAGGTTGAAACAGTTGTATTTATTACAAAAGAAAATGATGAGATTAAAATAATTTTTTCATAATAAGACTGTTTATTAATATTGACAATAATATCCTTGTGTTGAGTAATAATTATATATTTTTTTAATAAATTATGTTTATACGAAGATGCAATGAAATTTTTTAAAATTATAATATTTATGTTTTTAACTATGCCATTGATGCTTCTGCTTTCAGGCTGTTTTGGTGATGCTATTTTTGATGCTATTAAAGCAGAAGAGGATTATGTGGCGCCTTTTACTGTTGTAGTCACACTTGATAAAACCCGACGATCAGTATATTTTCCAATTGCTGATACCGGAAGATTGGATTCTATCAAACCTGGAGATGATGCTTCTTATGTTGATGTACCTAATGCCCCTGATTTTGAAAGACAGTTAGATGTTACTTTGCCGGATGACACTTTGTCAGACAATGATATAGTAATTGATAAAGTTACAGGTCTTGTATGGGCAAGGTGCTCAATTTCGGGGATAAATACGGTTAATAGTGATAATGACTGTGCCGGAGTGAATGCTAAAATGGAATGGGCTAATGTAGTTAAAGCTTGTGAAGCATTAAATAATATGAATGAAGACAAGGGTTATGCCGGATATAAAAAATGGCGTTTACCCCGGCTTTCTGAATTATTGTCAATTGTAGACTATGAAAAACTTAACCCTGCTATTGATGATTATTATTTTCCCAATACAGAGCATACAACTAATGAAGGGTACTGGACATATACATCACAGCTATTTATTGATGATGATAATAACACTACTGATAATGGCTGGGTTGTTTTTTTTAATTCAGAAGTTCCTCAAGAAGTTTCAGGTTATGGTATAATACCCAACATTAATGTTTTTAAACAAAAATTGAAATCAGATTTAACATTTGAAATGCAGTTTGTCAGATGTGTAACAGGGGGGGCAGATTGAAAAAAATTTTTGTTTTATTATTAATAATTTTATTTGTTACTTCTGCATATAGTTTTAAGTCTTATTCAGTTTTGACACGGGGTATGGTAAGAGATAATTCAACCGGACTATTCTGGACCAGATGTCCGCTTGCTGAGAATAATAAGCCGGCTTATGATTTTAACTGTAATGCAGAGTTTAAATCTTTTACATGGACAGAGGCAATAGACGCATGCGAAAATCTTGTTCATGAAGGCAGATCAGATTGGCGTTTGCCAAATATTAAGGAACTTTCCAGTATATTGCAATATAGGCATTATTCAGAATTTGAAAATTGCTCTCAGGTCAATGATGAGGCTTTTCCCGGAATTATTAAAGAAGGGGATTGTTTTAATTTTTTTTCTGCGATTCATTATTGGTCATCAACACCTCATAAAAATTATACAGAGGATGATAAAAAATGGTGGTATATCGATTTTAAATTTGGAACTACTGGATTTAGTTCGGATGAGTATGTTAAAAAATACGTCCGCTGTGTTGCAGGCCCGTAAAATATAAGGAGCGAGCTTTTGCATTACAAAAAAATAATCCATTCCATTCTAATTCTTTCTCTTCTTGTAATTTCATGCTCTAAAAATCCCAAAGTTATTGAATATGGTATATTTGCCCCTCACAGGCTTGAATCTGTTATAGGGCAGGATGGCGTATGCTCCATAGACTTTGATGATAAAATTACATTCTGGACATTTGCTGATACAATTTTAGGTAATTGGAAGAATGAAGATAAAATTGTAAGTGGAATAATTAAGGATGATGCAGTATTTAGAGACATGATCTCCAATTCGCTTGCCTGGACAGTCAAAGCTGATAAGGAAAATATTTTCAACCCTGAATTTAATTTTATAAGTGAAAAAGGTGAAGTAGCTCCATTTATTAAAAATCGAAAAAATGAAGATCCAATGAAGCACCGCCTTTGGGCAGTTGATGGCATAAGATTAAATAATAAACTCTATGTATATTATCTGCATATGTATGTTCCTGATCCTGATAAATTTCTGGAGTTTGAAACACGCTATGTGGGACTTGCAAAGTGGGAAATTCCTGACAAATGGCAGCCTGGTGATCCTGTGGATTTTAAAAGAATTGTAAATCTTTTTGAAAACAATCCCCCTGCATTTGGATCAAGTGTAATTCAAAGAGGGGAGTATATTTATACTGCGGGTCATTATAAGGGTGAAGGTTTAAACTTTCCCATAAAAATAGCACGGGTTAAATCTGAAAATATTGAAAAAAGCGAAAGCTATACTTTTCTTAAAAAGGATGGGTCCTGGACTGATGATATAAAAGAAGCAGAACCATTTCTGGATGATGTTTCTGGTGAATGTTCTATTGCATGGAATGAATATCTTAAGCAGTATGTTATTATTTATGCCAGGGTATTTACAGGGGAGATTATACTTGTAAGGTTTAAAGATTTTAATGATCTGGCATCTGCAAAAAAAAGGGTTATTTATAAAATTCCTGATAAGGCTAAGGGGCAGATGTGGCCCTATTCCGGTAAGGAAATTTTTTCCACAGGGAATAAAATTTTTATGATATATATCAATCCTGATATATATCAGCCAATGCTTTTGGAGATTAGACTTAAGCCTTATTTTAAATTGTTTTAAAATTTAAACTTCCCCTTCCTACTGCGAGGAAGGGAAAAAGGGTCAGAGCCTTACCTGTTATTGAAGGTTTTCCAAAAGCATAGCTGCACCCATTCCGCCACCAACACAGAGTGATGCTATGCCTAACTTGCTGTTTCTTTTTTTCATCTCATAAATAAGGGATACAATAATCCTTGCGCCTGTTGACCCTACAGGATGGCCTAATGCAATACCAGACCCGTTTACATTTACAATTGTTCTGTCAAGTCCCAGACCCCTTTCACAGGCTAAATATTGTGCTGCAAAGGCCTCATTGATTTCAAAAAGGTCAATGTCTTGAAGTTTAAGGCCTGTTTTTTCAAGAAGCTTGTTTATTGCTGGAACCGGCCCATATCCCATTAAATGTGGTTCACATCCTGCTACAGCAGTCCCTGCTATTCTTGCAAGGGGTTTGGCTCCGCTCTCCTCTGCTTTGGAAAGGGAAGTGAGCACCAGAGCTGCTGCACCATCATTGAGGCCTGAGGATGATCCGGCTGTTACTGTTCCGTTTTTATCAAAGGCTGGTCTAAGCTTTGCCAGGGATTCCAGAGTAATGTCCCTTCTTGGGTGCTCATCTGTATCAAATATTACAGGCTCTCCTCTTCGCTGAGGAACAGGCACAGGTGTAATTTCATCCTTGAATTTTCCTGAATCTATTGCTGTAATTGCTTTTTCGTGGCTTTCAAATGCGAGCTGATCCTGGTCTTCTCTTGATATATTATATTTTTGTGCCAGATTTTCTGCTGTCTGCCCCATTATAAATCCTTCGCCAAGCAGGTGGCTTCCTGAATGAAGAAGCTCCCACATGGCATCTGTCATCTCTCCATGTTGAAGCCTTTGTCCCCACCTTGCATTTTTTAGCACATAGGGAGCATTGCTCATGGATTCTGTCCCGCCAGCTAATACATACTCTGAATCGCCTGCCATTATTTGCAAGGCTCCAAAGATTACAGATTGCATACCTGAAGCGCATTGTCTCTGTATTGTTACTGCTGGAACATGTGAGGGTATTTCTGCTTTAAGCATTGCTGTTCTTGCTGTGTTTGCTTCATCGCTGTTTTGAAGACAGTCGCCAAATATTACGTCATCAAGTTGTCCTCCATCAAGGCTTGCGCGCTTGAGTGCTTCCTTCATTACATGGGCTGCAAGCTCATGAGCCTTTAATGGCTTTAGGGATTGACCAAAGTCTCCTATAGCTGTTCTGCATCCTGAAATGATTACAACATTATTTTTGGACATATTAACCCTCCGTATGTGTTTTATTTTAATAAAAAATTTTTTAAAGAATATCCACAACAATCATTGTGACATCATCTTCAAAACCTTCAGTATTATAATTCCCTGAATAGGAGTATATATCCATAAAGCACTCATCAATAACCCTTGCAGGTGGAAGGTCTCTTAGCTCAATTAAAAGAGACTCAAGTTTTTTTTCTCCATAGGCTTCATTGGAGCTATTTCGCTCTTCAAGAAGCCCGTCTGTAAAGAATATAAGTCTGTCTCCACTTTCAACAGGCATGGTTGCATTGTTGTATTCTGTATCTTCCAAAAGGCCTATGAGGCGTCCCTTTACTGTAAGGTATATCAGCTCGCCATTTTCCTTTATTAAATACATGGGCCAGTGAGCTGCATTGGAAAATGTAATGGTCATTTCATCAAGATTGATATATGTATAAAATGCTGTAATATATCTTTCCGAGAGATTGTGAAAAAGGGCTTTGTTGATCCATTGAAGCAAGGCTGCAGGATTTTGCAGCTTGTCAGATGAGGTGCTGAAAGCGATTTTTATCATTGTACTTATAAGAGCTGCCGGAATTCCATGGCCTGTTACATCTGCAATAAGTATTCCAATCTTATTATCATCAATATTATGAAAATCGTAAAAGTCACCACCGATTTCTGACATTGGTTCATATTTTGCTTTAATGGAAATTTTATCCATTAAAGGAAGTACCTGGGGAAGAATTGACAGCTGAATATTTTTTGCTATGTCAAGCTCCTGACGTATTGCAAGAAGGGCATTCTGTTCTTCAACAGCCTTTTTTAAAGAAACATAATTGCGTACTCTGGCCAGGAGTTGATCTTTGTCAAAGGGTTTGGTTATATAATCATTGGCTCCTAATCCCAGGCCTGTAATTATATCTTCATTGGTATTTTTTGCAGTAAGGAGAATTATAGGAAGCTGATAAAAGCTTAATTTTTCTCTTACTATTTTGCAAACTTCAAATCCGGACATTTCGGGCATCATAACATCAAGAAGGAGAAGGTCGAAATTATGATCTGCGTTAATAAGGGAAAGGGCTTCCATTCCTGTTGTTGCTGATTCCACGTTGTAATCATCAATTGCAAGATGATTTATAAGTACTTGCAGGTTTATGGGGTCATCATCAACAATTAGTATGGATTTTTCTCCTGGCACATAAGTTTTATGGAGCCCGTCAATAGTAGTAATATTTTCTTTCATCTCTAATGGGGCAGAGTGAATTTTAGAATGGTATCTTTCTTTTGCTTCCCCGGCAGCAGGGAGGTTAAAAAAGAAGCTTGAGCCCAGACCCGGTTTTGATTTGAGCCATATTTTGCCTCCATGAAGTTCTATAAGATTTCTGGTTATGGGAAGCCCCAGGCCTGTTCCGCTATGCTTTCTTGTAGTTGAACCATCGCTTTGTACAAAGGAGTCAAATATATCCTGCTGTTTATCCAGGGGTATTCCCTCTCCTGTGTCCTTTACTTCAATAATGTAGTCATTGTTATTAACTGTAGCATTTATTCTAATTTCCCCTGAGTGAGTAAACTTTACAGCATTTCCTATAAGATTAATCATTATTTGCTGGAGTCTGTTTTCATCTGCTAATACAAAGTGTTTTCCTGGTTCTATGTTGTTTATAAGGCTCAGATTCTTTTTTGAAAATGAACCTGAAATAATTGTGAGTACCATGTTTGTCATTGAGCCCAGGTCAATGCTTTGCCTGTTAAGTATAATATCGCTGTTTTTGAGGCTTGAATAATCAAGAATATCATTTATAAGATTGGAAAGTCTTTTCCCGCTTATAAGGATCATTGTTAAAAGGTGACGGGCTTTGTCATTTAATTCACCGCTTATTCCATCTAACATGGATTGTGTAAGTCCTGTGATGCCGTGTATTGGAGTTTTAAGCTCGTGTGTTGTGTTTGCAAGAAACTCGTCTTTAAGGCGATCCATTTTTACCAATTCAATATTGGCATTTTCCAGTTCTGTTATTTTCTGATGAATCATCAGTGCCATATTATTAAAGGTTGAAGCAAGCTGACCTATTTCGTCCCTGTTTTTAATATTAACTTTGTGGAGATAATTCCCTTTTTCTATTTCTTTTGCACCTTCAGTAAGCTTTATGATTGGGCGGGCAAGGTACATGCCAAAAATTATAGCCATTATAAGTACTGTAACCATCAGGAAAATTGAGGTTATATTAACATATTTTTTTATTTCATAAATTGATGCAAGTGCTACAGATTTTTTTACAACAATTCTTGTAATGCATATTGGTTGCTGGTTTTGAACCGTGCCCATGGAAATAAACTCAATATATTCATTTTCTACGGAATATTCCCTATAGCTTCCGGAATAGGATTTCATTTTATCCAACTCATCAGGAGGAAGTTTTTCCTTGAATTTTATGTAATTTTTATAATTGCTGTTGCTTATTATTGAAGCAAGGATTGTACCATTTAAATTGGGATTTGCTGAAAGGAGTATGGCATCAGCATATACCAGTCCTTTTTGCTGGAGAGGTTCAAGC
>CAZYPA010000094.1:0-7192 GCA_964649175.1 uncultured Leptospirales bacterium | reverse complement strand
TTTAGATGCACTTTCAAAAGGGATGGAGAATCTTGAAAAGCACCTTGAAAATATAAGTAAATTTAACCTTCCTGTTGTTGTAGCTATAAACCGGTTTCCGGATGATACTGAAGCTGAGCTAAAAGTAATCAGCGATTTTTGTGCAGAAAAGAAAGTCGAGTTTTCTCTTTCTGAAGTATGGGAAAAAGGGGGAGAAGGGGGAGAAGACCTTGCGCGAAAAGTTGCAGCCATTGTTGATAGCAATAGAGAGAATAATTTTAAATATCTCTATGAACTGGATTTGCCCATTAAAGATAAAATTGAGATAATTGCAACAGAGCTCTATGGTGCAGATGGGGTTACTTATAGCGGTGCAGCATTAAAGAAAATTGATGGCTTTATTGCAAAAGGCTATGGAAAACTTCCTGTGTGTATAGCAAAAACACAGGCTTCTCTTTCTGATGACCCTCTGCTTGTTGGAAGACCAAGGAATTATAATATAACAGTAAGGGATGTTACCCTTTCAGCAGGAGCTGGCTTTCTTGTGGTGCATACTGGTGAGATAATGACTATGCCTGGCTTGCCAAAACGTCCAGCAGCTCAGGATATTGATGTAGATGATAATGGCGTTATTACAGGTCTTTTTTAGGCAGATATGTCTTATTATGTTTACATGCTGGAGTGTGTATCAGGTAAATACTATACAGGATATGCAGCAGATCTTGAAAAAAGATTAAAGCAGCATGTTTCAGGCAAAGGGGGGGCAAGGTTTACACGTTCATTTCGCCCCCTTAAACTGCTTGCTGCATGGGAAATAGCAGGAACAAAAGGTGATGCCATGCGGGTTGAACTACTTATAAAGTCCAGGACCAGGGATGAAAAAAAAATACTGGTTCAAAATCCTTTGAATCTCATAGAAATGATAGCTGAGAAATATGCAGATAGCACTATAGAGATAAATCTATTCCCAATTGATAATATAGCTTTATTAAGTTGAAACCAGGATTATTCCCATAAGAAAAGAATAAAATTTAAAAACATGATAAGTCAGTTATAAGATTAAATAATCTGTATGAATAAAAAACATAGTTCATGGAGAAAGGAATGGCAAAAATAATTGATGGAAAAGAGATAGCTTCTGAAATAAAAGATGAGCTTAAATTAAAGGTAGAAAAACTAAAACAGGAATACGGCTCTGTTCCAGGACTGGCTGTTGTACTTGTTGGTGATGACCCTGCTTCAGCGGTTTATGTAAGAATGAAAGGCAAGGGCTGTGATGAGGTTGGTTTAAGATCGTTTCAGTATATACTTCCTGAAGAAACAACAGAGGCTGAACTTCTTGAGCTTATTGAAGAGCTTAATACCCAGGAAGAGGTAGATGGCATATTGGTACAACTTCCTTTACCAAAACATATTAATGAAACAGCTGTTATTTATGCGATAAATCCGGACAAGGATGTTGATGGATTTCATCCTGTGAATACAGGTAAAATGGTAATAGGTGATGAGGGTTTGTTTGCATGCACTCCACTTGGTTGTCAGGAGATGATATACAGGAATGTAAAGGATTTAAAGGGCAAGCACCTGGTTGTTGTTGGAAGGAGTAATATTGTTGGCAAACCGGTTGCTAATTTGATGCTTCAAAAGAATGACAGAGCTAATTGCGTTGTAACTGTATGTCATACAGCAGCAAAGGATTTATCTGTCTATACACGGGAGGCTGATATTTTAGTAGTTGCAGCAGGTCGTCCAAATACTGTAACAGCTGATATGGTAAAGGATGGGGTAGTTGTTATAGATGTGGGCGTTAACCGGATAATTGATCCAAAAAATCCTGAAAAGACCAGGCTTGTGGGAGATGTTTCTTTTGAAGAGGTGGCTGAAAAGGCTTCAGCAATAACCCCTGTCCCAGGCGGGGTAGGGCCAATGACAATTGCAATGCTTTTAAAAAATACTGTACAGGCTTTTGAAATGAAAAAAAATAGAAGTAATGGCTAAAAAATATACGAAATAATATTTTTATGAATTATTTCTGTGTATAAATAAAAAAGGCTGCCAATTGGCAGCCTTTTTTATTTATATTTTATTTTAATCAGTGATTCTCATCTTTTTCCATATGAGGGAAAAGTGGAAACCATTTTACAAAAGTCATGTAAATTAAAATCATTGTTGCAAAAGCTCCGAGAGTAATACCCCATTCTGCGATTGTTGGCATATAGGATGTAAATCCTTTCCATGGAAAGTTTGGAGCAGAAAAGCCGTGAAGCAGTACACTAAGTTTGCTTGTAACAATTGCTACAATTCCACTGGAAGCACCAATTACCATAAATTTTTCCTGGTTCCTGAATTTAGAAGGGTTAAGAAGAACTATGGCAACTACACAAAGAATAAGCTCAAGAGCCAGCATCCACACACCGTAGTACCCGCCCCACATATCAAAGAACTCCCTCCCTGACATTGGTGCATAATGTGTGATGATTTTATACAGATCAAATAATCTGAAAATAAAGTAGCCTATGAAAATTGTTCCGGAAATACGTGTAAGAGTCTGGAAAGTTTCCATTGGAACATATTCTTTTTTCGTTAATTTGCCTGCAATATATGGAATCATAACCATAAAGGATGTTCCTCCAGCCATTGCTGCAACTACAGCAAGGTAGAAAAAGTATGGAGAATACCAGACTGCTTTTCCAAAGAGAGCTCCCCACATTCCTCCTCCCAGAGAACCCTGGTGAAAAAATGAAAGAAATGTTCCACCTGCTGCCATGGTCCACATAAGAAGGTGCATATAGTGTGCTATTGCTTTAATCACCTTGTTTTTAATAAGCACTTTGTGCTCAAGAATTGTTGGAATAAGCTCCACAAAAAGGATACAAAAGTATATTGTTAAGCAGAAAAATACTTCTGTAAGCATTGAAGCCGGATATACGCCTTTCCCCCAGTTGGGATAGGCAAAACCAAACCATGCTCTTATTGGCTGTCCCAGGTCAAAAAGAAGGAATACAAAAGTAAACAGGTAACAGAGAAATCCAATAAGAACTGTAGAGTTAATTATTGGTTTTAGTTTATCTACTCTGAAAATATAGAGGAAATAACCTGTTGTAAATGCTCCCCCACCAAGGGCTACAAGGCCAAGGTCTCCTATAATCCATGCTCCCCATGCAAAGTTGTTGTCCATGTCTGTATAACCAAGACCCCAACCAAGGATTTGGACTGCATAGATACCGAAAATTACGACAAGAGTCAGAAGGATAGCAAGTGCTATCTTCATGTTTTTCGAAGTGTCGTTATAAAAATTTTTTACAAACTCTATCATTATCAAATCTCCTCATTCTCCCTGGTTTAGGAGTTCTTCTCAAACCGCATCATATCGCGGAGCCATTTCTGGCTTGTCAGATAGTATACCTTTGGATTTGGGAATTGCTTAATCTTTAGAAATGCTTTCCTTTTCTCTTCAGGCAGATCATCTATGCTGTTAGTAAGGCGAACAGCTTTATCGCTTGCCACAAGTTTTGCCACTTCTGATTTTGGATCATCAAGATCTCCAAAAACTATTGCACCAACCGGACAGGCTTCCTGACATGCTGTTTTATAAACAGGCGCGTTAATATCAAGATTTCCATTAGCAACAGATTTATCTCTTGCCTGCTTCCATCTATGGCTACAAAATGTACATTTTACTATTGTACCACGGGATGCTACGGAAACATCAGAGTTTAATGAGTTTTTGAAACTACCTTCATATTTGGGTTTCCACCAGTTGAATACACGGGCTTCGTATGGGCAGGCTGCCTGGCAATATCTGCATCCAATGCACCTTGACCAAATCTGGCTTACAACACCGTCTTCGCCAACATCGGTGGCTACAACCGGACATACAGATACGCATGGAGGATCCGGTTTTTTGGGATTATTCCCTTCGCACATTTGACACATCTTAGGAATAAATGCCGTTCTTACATCAGGGAATTTAGCGTCTCTGTCATTTGTTACTTTCATTAGTTCAAGAAAGGCAACCCTTTTAGGCACATCCGAGTCGTCTTCAAAAATAGGCATATTGTTTTCCTGGCTGCAGGCAATTGCACACTGACCGCATCCTGTGCACTTATCCAAGTCTATTGCCATTCCCCAGCGTCTTTTCATAGCTACATCTTTAACTGTCATATTTTACCTCTTAACCAATTTTAACACGTGTTGACCACCAGTCTGCTCTTCCTGTCAGAGGGTCAATTTCACTGGACATAATTTTTTTAGGATTTACACCTTTTTTGTTGCCATATTTGGTGTATGATTCATGCCCAAAGCCAAGCGGTATGGCTATTGTATCAGGAGCTACTGTATCTGTTAAATGAACATAAACCTTCCCGATTTTCCCTCTGGCTGATTGCAATACAATTGATCCTTTTTCAGAAAGTCCATATTTTTTCCCGGTTTCCCTATTAACCTGCACAAGAAGTTTTTCTCTATAGTAATGGCTTGGGTCAATAGTTTTATGAACATAGGGGAAAGCAAGCCCGTCTCCGTCACCTACCATTGGAATTTCCATTGGTATCAGAGTAAGGGGAAATTCGTTATTTTGAGCTATGTTTTTTTCGAGAGTTTCAATGCTTCCTTTAACTTTATCAGTGTTAAAGGAAAAGCTTCCATTAGTAGCAGATTCTCTTCCTGCCAGTATATTCGCCTTTAAACCTGATTCAAAGGGGAATATATTTTTTGTTTTATCAACCATTTTAGATAGTGTAATGATAATATCCCTTGCATCTTTAGACTCTTCAAAAGATTTAACAACCGGTTTGTTCTCAGATGAGCCGGATTCAAAATAGGTCATTGAAGGAAGAATGTAATCTGCAAAGGCAGCACTGTCATTTATAATAGGATTTAGAGACACAACAAAGGCGTTTTCCATCTTCTTCTTTAATTCTTCACCAAAAACACTTTTGTAAACAGGGTTTGAATTGTTGAGGAAAAGCATGTTAAATGTGCCGTCTTTTATAAAAGCGTCAAGCCCATTAAACTCCGCATTATATGAAATAGCACTGTTTCTTTTTATTTCAACTGCCTTCGTTTTTACCAGAGAATTAAGGCAGTACACTCCAAGTATTTCCGCAGAAGAAGCACTTACTCCTATGCCGCCTTTACCGGCAATAGCAACAGGATTTTTTGCTCTGTAAAATTCTTCAGCGGTTTCTTTTATCTGATCTTCACTAAGCCCTGTAGCAGAGGCAACTTTTGAAACAGGGTAGTTGTTAATAAGCATTTGTGCCCATTTCCCGAATTCAGCACCACTGGAATTGAGCCTTTTTGATGTAATAAGATAATTTGCTATTCCAAAGGCAAGTACAGCTTCTGTTCCAGGTTTAAGCGGTAGCCATCTGTCTGCTATTGAGGCGGTTCTTGTACTGATTGTATCAGCGTGGACAAGTTTAACTCCTCTTTGCTTCCAGTTCACATAGGATTGGCGTATGTTACTAATATCGCCCCATCCTTCAATAAGCCTTGCTCCAAAGCTCAGAATGTAGTCTGTTTTATTGAAATCATAATCAATGTAACCATTGAGTACAGGTGTTTCAAGAGGTTTGTGTCCAGCCTCATAGTAAACATTTTTACCGCCTGCTGCTGATACAAACCTGTCCATCATAACAGAAGACAGGGATTCGTCTTTGTTTATAGCAGCAATGGTATTTCCCTTTCCTTCGCCTAAAAGTGAATTAAGCCTTGTAGATATTTCTTTTAAAGCCTGTTCCCATGATACAGGTTCAAATTTTCCTGAGCCTTTAGCACCTGTTCGTTTTAAGGGGCTTTTTATTCTTTCCGGGTGGTAAAGGAGCTGTAGGGAAGTTTGACATGAGGGGCAAAGCCCTTTATCAGATTGAAGCTGTAAAGCCCTTTCACCTATTTTTCTTACTCTAACATTGCAGCCAAAGGGGCAGGCGTCATTAGCAGCAGAAACAAATTTTTCCAGGCCTTTGGGCACTTCATACTGATCCTGTGTCCATTCTACAGACATCTGGAATCCCAGGAAAGGAGCTCCGGAAAAAACCCAACCTGTGAGACCACCCGCAAGGGCACCCCCGCTGATCTTTAAAAAGTCCTTTCGTTCTATTTTCTTCATAAGATTAACTTACTCCTCTCAAAGTTTCATTATTAGTCGTGACATACAGCACATTGGTTGCTGATGTTGAGAGCTGTATGACAGTCCATACATGGTCCCATGGTTATCTTCCCTTTAATAAGAGAAGTATTTACAGATCCAGCCTTATCTCCATGACAGGAGACACATCTTGCTTTCTTTGTGCCGTCTTCATATTCGGCTTCCATAACAACCTTATGGCTGAAATAAACAAGATCCGGCTGCTTTGCATATGCAGTCCATGGTTTGTCGCTATCTGCATAGTTGTCGAACATTGATTTTTTTCTTGGCATAGTCCTGTTTTTAGTTGTAGTAACACCGTCCCTCTCATGACAGGCGGTGCAATCTCCTATTGTGGGTATTCCAAGGAATCTGCCATTATCTTCATATCCGTGGCATACGGTGCAATCGTTAATCCCATAATTCTCTACATGAGTTTTATGACTGAAGGGGATCTCTTTAACAGCTTGCGCCTGCATAATGCTGTCGCACCCTTTAACAGAGAGAATATATGAGCCTATAGTTAAGATTATAAAAGGGGTAAAAATAAGCAGCAATGAGCGTCTCACAAAAATTCTCCTTTGTTTTTATTTTTGAAAGAGTTGTAATTCTTTACAACTGAAAAGTTTTAACTTAATGGAACCGGTGGCAAAACTACATTTGTTTTGCCTATTTGTTTATATTTTTTCAATTCAAATAATAAAAATATTTTTAGATAAATGTCAATCAAAATTAAAAAAAAGTCATGTTTCACAGGAAGATATTTAATAAAATTTTAATACTCTAAATTTTTATTTATATATCTCAAAAATTTTGAAACATTCTAATTTTGCTCCTGTATTGCTGCAAATTCTTCTTTTTTATTATTACAGGTTTCACATTGTCCAGATGTATACCCCATTTCATCAAATTTTGCATTGATATATAGTGTTATGTGGCTTTCTAGAGGGAAGTATATTTCTCTGGTCGTCTGTTCTGTGTTTATTGTTTTGATATAACACTTACATTTATCGCATGTATCAACTCTATACTCTTCTTCATCATCTATGCTGAAATATTGAAGGGTTTCATGGTCGGTGTTTT
>CAZYPA010000093.1:0-7324 GCA_964649175.1 uncultured Leptospirales bacterium | reverse complement strand
AACAACCAGGAATTATTTTATAGAACTGCCGGGAATGGCTCCACTGCACTTGTAATGATCCATGGACTTGCAGGTGATTCAAGGCTTTTTCATAATCAGATTAGATATTTTTCTCCCATGTTCAGGATAATAGCTCCTGATCTTCCCGGCCATGGCAACTCAAAGGAATATACAATAAATACTATTGATGATTTTGATAATGCCCTTAATGCTATTCTTGAAAAGGAAAAAATCAGAAACTCCATTATTCTTGGTCACTCCATGGGAGGAGCTGTAGCCATAAATTATTACATTAAACACAAAAGCAGAGTAAAAGCCTTAATACTGGTATCAACTTCCAGCAATTTTAATATAAATGAAGAAGCTGTAAAAGCTGCTGAAAAAAACTTTTATTTTTTTTATGAATCCCTTATAAAAAATTCATTTTCAAAAAAAGCAGGACTTTTTTTAGCAGCAGCAAAAAATGGAATTTCTGAACTTCATAAAACCGGTATTATAAAGGGGCTTAAAGTATGCAGCACAGTTGACCTTTCAGAAAAAGTTAAAGGAATAGAAGTGCCTGTACTTTTGATTGGAAACAAAGAAGATAATATGGTTCCCATAGAACATACAGCTGATACAGGCAAAAACATAAAAAATTCAAAAATAGTTATTATGGATAAAAAAGGTCATGTGCCATTTTTTGAAGAGAGTGAAATTTTCAACACAGAAGTTGAAGCTTTTATCAATTCACTTTAAAAGCAGTTACACATCCTTTCACAGGGACAAAGCTTTCCAGGTCAGATGATTTTTCATCCCTGTTAACCCATTGACCTTTTTTTAAATAATCATAAAAACAGGAAAATAAAAACTTTTCTCCCTTATCAGATACAATCCTTATAGTATTAAAAAGAGGAATATTTTTATTAACATTTATTTTTTCGCCTTTTTTTAAAGTTAAAGTATATCTGTCAGGATAAAAAATAAAAGAGCCCTCTTTTTCTTTATTTCCTGACCACCTGGTAATTTCAAAAGAAAAAATATCCTCCAGCTTTACATCCCTTTTCCCGGGAAAATCACCTGAAAAAATTTCAACAACACTAGCAGTTTTAGGGAAAATTACAACATGCTTTTTTTCACCTATTCCCTGAATAGAAATGGAAGCTGAAACATTAATATCCTGAACCTGATTAAATGATTCAAAAGAGGCAATATCAACAGAGGGTTCAACTGGATTTACCGGTATAGGAATATCATCTGACAAAAGAGCTGTGTCAAAAAACAACAGGAAAAAGAAAATTAAAAATTGAATTCTGCAACAATTGGTGTATGATCCGATGGCTTTTCCCATAATCTCGGTTCCCTGTCTATCCATGACCTTATTGACTTTTTCGCTCCTGCTGCATTGGCCCATATATGATCTACGCGCCAGCCCAGTCCCCGCGTAACCCCGTCTTTTGCCCTGTAATCCCAAAAGGTGTATTGCCCATCCTCTGAACAGTGCTTTCTGAAAACATCAGTAAATCCACTGCTTTTAACTTTGGCAAGTGCAGCGTGTTCATCAGGATGATACCCCACACTTCCAAGAAGCCGTTTTGGATTATGCACATCAATAGGGTCAGGTGCTACATTAAAATCACCAAGCCATATAAGGGGTTCCTTTGCTGTATATCTGGACTTAAAAAGTTCGTCCAGCCTGGAGAACCAGTTAAGCTTATACTGGAATCTTTCCGAATCAGGAGCAGTACCTTGAGGAACATAGGTATTCACTATGTTAACAGAACCTGTTTTTATAGCAACAAGTCTTGTCCCTTCATCTGCCCCTTTGCCGTCAAAACCAAAATAAATATCATTAAAAGCCATCTTTTCCTTTAAAAGAATAGCCACTCCGTTGTATGACTTTTCTCCCATAAAAACAGATTTATATCCTGCATCAAGAAGCTCCTGTTCCGGAAAATCCTTATCCTGAACTTTTGTTTCCTGAAGACAAAGAACATCAATTGACTGAGAATCAAGCCACTTAAGAATAATGGGCATCCTGGCTCTTATAGAGTTACAGTTAAAGCTGGCAATAATCATTTAATTACTTTCATCCTTATAAAATTTGAGCTATCCTGAAAGAATAGCTCTACTCAATAAAACCATACAATATAAAAACTGAGTCTATGATCGATCTATTTTCTGAATAAGACTTCTATTAAAATTCATTATAGAAAACATTGAGAATCAGCTTTATCTCCTTACTGCTTGCTTCAATTTTTTCATCTGCAAGCTTTGCCTTAATTGCATCTGCCTTAATACCAGGCTCTTCGGTTTTAATCTCAATAACTCTCTTAATGAGCGAGTTTTTCACAGGAGTATTGCCAAATCCCAAAAAACCACTATTTTCAAAATAAAGCAATGCACCTGTAAGCCTCTCCTGTCTCTCTTCAAGCTCTGTAAGCTTTTGCAAAAAATATTCCGGATCCCTTTTAGTTAAATATGCAATTGGATCATCTACAGCCTCTTTAATTCTACTGGAAAGAATCTCTTCATTTATAAATTTGTCATTTATTCTCAGGAAAAAATTATCCTTATTTACTCTAAAATTATAGCGCAGATAATTATCATAAATAAAAACCAGTCCTCCGGGAATATATGGAGTATATTCTACATCCTTATATTTATAACTGGTGGGGATAATCAATATCTCACAGGTATCCTTTATCCAAAAAAACTCCACTCTGCTCATTGTCAGATATTTCCACGATTTAAAATCGCTAAAAAGATCAGCTACTGTTTCAGCCTGGCTATCACCAAGCTCATTTCTGAATCTTATTTTAACTTCAATAGACGAGCTATCTTCAAGTATTATAAAATTTTCTTCATCAACAGACCCGGAATCTTTAAAAGAAAGCCCCCTTGAGGCCCAGTCAAAGGCTGAGGCATTGGATACGATAAAGAAAAGAAGTACCACTGTTGTAAAAATTGTTTTTTTCATCTTTAACCTACTTCACTTTTATGAGAATTCTATCAAAAGGCTTCATTGACTTGCCTGGCTCAAGACTAACTATTTTTGCCCTGAACCCATCTGTAGTTTTAAAAAGTTCTATTTGGCCTATATAATCATCGTCGCTCCTGAATATCAATCCGCTATCACCCTCTTTCACAGATATGAGCCTGTTTATATGTATTGATACCCTGGCTGGATCTGCTGGAGAAATAATATATCCGCTTTCAGGACGCTCCTTTAAAACAACATCAAGAGCTGCTCTATAATCCTCTATCTCTTTATTTTTATTCTTCAAAACAGTTGACAGGCCATACCAGAGACTTTCGTAATCATTTATAATAGATTTGGAAAGATTATCAATACCCTTTAAAGCAGGAGGAACAGAGTTTATATAATCAATCCCGCTTAATCGGTTTAAAAGAGAATCAAAATCGTTTATTTTCCCCCTAAGCTCATCAAACCGATTTTTATTCCATATATTTTCATTTGAAAATATTTCGTCATAACTTCTTAAATTTTTCTTCTCATTAGATAAGGCTGAACTCCGCTGAAGAAGAGCCTTTGTTTCTCCAGAGGCAAAGACGGGATTATATTTTAATGTAAGGTAACTAATATATTTTTCATAATATTCCCTCATTGCTTCAAAGCCGCTTTTCTGAGTACTTGAAAGGTTTTTCATTTTCATTTCATATACCTTGCTTTCATCACCCAGCTTGGCAAGATCAGCAGCTTCCTGTTTAAGCTTCCTTTCAGCCTCACGCTGCTCTTTTTCTATCTCTCTGATCACCCCACGCTTTGAAGCAATTTTCTTATCATAATCTGAACTTATTTTAGCAAGCTCAGCGTTTTCTGCCCTTTTCAATTCAGCAATCTGCTGAGCAGTTGCCTCAGGTGAAAGCCCTTTGTCAAGCACCGCGTTCTTTTTGGCAAGATAGGTCCTGTTTACATTAAGCATTGCATTTTTCATCTCAATTATAAGAGAGTTTAGCTCATTATTACGAATAAGAATAGTATTGCTTGCCATTCGTGCATTTCCAAGTACCTCTTTAAGGCGCACATCATCAAATTCGCTTATATTAACATCAATTTTACTATTCTTAAGCTCAGTGTAATAAGTAAAAAGCGCTGTTATTGTAACAATTATAGAAAAAAACACCGCTATAATTATAAACACAGCCCAGTTTTTATTTTTTCTGCTCCTGGCAAACTCATGTTCCAGTGAATAAACTTCAGATCCACCATCAACATTTATTATTTCCTCAGGCAGAAACCTGGCTCCTGCTTTGTTTAATTCTTTGTTTATTTGTTTGTCATTTCCCATACGCCATTCCAGTTGCTTGGACATTTTTCTTTAGTCCTTTCCTTGAATACATCCGCAGCCTTAAGACTACACTTTAAAAAACCCTTTCTGGCTTCAGCCCATTTACCCTGATAGTAAAGCTCCAATCCAAGCTCATAAGCTGCAATATCCTGTTTGAGTTTTTTATTTTTATCCAGATCCATAATTGGCCAGAATATTTTTTGTGTAACGGTTTTACCCTTTACAGTAACCTGATCAATTTCAAGAAAATATATACCATGATCAGGCACATTGCTTTCTATATCGTTTTTTACATATTCTGAACATATAACAGGTGTTTTATAAACTCGTGTTAATCCTTCAAGGCGTGAAGCAGCATTAACATTATCCCCTATTACAGTATTTGTCATACGCACATAAGAACCCAGGGTTCCATAAAATACATTCCCGCCATCTATACCAACCCCTATTTCAAGAAGTACAGCCTTATACACACGAAGCTCTTCTTTGGACAACTTGCCTTGCTCAGATTCAATATCAGTTTTTATTGTTTCCATTCTTAAACGAAGTAATTCAGCAACCTCCTGAATCCTGTAAGCTGAACGTACAGCCTGCATGGACTTGTTCTCCTCCCTGTCATCAAAAGCCCCAAATACCGCAAGGAGGGCATCCCCAATAATAGAACCAATAACACCGTCGTATTTTGTTATTTCGCGTATTGCCCTGTCATAATGAAGGTTAAGCAGCTTAATAATATCATTGCCAAGAACTTCAGTTATAAAGGTAAAACTTTTAATATCAGTAAAAAGAATTGTTAATTCCTTTTTGGATCCTTCCAGTTTAACTTCCCGCTCCCTGTATGCCTTTGCAACAAGGTCCTGATTTGCAAATTTTTGAAATATATTTACAAGATTACCTACAGTATTGGAAAGGGAATTAAAAGCAGTACCCATATAGGTAATATCATCATTTGTTGCACCTTCAAGATCAATGAGTGTAAGGTTCTGATTATTGATCATCGTCATAATGGAGTTGGTAATAATATCTATATACCGGAGTATTCTTCTTAAAATTATTATTCCTATAAAAGCTGAAAAAATTGTAATCAAAACAATAAGGACGCTTATCTTGAAAAATATAAGCCTGGAGTCTCTATAAAACTCATTCTCCTCCTCACCTCTTACAATAAAATAGTCCCAGCTGGGATTGTATTTAAACATTCCAAAATAGTTTTCATTATTAAATTTAAACCGTATATGTCCTTCGCTTTTCTCATTCTCAATGCTCTGAAGCATTGTATTAAGGGTTTCACTGTCTTCAAAAAATTCACTCCTTTGAATCCTTGAAGCCTGAAACTGAATAGTGCCATCTTTTTGTATACCAAGAACAATAGCCTTATCATTCTTTATCTCATTAAGCCCCATATTCTCAATACTTGAAACAGAGTCTTCCAGGTTTCTATCAAACCTGTATATTTCATACTGATTATTGCAGTAAGTATATATTGACTTAAGATCTTTAACTAAAAGCTGGTTCATGAGCATGAGCATTTCACTGCGGTTAAAAATCAGGTTAAGATAATTAGAAGCAAAATTTGATAAGAGAATAAAAAGAGTAAAAGTAAGAACAATTTTCGTAGTTACCCGAAAAACCCTTGTGTTATTTACTTTTTTGCCAAACATTATACATTAACTCCTATGAGGATTATTTACTCTTTTTTAAACTTTTATTCAATTTAAAAAAATTATTGCTTGCTAACTTAAATACAGAACTTTAGAATTTTTCAAATGTCAAGTATTATTGATTGATTTTTAATTCAATAGAAAAAAAAGACTTAAGAATTCTCTTTGCACAACTACACGAATCCACTTTAATTTGATAATATAATACTATATATGTATATTATATATAGTAAGCAAATATTCAAAATTAAAATCATTACGCTGTCATATTTATAAAATCAATCAGGTTTTTTATTTAAATAATCACTGTTTTTCCCGATAAATCTAGTAATAGCGGGAAATTCGCAAGTTCTTTGAAGAGGTTGAAAAATGAAGAGTCATTCAGTTCCACCAGAAGCAATTAGAATATATAATAAGGCCCTTGAAAAAACAAACAAGGGAGACTTTTCAAATGCCATTTCTGAATACCAGCGTGCAATAAAGATGTATCCCTATTTTATAGAGGCTTACAATAATATGGGAGAAATATACTCAATTATTGGAGAGCGGGATCTGGCAATTAAAGCATATTTCAAAGCTCTGGAAATAAAGAAAAATGACAGAGTTTTACTTAATCTGGGAGTGGAGTATTACAATTCAGGACAATATGATAAGGCTCTAACATATTTTCACGAGTCTTTAAAACAAAACACAGACTTTCATGAAGCAAACTATTATATAGGGCTTACATATTATAATTTAAAAGATTATACCAAATCAGAAAAGTTTTTAAAAAAAGTAGTGCAAAAAGATCCTGCCCATTTAAAAGCAAATTACATGCTTTCCTATATTTATTATGAATGGAAACAATACAACCTTGTAATAGAATGTCTGGAAGCAATAAAGAATATTGCAGATGACAAGGCTTTTATTAATAAATACTATGGGTTCTGTTGCTACTATCTTGGAAGATATGAAGAGGCCATACCCTATCTGCAAAATGCTCTTAAGCAGCAACCTGAATATGAAAAATTCAGCAAATACCTGAAAGGCCTTACCTATGAAAATAAAGTTAAAGAAATAGGGGATGTGGATAGGGCTATTCAGGAGCTTGAAAAAATGCTAATGAACAAGTCCCCAAAATTAACCGAAATAACAAAGCTCAGCATGCTCTATGTTTTTAAAGGAGATAATAAAAAAGCTGAAGATCTTGTTGTATCATATAAAAACAAATTGCTGGCCAAGGCAATTTAAACTTTAGAAAAAATCTTTATCCTCTGTCATTCCCGCGAATGCGGGAATCTCATACAGTAAATCATCTTCCCCTGTCATTCCTGCGAATGCAGGAATCCCATACAGTAAATTCAAAATGCACATTTTCTATTGCTCTGA
>CAZYPA010000092.1:0-7401 GCA_964649175.1 uncultured Leptospirales bacterium | reverse complement strand
AGAACAATTTTCCCATCTTCTCCTGAAGCTGCGGATTCTCTTTATGAAAACAGAGGATCTTTTATTGCTCTTCTTTCCGGATACTATGAACCAGTTAATATTGAAATTCTTGCCAATGATTTTTTTGACCTGTCCGGGATATGTTCAAGAAACGATAGTTTTATGATTTCATTTATAGATTTTTATCTGCTCACCTGGTTAAAACACTTTGGAATACTTGAATATAGCTACACAAAAAATGATGATAATGTTTATGTCTCTCTTACAGAATCAGGAAGATCCCTTCTTAAATCTATCGCTTAAATACCATGTTAAAAAATTGAAACTGTTTGTCCCCTTATAAATAAATCTTTAAATACTTTTTATTGGATTGGAGACGGCGGGACTCGAACCCGCGTCCTACATCACAGAACAATGGTGTCTACATGCTTATCCTGTTTCTTTGATTTAAGTCTGGCAATCCGGAAACAGGAACCATATTGCAGACCGATACTCCTTAAATTTCGCCTTCATCCCGGAGTCACTGAATCTGGCAATCCTCTGTAATTTGATGCCTCTGAAACCCCCAGAGGAGAGGATGAAACAGAGACATAGCAGCAATTACGCTGCTAAAGCAAAATTATTTTCTGCGTTTATATTTTTGCTGCCATTTTTACGAGATAACAGCAAACTCGACATGCAACCAGTGCCCCATCAATGCAGTCGAAACCAGATCGTCCCCTGCATACAGGCCTTTTAAACTTAAAAGACCTCATATCTATTTGTCAATTAGATTAAATGATAATTGACACCTATATATAATATAGTAAATTTATGAATTAAAATGTTACCAGGTAAAAATATATGCTTAATAAAAAAAATATTACCTTGCTGATTTATTCATGTTTTATAATTTTTTGTCCTGGTTGCAGCAACAATGAGCCTGAACAAATTACAATTGAAAAGGATATTTCTGCTGACTATAAATCTGAAGAGGTTGTGACCTCTGACATTATTCCTTTAAATTTTGATACAATAAAAGGGAACTGGGATTTAAAATATGGTGATAATTACGGTTACTCCTTCAGGCTTGGGAAAAATTACAGGGCTGTTGTAATTCTATACCTCAACTGCAATTCAATTCTTTTTAAAGGCATCTATACTATTGAAAAAGATGATATATTGAGAATAAATATTTCAGAAATGAAAAGAGAGGAAAGCGTTAACAAAATAAATACCACCAGGGGTTTTACTCAGGTAAAATCCTCCTATTTCCTTTTTAATACAAGAATTTTTGAAAAAACAGGTAAAACTATAATGGAACTAAGACCTGTTCGTATTTTAATCGACGATAACAGCTCAGATGGATACTTTGAACCCCTGGTAAGGCTTACAAAACAAGGTTAATAATGGAAATAGAAAACTTTACATTCCTTAATTCAACAGGTCATAAACTTGCAGCAAGAATATACTTCAAGGATAAATATAATAAAAATGGAGTAATATTCAGCCATGGTCTTTTTTCAAGCAAGGATGGTTATAAAATCACCAGAATGGCAGAGGATATTGTCAATTCAGGATATAGCCTTATGACTTTTGATTTTACATATTCAGGTGAATCTTCAGGGAATATAGCTGACATTTCTATTATGCAGGAAGTTGATGATCTGCTGCATGCTGTTCAGGTGTTTAAAGCAAAAGGGGCAGAACAGATACATCTAATGGGCTCAAGCATGGGAGGAGTAGTTTCAATTCTTGCAGTTGCAGAGAGTTCTGTTCCTATACGATCCCTTATCCTTATTGCTACTCCATTAAATTTAAGCGCCCTGATCCCGGAAGGGAATTTTCACTCAATTAAAGATGAGGATTTAATTAATATCTCCGGTGTTCCGGTTAAGGGAAAATTTATATCAGAACTAGGAAACCTTGACCTTGCTTCTGCTGTTATTAAAATAAAATGTCCTGTTCTTAGTATCCATGGAAAACTTGATGCTATAGTTAGCGTAAATGATTTTGAAGAGATTAAAAAACTGCTAAAATCCCCTGTGGATTCTATTCTTATTGAAGACGGAGATCACAACCTGACTGAAGAGCGCCATTTAAATCTGATTAAAAAAAAGGTAACAAACTGGCTTGGAAAATTTATTTTATAAATACTTTATTTTGATACTTGCATCAATTCAGGGAACAATAGGTCTGGCTGAATTACTGGCTCCACCCAGGATGTATAAGGTATTGAAAAAATTAATAAGCAGCAAATATTTTTTTATATACGGGTTTCTCCTTATTTGTGCCGGATTTCCGCTTACTCTATACAAAGGAGAACTTTCAGGGATTCTTTTTTATATAGGACTTTTCATTGTATTAACAGGTCCTTTTGTTATTATTTATCCTGACAAATTAAAAAATTCTTTTTATGAAGCTGAGATAGAGATAAAATCTGAAAACTTATATAAACTCATCTATTTTGAAGCATTTATAAGAATAGGTTTTTCTCTGATTCTCTTTTTTAGTTATTATAAAACCTATTTTATTCATCCAGGTTAACAATTTAGATCATTATTTCACCTGTATGAAATTTATTGCCAAATAAAAAGTTTTTAATTATTTGACAGGTTTTGCCTTAAGACTTAATTATTTGAAACTTTCGTATTATTTTAATATTTAATAATAGCTATGCTTAACCGGAGTAGAAATGGAATATATCAATATAACCAATACAGGATTTCATAAAGGAAAAATTCATATCAGCTCAAGCAGCGATGATGATTCCTGCAAAGCAGACAATATACTTGAAGTTCCAGGCTACTGGTGTACAAAAAAACGCAGTGCGCCTATTAAAGAATTTGTTATTATAGATTATGAAAAACCTGTTCCTGTTGATTTAATCAGATTAACTGCTTCCCAAAAAGGAGCATCGGTTTTCCCCAGCAGCTTCAGAATTGAAGGAAGCATTGATTGTGAAGAATGGACTCTTCTTTACTCGGAACACAATACCTCTCTTGATATTAATAGCTATGAAATTCCCATACCTCTAACTGTTTTTCAATACTTAAAACTCCTTATTGTTGAACCAGCAGTATCAGGTTCTCAATATTTTTCTGAAATAGGGCTTTTGGAAGCTGGAATTAGCGGAGTACTGGATGTTACAGCCAGCTCACAGAGTAGCGGAAATGATGTAAAAAATATTTTTTTAAATGATAGCAGACTGTTCTGGGAATCAGAATTAAAAGGGAACAGCTTTAATGAATTTGTCAATATAGATCTGGGGAAGGTATCGAGTATTAACAGAATCCTCCTGGCCTCAACAGATGAAGGATTCCCTGAAAATTTTCATATTAAAGCATCAATAGACGATGAAATATGGATTACGCTTTTTTATGAAAAAGGATTTGATGCTGAAAATAATAAAAAATATTTCTGGGATACAGGGATTGTTTCAGCCCGCTATATCAGGCTTGAAGCTGCTGGTACACAATATTTAAACAAAAAATTCGGTGTGCAAATTGCTGAAATGGCTGTTTTTTCCGCTGTGGTAAACAATGGACATACACATAATATAGGTGATATTACACCGCACGCATCTGTATTTAATGCAGGAATGGTCACCCTTGCCAGAGATGGGGAAAGCCTTCCAGGAGCTGTTGTACAATCATCTGACAGCAGGCTCAGAGACGCTTCCAATGTTTTTAAAGGAATTGTCCGTTTTGCAAATCATGGAGAATCTTTTCCAGGACTAGCTGTTCAGTCTGATGATTCAAGACTGCAAATGGCATCAGAATTAAAATCCGGCATTGTAAGACTCGCTTATAACAGAGAGTCAAAGGCCAATGCTGTTGTACAGGCAAATGATTCAAGGCTTCAACACGCTGAAGAAAACAGCTTCGGAATTGTTAAGATCTGCCCTGACGGTGAATACAAGGAAAACTCAGTTGTTTCAGGTAATGATCAGAGACTACAAAAAGCCACAACATCATCTCATGGAATATGCCTGCTTGCCCCTGATGGGGGCGATAGCCAGGGATCGGTAGTTCAGGGAAATGACCGAAGACTTAAAGATGCAACCAGAATAAGTAAAGGAATTATCCGCATTGCTAATGACGGTGAAGAAACAGAAGATGCTGTACCCTCTGCAGGAGACAAAAGGTTAAAAGATGCAACAACCCAAAGCAAAGGGATTGTGGAACTGGCTGAAGATGGTGAGGATAAACCAGGAGTTGCTGTACAGGGCAATGATAAAAGGCTTAAAGATGCAACAACCCAAAGCAAAGGGATTGTGGAACTGGCTGAAGATGGTGAGGATAAACCAGGCGTTGCTGTACAGGGTAATGATAAAAGGCTTAAAGATGCAACAACCGAAAACAAGGGAATTGTAGAGCTGGCTGAAGATGGTGAGGATAAACCAGGAGTTGCTATACAGGCTAATGATAAAAGACTAAGAGACGCTAGTGAAACTGCAAAAGGCATAATGAAATTTGCTCATGATGGAGATATTTCACCTTTAAGTGCTGTACAGGGCAATGATAAAAGGCTTAAAAAAGCAACAACCATGGCAAGCGGGATAGTTGAACTTGCAGAGGATGGAGAGGATAAACCAGAGGTTGTTGTTCAAGGTAATGATAAAAGGCTTAAAGATGCAACAACTGAAAACAAAGGAATTATAGAGCTTGCTGAAGATGGAGAGGATAAACCAGGGGTTGCTGTTCAAGGAAATGATAACAGACTTAAAGATGCAACAACCGAAAGCAAAGGAATTGTGGAGCTGGCTGAAGATGGTGAGGATAAACCAGGGGTTGCTGTGCAGGGTAATGATAAGAGGCTAAAAGACGCTAGTGAAACTGCAAAGGGCATAATGAAATTTGCTCATGATGGAGGCTCTGACCCCTTAAGTGCTGTACAGGGCAATGATAAAAGATTAAAAAAAGCGACAACCACAACTTTTGGAATAGTTGAGCTTGCTGAAAATGGGGAAGATAAAGAAGGTGTTGCTGTTCAGGGTAATGACAAGAGACTAAAACCAGCAACAGAAGAAATGCCGGGAATTGTAAAATTCAGCCGCAATGGTGAAAGCAGCAGCAAATTAGCAGTACAGGCTGATGATTTCAGACTAAACAACAGCAGAGAGCCTCTGCCCCATACGCATGAATATGCTCCTGTTAATCATAGCTTTAACAGCCACAGCGGAACCATAGTATTAAGAGAAAGCAAAAATGAATCCTTCAAGGATATTACTCCTCCATCTGACGGCTCATCTGTTATATACGCCAACAATACTTCTGAAACCGGACCTGCCATTGGCATAGCTGGAATAGCTGGCAACAATAAAGAATCATCTGATGCATATGGTATTGTTGGGCATAGTACACATGTAGGAGTTAGAGGCCAATCTTCCGGGAAAGAGGGTAGTGGTGCTGGTGTTGTTGGTGCTTCAAGATTCGGTGCTGGGGGGATATTTTCCAGTGAACATGGATTCTCTATTATAGCTGACGGTTCAGGGACATTAATCAATTCCTATGACAAAAGCATTAATCTAATGGGTGATGGCAAGGCTCTTCTTGTTAAAGGTGACGCTGAATTTCAGGGCCGTCTTGTTTTTAAGATTAATGAAGAATCACCTGAATTCCCTTCAGGACTTGTAGAATTTTTTGAAGTAGATGAGGCTGAATATATTTCACCAGGAGATATTCTTATAACAAGTGAACAGGGCAAATCCCTTTTATCAAAATCAAGAAAAAGCTATAGCACCTCTGTTATTGGAGTTGTTTCAGGAAATCCCTGTATTTCTATAAACAATTCAGGCAAGGAGGAAAAAGTTTATCCTGTTGCTCTTGCAGGCAAGGTGCTATGCAAAGTTGATGCAAGAAACAATCCTGTAAACCCGGGTGATCTTATTGTAGCCTCAGATGTTGCAGGCTGCGGCATGGCAGGACATATAGATTCATTTGACAAAATAGGTTCTGTAATTGGAAAAGCTCTTGAAAGGCTTGAAGATGGCGTAGCCCTGATTTCTGTTTTTATTACACATCAGTAAATCCTGAAATAATTACAGATAGAAACTAAAAACAATCAGGGATTAAGCTGCTTTATAAGCTCAATCTCTCTTTTGTTAAAAATTACATAATGATATTCGTTAAGCTGAGCAGCTATTTCTTTGCTTACATAAACTATTCTTCTGCAATATGGTTTCCCTTCATACTGATCTACCCACATTAAAATTACTGTTTTATCAGAATCCCAGGCCATTGCACCCTGGTTATCCTTAATATTTTCACTCGAATGGATACCGTACTTTTCTTTAATTTTATTATACACTAAATTCTGATCAAGATAGGGGAATTTGAGAGATACGTAAAAAAGAGTCCCTTCATCTTTTGTTTCTTCTGCAGCAGCTGTGTCATCAATATTTTCTGAAGCATTGACAGCTTGATCTGAAACGTCTATTTTCTCTCCAGTTAAGAGGGGATCTCGATAAAAAAACCCATAATCGTATTCAAGATCCCCATCCTTTGATTTTATTATTTTTTTTTCATCCGTAAAAACAAGGCGACCAGATATTTTTTCCCGTACATCCGTTAAATAGGATCCCCAAACAGCTTCTCCATAACCTGAAGGTATAACAGATTCTTCGGTTTTTTTTGTCTGATCCCTGTTTTCGGTTTCAACTATTTCCTGAGAAAAAAGAGCAGAAAAAAGCAGCATAATTAAAAGAAATGAAATAAAAATACGCATAATTATTCCTCGCAGTCTATCTTGTACGGTATAAAAATATTATCGGAATCTTAATAGAAAATAGACACTCTTTTTATAATATCTGAACTCTTTCATCTTTATAAGGCATTATTTCACCAATAATATATGAAGGATATCCAGCTTCATCAAGAACTTTCAGGGCAGCGTCCCCCTGATTTTTATCAACAAAGATCATCATCCCTATTCCCATATTAAATGTTGTAAACATTTCAGCTTCATCAACTGAGCCTTCCTTTTTTATTATATTAAATATTGGAGGAACAGGAAAGGATTTCTTTTCTATAACAACAGAGGTGTTTTGCGGAAGTATACGCGGTATATTTTCATAAAATCCACCGCCAGTTATATGAACAATTCCTTTAAGATTTATTCCTGATTCTATAGAGGATTTTATGCCTTTCACATATATTGTTGTAGGATAAAGAAGAGTTTCTCCCAGGGTTTTTTCAAGATCATTAAATTTTTTATCAAGGAAGTAGCCTTTCATTTCAAAAAAAAGTTTTCGCACTAATGAGTAACCGTTTGAATGAATACCACTGGATGGAATCCCTATAATTATATCACCGGCTCCTATTGTATTCCCATTAATTATTTTTTTCCTGTCAACAATACCTACAGAGAAACCTGCAATATCATATTCATCATCAGGAACCACACCAGGATGCTCTGCTG
>CAZYPA010000091.1:5522-7414 GCA_964649175.1 uncultured Leptospirales bacterium | reverse complement strand
GTGTCTATGTACTGGTATATCCATGTTTTAAGCAGATATGGTTCAATAAAGGTATCATCAATAAAGAGAGCCCATTCAATCTGGTTGTCTGCCTTTTTGAAGGATTGCATAGCATCCTTAATTGATACATTAGAAGAGAGCGAGTCAGCCTCGCGCATGTAGGCAAGTCCCTTTTGAGTGTATATATATCCAAGGCCATAAAGCGCTGCTTTGTTAAAATCCATGCGGTATATGGGAAGCCTGTCAGTATAGGATTTTTCAAGTTCTGCAATTCCATCTGCCCCTTTTAATGCAATAACAGAATCAATATAAAGTATATGTGCCCTGGGTGCATATTCGGTGTAAACATCAACAAAGAGGCGTTTGTTATATGTAAGCGTAATCATGTTTATATATTTTTCATAAATTTCAGCTGCTTCCTTGTAGTTTTCAACAGCCTCGCTTTTTTCCCCGGCTTTTTCATAGTAGTTGATTGTCCAGATTAAATTTTCCCGGAAATTTGCAGTTTCAAATCTTCTGGAATATCTGTTTATTGCTGCACTTAAATACTTCTCAGCTTCCTCTGTATGACGATTATTCCTGGCAATATCTCCAAGGCGTATATTTGAAAGATAATATGTAATATCATTCGGGTGGGAAGCTTCAATGGAAAGAGCATACTCTTCTGCTGCTTTTTCTTTGTCTCCCCTATTATCAAGCACAAGCCCTGATACATAATAAATAAGGGCCAGAATTTTTTTATTGCTGCTATACTCCTCTTTTATTGAATTAAAATATTTTAAATATTCGCTGCTTCTGGATATGTTGTATTTTTTGTTTTCAAAATCAGCTGCCAGATATTTAATAAGGGTTATTTTCTGATTTGTTTTTCCCTCATTTATTATTTTTACAGCTGATTCAGAAAGGGTTCCTTTTTTAAGATCATCCCCTGCAACAGCTGCCTTTGTATGAACATCCAGAATTCTTTCAAAGGAGGGGTAATCCCTTATTATGTTGTTGTATAATTTTATAGCTGAAACAGAGTCATTTTTTTTGTATGCAAGGTCAGCCATATCCTCAAATGCAAAGGGTGCAAAGTATAGGCTTTTTTCATCCCCTGTAAGCCTGGCAACTCTTCTTTCAGCATCATTTACATTGAACTTTGCTGAAGATTTCTCCAGGCTTTCCAGAACTATACCTGCATAAGCATCCTTATTTTCTATGCGCTCCTTCAGGAATGACAGCATCTTTGAAACTCCCTCTTTATTCCCCTGGCTTTGATAAAAGGATGCTGCTTCTCCCAGGGCTCTGTTCACATAAGCTACTGAAGAGGAATCTTTCATGTTTCCAAAAAAATAAAAAACCGATTCCAGAGCCATTGCGTATTTTTCAGGGTCACCGTATTCTGTGAGGTAATCATCGCATATGTCATACTGCTGCCTGGCATTTAGCTTTTTAGGCACAATCCCCTTTTCAGGTATTATATTAAGGTTTATACTCTCATCAAGGATATCTGTAAAAAGAATAATTCCACTATAGTCTCGTGTCTGAAGTACAGGAAGCCATTTCCCCTTAAATGAAGAAAGAGAAGGCCTTGTTAAAGGATAGGTTAAACCAGACTTAATATTCAAATATCTAATTATTGATCTGTCCTGCAGATCAAGCTGACCATTTTTGTTTGTATCAGTTTCTATTGATGAATAGATAATTTCATTTGTGTTGCCCGCATAACAGGGATTCATTTTAATATTGCTGCCGCTTGCTATAAGGGTTTCTTTACCTGAATCAATTTCAACTGTGCAAATGTCGCCCTTTCTGTTATCCCTGTATGAAACAAAAAGTATTTTTTTACCATCAGAAGAAAAGGAGGGAAAGTCAGCACCGCCTGATGTAATTTTTCTTTTATTTTTACC
>CAZYPA010000091.1:0-5422 GCA_964649175.1 uncultured Leptospirales bacterium | reverse complement strand
CAATAGCGCCCTCCTTTTTATAAGCCATAACTTTATCGCTTATATAATCCCTTATTTTAACAGCCTTTACTATTTCAGGATCACCTGAAATCTGCCCCTGGGAGGCGCTTCTTCCAGTAGTTGTTTTTACAGATGATATTGACCAGGCATCCTCCTCAAGCTCCCTGTAATCACCAATAATCTGTCTTTCTATTACTGTTTTTTCACCTGTAAGATTTATTGTTGGTGGAACAACAGTAATACAGCTAGGCACAGAACTGCACCCTGTATAAAGTGAAACAAGAATTATTGCGCTTATTATTATAATTATATTTTTATTCATATCATTTAACCTCTGCAACTTTTCTCAGATATTCCTGGATTGGTATTCTTTCAAAATCCACGCGGCTTTTATCAACAGTGCCTAAGATGCTAAGGCCACGCCGCTGGAATGTTACTGTGGCATAAACAAGACCCCTGTCGAGCCTGAAATCAAAGCCCTTTATTCCCAGGGCATTATCAACCAGCCACTGTACAGGAGCACCGAGTTTTGATTTTCCCTGTTCCTCGCTTAAACCCTTCATAAGCCTGTTTGCAAAATCCTGCCCTATTTTATAAATACTTATGCTTCCTGTTGCAGTAAGCTCCTTTTCAATATTAAGCCCCTTTCCTGAAAAATTGGCATTAAAAGAAAGTTCAGCCTCTGATGATTTTGCAGCAGGATCAGGGTTATCCAGCCTTCCTATGTCTATATTGTTACCATCTACAACAAGATTAAACTCCATGTTCTCTGTATTAAAATCAGCGAGGTTAAAAATGACAGACCTGCCATAAAGGGAGCCTCCCATTACGCCTGCCCTTAAATCTGTTAAACTGAAAACATTATTTTTAAAAATTATATGTGAGGTCAAATCCTTCATGTACTCATAGGAAATATCCCTGACAGGATGTTTTGCCTTAACTGATTTTATGGTAAAATTAGGTTCAGGCTTAAACCTTGAAGTATCAAGCACCAGATCCTGGGTTATGCTTATAGATGATTTCTCCCCCTTTGCAGGAGTAAATGCATACTCAAATGGGAAGTTCATATTCATTGATTCAACTGAAAGCTTCTCTTCATCATTTTTCAGATTGAATTTATCAAAGATCATATTTCCACTGGCTTTTCCCTTTTCAAGGTCGCCCTTCATAAAGGCTTCAAGCCTCACCTTTCCAGATGTCATCCATGGTCCTGCTACGCTTTGCATTACAGGGTTATTAAGCTCTAGAGAAACCTTAATATCTGAATTCGAAATTGGTGACTTTTTAAGCTCAACCATACCAGATGCTTTAAGTGCAAGGTTCATTGATGCACTTCCAAGTGCAAACTTTTTAATGTCTACCCTTTGAGCCTTATTGTTTTGTGAAACTGCTGCTTCAAGCTTAAGATCATTTATATCAAAATCAGGAACCTGTCCCAGAAGAGTTAAATCCGCATCTGTTATATTTTGCCCCAAACTAAAATTACTCTTTATTTTAAGATCAACCTGCTGTTTCAAAGGTATGCTTGCCATAATTTTTCTGAATCTGCCTGGAAGCATTTCAGAAAGAGGTGCTGTTACCAGGCGAAGTTTTGTTATATCAACAGTCCCTTTAATATCATCTGCCAAAGAAACATCCCCTTTCATATCCATATACAAAGCGCTTTTATGTCCTTCAGGATTATAAACATCAAATACCAGGGAATTTACAATTACCCTGTCAAAATTATCTAATGCTGTAATATCAGATTTTAATATTAAGCCGTTATTGCCGGATCTGCTCCCCTGTACAGTGTAACTGATCTGCGGAATTTTAAGCTCTGTTCCAATTCCCATGCTTGTGCCTGCAGTACTGGCAGAGTAGTTAAGGTTAACCACAGGAATTGACATCTCAAGTTTTGGATTACGAAAAGAAAGGTTCCTCATTGCAATAGCTCCCTTTACATTAGGGCTTGTAACAATTCCAGTAACATCAAGGGGATAAAGAGAAACATTCCCGCCAAACCTTATTGTCCTGTCTTCTGTGAGAGTTACATAATAGGGGTAAAGGTCCGCAAGAGGAATAAGGCTCTCCTTCATTGTTATATTAAGAAACTGATTTTCTGTTACACTTTTTACATTCCCTGCAAGTTTTAGCCAGCAGCTATCTTTAAAGGTTATACTAAAATCATTAATGGAAAGAATATCCGAGCCTGGATTATATATCATATCATAGGACACCATAAAATTAAGAGGTGCCAGGTGTTTGTTCTGCAGCCTTACAGGCATCCCGGAAGAGCCTATCTTCATCTGACTGTAGAACTCCTTTGATTCAGTATTTTGAAATACAAGTTTCCACATAAGGGTAAGATCAGGATTTGTGGATACACCTCCTGAGTTGTATGTCAGGGTCATGGTGTTTTGAGGGTTGAGTTCAAACTTCATGGTTTTTAAAAGCCTAACAGCTTCAACAGATAGAGGTATGGTTTTAAATGGAGGAATCTCCACACCTGCATTAAAGGAAAGCCCCTTCATCTCAGCTGTAAAGGATTCACTTTTAACAAAAACATTCAGGTCTTTTAATATAAATTTAAAAAGCAAATCAACAGCAATGGGCAGATTAATATCTCCCCCGGGTTTTTTATCAGATGATGATTTAGCCTCCTCTTTGCTATCAGGCTCATCTTTTTCAGCAGGATCTTTTTTGCTCTCCTTCATAAGAGAAGCTACATTCCATACACCTTTTTGTTCCTTCAAATAAACCCTGGGGCTGTAAAGCCCAACTTCAGGAATTCTTATGCTCCCGGTAAAGATACGAAAGAAGCTGTAATCAAAAACAGCTTTCTCCATTTCAAATACTTTTGCACGAGCAAAATCCTCTCCACTGCGAACTACTATATTGTTTATAACAAAACCAGAGTAAAGATTAAACTTTTCAACCTTCAAATCCAAAGTGCCATGAGAAACAGAACCAAAGGAATTTTTCGCTATTTTTTCCACTACTGGCGGTGTTAAATAAAACCATGAAAAAAATAAAAGAGCTCCCAAACTTATAATAATTAAAATGGGAATGTAAATAAACGTAATTTTAGCTGCTTTTATAAGAGCCCTTGTTCTTAAAGGCTTTGCCTTATGAGCAGTTTTTTTAGCCAGTTTTTTCTCTTTTCTTGTTCCAGATTTACTTGTTTTTTTGTCAGATGCCAAAGCAGTACCTTTTTCCAACAAAGCAGAATCTGCTGTTTCTTGAAATTTTTCTTCAACTATTTCGGACTGATCAAGATTTTCAATCTTTTTTGAAGCCCCGGGTTTCTGCTTTTTTTTTGTCATTCATCAGACCTGTTTTCCAAATAAATTTCCACGTGCATAAAGCTGAGTATTATGGAATATATGATTACATATTAATTATTATAATTCAGGGAGATAAATTTCAAGCAAAAGAATAAAAAAATAAATTAAACCTCCATTCATTCCATTATGAAACTATATAATACCATTTTTATAATAAACAGAAAAATCGGCTGAACCCCCGACAGCATAAATTTATTGATCCCCCTTTCTGGGTAAAATTCAATCACCCATCTTTTCCCATAGTCATATTATATAAAAAGACTAAATTTTTATTATAATAAAATTCCAGTCTTGACAAAAATTTTTTAAATTATAAAATTAGTTTAATAATATTAAAAAAAATTAAAAGGAGCTTTATAATGAAAAAAAGAAACTTAGCTATTGCACTTGTCTTTTTAATAAGTGTAATGTCTTTTCAAGGCTGTATTGGAGGACGTAATGGATTTGTGGTTACTCAAAAATTATATACATGGAACAAAGGAGTTACAAAAAACAAATTTGTTAATGAAGTTATTTTCCTTGTTTTAAATATTATACCTGTCTATACTGTGTGTGCTGTATTAGTTGATGGCATTGTTTTAAACTCAGTTGATTTCTGGTCAGGCTCTAATCCTCTTGCCATGGCACCTGGAGAAGTTGAAACAAAGTATATAACTGAAGATAATAAAACATATAAAGTTGAGGTAAGTCTAAACCGTTACCATATTGAACAGCTAACAGGTCCAAACATGGGTGAAGAGGCTGACTTAATATTTAATCCGGAAACTCAAACCTGGCTTCTTGGAAATGGAAAAGAAATTAAAAGAGCTGTTCAAATTCTTGAAAATAAAAATATCCAGGTATTCCAAAACAATGGTGAATCTTTTATTATGAGTGCTGACTCCATTCTTGCGAATACTGATAAAATTTAATACTAATTATTAATCATTTTTTTGCCTCATCCCTAAAAACTGAAAAAAATAAACAAAAAACACATGCTACAGTTCCCTCTTCTCCACTATGGGGAAGAGGGTTAGGGAGATGGGGTCTTCTAGGGTCAGAGCCTCCCATTTCAGTTTTCTTTTCGATACAGCTCTGCGAGCCACTCGAAGTCCGGCGGATCAACGGTTACCAAGTGCCGACAAAGTCGCTGTATCAAGGTAACCAGAGGTCAGAGCACAATTTCAATTAAATTATATAGCGAACCGAAAATCACCATTTAGCATTTTCATCATCCCTAATAGTACAAAGCTCGGTATTGTCAAAAAAACGAATGAAGATTTTATTTTTCACGACTATCATTATTTCTCTTATTTAGCATTTTAATCATACGGTCAAAGTCGCTTTCAAGCTGTTTCATTTCTCGCTCGCGATAAAGTTCAAACTCATATTCAGCTTTTTTCATAGCTTGTTCATGAGAAGCAATAATCATATCAAGATTATAGTGATCAATCTCCCGTTTTACATCGCGATTACCTTCACGACGAACCAATAAGAATTTCTTATGAGTTGCCTCTTCTTGCAGCTCTCCAGCTTTAAATATATTATCTATATGCATACTGATATTTGGTTGTGTTGTATCATAAATCTCTGCTATCTGATTTTGCGTCAGCCATAAATCTTCATCTGCAAAACGGACTGATACACGAATCAGACCATTTTCATCCTGATATAAAATAATTTTATTTTCATTTTTAATCATTATTCATAACTCCTGGCTCCACACTAAAAACTAAACTCTTTCAACTCCAAAACCTGCATCACTTTTATATATATGGTAAAATATGGTAGATGTTTTTTTCTCAGAATAGATTTTTTAATATTTTTATAATCATCATATTTATATAATGTATTGTTAAATATTTCAACATTTTTTAATACACCTTTTCTACTTTAATACTTAGAAAATATAAATGTGAACAAAAAATACATTCTACAATTTCCCATTAATCAAAAACATTTCTCTGTTGACAAATTCATTATTTTCCCTTATCAATTAATCAAACTTTATCATTCTATAAGAACCATTTAATTTAATTCCGGAGGATCATAAATGAAACAGAAAGCAATTTCACCACGCATACGTCAGAGCAAAATTATCTGGATAATTATTGGTA
>CAZYPA010000090.1:0-7737 GCA_964649175.1 uncultured Leptospirales bacterium | reverse complement strand
AACTCATTGATAATCTGACCAGCCAGAATCGCAGACGAAATGAAAAAATAAGCAGCCAGATGCAATCCTATAAAATCAAATATCCCATGGAAACCAGCGAAATTGATGCAAGGATTGAAGCAGCTAATGAATACAGAAAAATCCTCAATGATCTTGTAGAACAGGATCTTCCCCGCCATGAAGAAAGATTTAAAAGGCTTCTGCGTGAAGGAACCATTCAGGATATTGCCCTTTTCCAGAACAAGCTCGAGAAGGAGCGCATAGAAATTACAGGCAAAATAGAAACCATAAACGAGTCCCTTCGTGAAATTGAATACAACCGGGGCAGCTACATTACCCTTATCCCTGACAGAGCAATGGATAGTGAAATACTGAAATTTCAGGAAGACCTTCGGCTCTGTATGGGCGGAACACTTAATGAAGATGGCGATGTATATACTGAGGCAAAATTCCATCAGGTAAAAAATCTCATTGACCGCTTTGAAGGACGTCAAGGCCTTACAGACCTTGACCGAAAGTGGACAGCAAAGGTAACTGACGTTAGAAACTGGTTCGTATTTTCTGCAAGCGAAAGGTGGAAAGAGGATGACTCGGAAAGAGAGTTTTACTCTGATTCTTCAGGAAAATCAGGAGGACAAAAAGAGAAGCTCGCATACACTATTCTTGCAGCAGCCCTGGCATACCAGTTCAGCCTTGTAAAAGACGGGCTTTTTAACCGCTCCTTCAGGTTTGTAATGATTGATGAAGCTTTTGGGCGCGGGTCTGATGAATCAGCAAGATACGGGCTGGAACTCTTTAAAAAACTCGAGCTTCAGCTTCTCATTGTAACACCACTTCAAAAAATTCATATAATAGAAGACTATGTAAAATCTGTCCATTTCGTTTATCAGGAAGATAACCGCTCTCTGGTTGGACACATGACAATAGACAAATACAAAACAAAGAAAAAAGAATGGGAAATTCCAATACAATAATAACACCTGCAGAAATTAAAAAGAAAGCAGCGCAGATCTGGGACAGTGGCAAATTTCTTTCCGCATGGTGCAAATGTGATAATATTTTCCCCCTGGATATAACTTTTGGCAAAGTAGCAGGAAGCAGTATTTCAGACAACTTTGCAAAAATAAGAGATGGGATATGGCATCTTGCTGATTCATCCAAAGAAAAAATTGGCTATGGCTATTCCATAGAATACAAAACTGTTTCACACAGACAGTTAGGAACACAAAATATTCCCAATAGAATATTTATTGAAACAGAGGATGACTTTCTAAAACTTTGCGGGAAAAAGAAGCAGTTCGACATATTCAAAGAGGCCTATTCACTAACAAAAAAAGAACTCCCTGAAGCCTGCGGATTCATACACGAGAAACCCTTACTCGTTATAAAACACCTCTCTATCTGGAATAAACTGATAAGAATTTGTACTTACTTTAAAAATAACCCTAACTCGAATATTTATATCCGGCAGATTGTTATTCCAGGCATTGACACTAAATTCATTGAAGCTAATAAAAAAATTATTTCTGCACTTTTGATTTATCTCAACACAGGAAAACCTGAAACAGAAGCTCTGTCTCTTTCACAGCATGGATTTGAAAAACACCTTGGCCTCAAATATGATGAACCGCTTATACGTTTTAGAATACTTGACAAAGATATCTTTATTAAGGGACTTTCTGATATTACTTTACCCCTTTCACAATTCTCTTCACTAAAAATCAATGTAAAAAAAATATTCATTACTGAGAATAAAACCAATGGCCTTGCCTTCCCAATGGTTAAAAATTCCATTGTAATATTTGGACTTGGTTACGGTATACAGTCACTCAAAGAAGTTTCATGGATAAAAAACTGCAAGGTTTTTTACTGGGGAGATATTGACACACATGGTTTCAGCATACTCTCTTTAACAAGAAATATTATCTCCTCATGCACATCAATGCTCATGGACGAGGAAACCCTCCATGCACACATAGAAAGTAGCGTAAAAGAACCTCTGTCAAAAAGATTTACAGGTGAGCTATCCTGCCTCACAAATAAAGAAAAGGCTCTCTTTGATAATCTGAAAAACAATAGCTTTGGTGAAAACTTAAGGATTGAACAGGAGTTTATAAGGTTTGATTATCTTCTGGAATGGCTTAATAAAAATAACATATACACTCAAAGCCCACTTGTCAATAAGTAGTAAAATAGCTAAAAAAACTCTGCAAGACACATTTAATTAAAATAAAATAAAGGATATTATAAAAAATATAATATTTTTTCTTATAAACAATATAATTTTATAGACTTTATTTGACAAAAGTATTAAAATTTGCTATAATTCTCATATAATATAATACCTTACTTTTTAAAAAAAAATTTAAACCCAACTTAGTGGGGTAATAAAACAATCACAAGGAGACATTTATGACATCAAAGGTAAAGTATCTGGATAAACCCTGGCTCAAACATTATGGTGAAGGTGTTCCGGCAGAGCTGAACTATGATAAAGCATGTGTACCAGAATTTTTAGACAGATCCACAGCTAAATTCCCTAACTTAATGGCTCTTTCTTTCATGGGATATCAGCTAAATTTCAAAGAGACAAAGGACATGGTTGACAGACTTGCAGCAGCCCTTACCAGCTATGGCATTAAAAAAGGGGACGCTGTGGCTATCCTTCTTCCAAATACTATCCCCTGTGTTGTGGCCTATTATGCTGTACTTAAACTAGGCGCAATTGCTGTAATGAACAACCCCCTTTATACAGACGTTGAACTTAAATACCAGTTTAATGACTCAGGAGCAAAGGTACTTATAACTGTTGATCTGCTTGGAAACAGAATGATAGACCTGAGACCTCAAACAAAAATTAAACAGATTATATATACTTCAATTGGAGACTATCTACCATTTCCAACAAGTGTTCTTTTCCCGCTTGTGGGCAAGAAAAAAGGTCTTAAAGCTGATGTAAAAGAAGCTCCGGATGTTTTCAAATGGAAAGATGTTATTGCTGCACATCAACCCCAAACCAGCTTTCCCAAGCTTGACTTTAAAGACGTTGCCATGTACCAGTATAGCGGTGGTACAACCGGTGTTCCAAAAGGTGCTATCCTTTCACATGGCAATATAAGCATGCAGGTTCAGCAATGCGCGTCCTGGTTTCCGGGTTTTAAAGATGGCGAAGAAATAATGCTGGGTGCTTTGCCCTTCTTCCACATCTTTGGAATATCCACATCAATGAACTTTGGAATTTACCGGGCATGGGGAAATATTCTTGTTCCTAAACCACAACCTGACCCTTTAATTCAAACATTTAAAAAATTCAAGCCCACATTTGCACCAATGGTTCCAACCATGTATATTGGGCTTATCAATCACCCTAAAATTGAAAAAACAGATCTCTCCTTTATTAAAGGATGTTTTTCCGGAAGTGCACCAATACCGCTTGAAGTAATCAAGGAATTCGAAGCAAAAACAGGCGCTATTATCTGTGAAGGCTTTGGCATGAGTGAATCCAGCCCTGTAACACATATCAACCCCTTTGTTGCGGGCAAGGGTAAAGCAGGAAGTATTGGTCTTCCCATTTCTGATACAGTATGTCGCCTTGTTGATATTACAGATCGAAAAACCGACGTTCCTGTAGGAGAAGAGGGTGAGCTTATAATACAGGGTCCCCAGGTAATGAAAGAGTACTGGGGCAAGCCTGAAGAAACAGCCAAAACAATAATGGACGGCTGGCTCCACACAGGTGATATAGCCAAAATGGATGAAGAGGGATTCTTCTATATTGTAGACCGTCTTAAAGATATGATTATTTCCGGCGGATACAATGTTTATCCAAGGGATATTGATGAAGCATACTTTGAAAACCCAAAAGTAGAAGAAGCCTGTGCTATTGGATTGCCTCACCCTACAAGAGGCGAATCAATAAAAGTTTTTATTGTTCTAAAACAGGGACAAACAGCTACTGAAGAGGAGATGATAAAATATGCGGAAACCAAGCTTGCCAAATACAAGCTTCCCACAGAAGTTGAGTTTATTAAAGAACTCCCAAAAACAACTGTAGGCAAGGTTCTCCGTAAAGAACTAAGAGCACAGGAGATAAAAAAACGAGGCTTAAAATAGGTGATCAGTAATCATCAATAACAAGAATCTCTATAAAGCCTTCGTCTTTTGTTGGAAGAGCAATAGCAGCTGAGAGATTGGAAATAACAGTGCCTGGAACCGGATCATCCTTACCCTGATTTCGTTCCAGGCACAACAAAACCGGAGTATTTAAAAAAATTACACCTATAGATTTATTAAATCTTTGAACTGTTGAAACATATCTCTTTCTTGAATCAACAGTTACACTCGTATTATCTATAAGCACTTTTTCATTATTAACCATAAGCTGCTCTATAACCTTTCGTTCTGTATGCTTTACCAGATTTTCATCAACATCGGAAAACATACTCTCAGACCATTTATTCCCAAAGCTGGCCATTTCATAAAGAAGCCTGCGTATCTCCTTTCTGTTTACCCTTTTCCTGCCTGAATCAATAAAAAACTTTCTGGCAAAATGGGACTTCCCTGAAGAAGGAAGACCACAAACAAGTACAACATCCAGTTTTTCAAATTTTTTTAAATCCATAGAAAACTCCCTTAATATAAATTTTTATAAACCATCCCCCTGAAAAATCAATTAACATATAACCTTAAAAATAATGAAAACACTGATTGACATATATTATTATTCAACTTAACTGCTTTAAACTGATGCCACAAGTACAATTTACTGGAATTTTTTAAAAAATGAAAATAAAAATTACATCCCTGGGATGCAGGCTTAACCAGTCTGAAATAGAATCAATATCAACCAGGCTTCAGAATATTGGCCATGAAATAGTAAATGATGATGATGCAGAAATTTATATTATCAATTCATGCGCTGTTACAGCAAATAGCGAAAAAAAGACGCGCAACCTCATATCCAGGGCAAGAGAAGCATCTGCCAAAAAAAGCTATAAAAAAATAATTGTAACAGGCTGCTCCAGTGAAGATTTTTCCAAATCCCGGGACATCATCTATCTTTCCAATGATTATAAGTATCTTATTCCGGAAATTATTGATAATGAATTTTCTTTTGCTGATATTAATGAAAAAAAGCCATCGCGCTTTGATTATTCAACACCAGTTAAATCATCCACAGTAAGAGCAAATCTTAAAATTCAGGATGGCTGCGATAACTTCTGTTCATATTGCATCATTCCCTACCTTCGAGGCAAGCCTGTGAGCAAACCTGAAAATCAGATTATACAGGAATTTTCTGAGCTATTAAATGAAGGATTCAAAGAAATAATTCTCACAGGTGTAAACATTGGGAAATACAGCAGCCAGGGGAAAAAACTTTCAGCACTTATAAAAAATATACTCAGTATAAACGACCTGGACTTCAGGCTTCACCTGACATCTCTTGATCCTGACAGTGCAGATGATGAACTTATCAACCTGTATAGAGACCCCAGAATGGTTAAACATCTTCACCTTTCTCTGCAAAGCGGAAGCAACTCTGTTTTAAAAAGAATGAACAGACCCTACACCAGGGAGGACTACATTAAGGTGAGTGAAAAAATAAAAAGCATTGTTGCAAACTTTAATTTCACAACTGATGTTATTACAGGATTTCCCGGGGAAACAGAAGGAGAATTTAATGAAACTTTAGACCTGGCAAAAGAGGTGGGATTTTCACATATACACACCTTTCGATATTCTCCAAGAAAAGGAACAAAAGCTTTTACCATGCCTAACCCTGTTGAAGAACATATAAAAAAAGAAAGGAGCAAAATACTCAGAGCTGCATCCCTGAAGCTGAAAAAAAATTATTACAAAAAATTTCACAACACCTCTTCAGTTTTCCTCTCTGAAAGGGCAAAAAATAATATAACAACAGGGTTTAATAATTATTATATCCCTCTTGAGGTTAAAGGGAATCTTCCGGCAAACCGCTTATATAAAGTAGATACAGTATTTAATGAAAAAAAATATAAACTTTCGGGAACTGTTATTAAAGAATAATCATCTCCCCTTATATTCAGGCCTTCTTTTTTCTGTAAAGGCGTCAATACCCTCCTGCCAGTCCTCTGTATCCATGCATGCAAGAATCGACTGTGCCTCCATTTCCAGAACTGTTTCAATATCACGATTTGGTGAAAGCATAAGATTTTTTTTAGTCAGGGAAACAGAAACAGGAGCCCTTGAAGAAAGAAAGTCAGCAAACTCCATTGTCTGGTAAAGCAGTTCATTTACAGGATAGCAGGCAGATGCCAACCCATAATCAACTGCATGGACACCACTTATCACCCTTCCTGTATATAGCAGCTCTCTGGCTTTTTTTATACCAAGAAGTTCAGGAAGGAGTTTGGTTACACCCCCGCCCACAAAAGTTCCAAGACCCACTTCAGGAAAACCTATGGATGCTTCATCTGCCATAATAATAAAATCACAATTAATTGCCATTTCAGCACCCGCGCCCCTGGCAGGTCCATTTATAGCTGCTATTACAGGCTTGGGAAATGAATAGAGTTTTAAATTCACCCTGTGAGCCAGGTAAATATACTCGCGTTTTTGCGCATGACTTCTTTCACCTGATGAATGCTGTTTTAAATCAGCACCAGCACAAAATGCCTGTTTTTCAATACCATCCTTAATTCGCACAGAACCTGTCAGCACCAGAACTCGCAATTCTTTATCAAGCTTTAACTTTTCCAAAAGATCAATGAGCTCTTCATACATTTTTTCAGTAACAGCATTCATCCTGTCAGGTCTGTTAAGCCTTATTACTCCTGTATAATTAATTTTTTCAAAAATAATAGTTTCATAATTCATCTATTAAAATACCTCTTTTACAACTCAATTTTTTTACCTACAACTATGTCCCTGTAACGCTCCCCAAATTCCTCTTTGAATTTATTTATAGCCCAGTCAGAGCTATCATGGGCTGATATAGCAACAATTTGCGGATCCATGGATTTAATTTTTTTTATTGCAGATTCAACATGACCCTCTCCAATCCCCTTCCAGGGTTTTCTGTCAACACCTACAATATTTTGAAGATTAAATGGCCCTACCATAACCCGTCCGCCATTTACCGGAAAATGAAGTCCCCCTATTATTGCATATAAAGGTTCATCAAAGGTTTGTGCAACCCTGTCAAGTATAGCCTCTGTTCCCTGATGGCCGCAGCCTATAATAAGCACCAGCCCTTTTCCTTTAAGATTTATAACCATGCTATGCTCAATGGTATAGCCTATTAAAAAAAGAGACCTTGGATAAACACCTATACTGGCAATACCTTTGCCCAGTACAGCAGGTAAAGTGATTACCTTAACCTCTGGTTCCGGATTATTCTTTGAGGGTTTAATACTGTCAGGTGCGTAAACAGGTATATTGTTCAGCTTTACCTCTCCTGCTGAAAGGCTAAATTCATTAAGCTTTTCAAATGCTGTACCACCAATATGATCCCTGTGAAGATGGCTAATAAAAATCATACTTGCATCAGAAGGGCTAATCCCAAGAATTTTCATATTTTTCAACAAAGGAGATGGATGTTCATTCTTCTTATTAAATCCCACATCATAAAGTATCTTCTCTTCATCTGCCTCAATAAAAAAAGAGGTCCCTTCCTCGGTTGCATAGCTTTTATTTTCTGCATAAAAATCAACAAGAGGAACTATTGAAAGACTGGAAACTGAACCAAAGTTTTTAATA
>CAZYPA010000089.1:0-7948 GCA_964649175.1 uncultured Leptospirales bacterium | reverse complement strand
AAAAGAACATCATAGTTATTGGGAATATTCATCAGCTTTCTTAAAAGGGATTCAGTGTTGTTTATAATCTCTTCATAGGCTGGCGATCTGTGGCTCATCTCCATAACAGACATTCCTGTGCTGTTGTAATCTGTCATTTCTTTTGAAGCCTGTATAAGCACTTCCTCTGGTAGTGTTGCCGGGCCTGCTGAAAAATTATAAACTCTTGACATTGTGCTTCCCCTGAATAATTTTGATATTTCAAAATTACATTATTTGTTCCTGGAAATGACAACCATTTTTTTACAAATGTCACTTTATGTGATATGGTAGTGATAGAATTTTAGGGGTAATAGTTTGTCATTCCGGCCGAAGTGATAACATAGTGCCGGAATCTCCTGAAAAAATCAAGGTTATTAGATTCCTGCATGCGCAGGAATGACATTACCCACAAAATTAAACTGCTACCTGCGATATTATCATTATAATAAAATTTTAAAAGAGGAAAAATATGGCTAAAATAAGGGGATTCAGGGGGCTTAGACCAGGGGAAAGTTTAGCAGAAAAAATTGCAGCATTGCCCTATGATGTAGTCTCATTTGATGAGGTTGTGGAGATTGCAAAAGACAATCCCTATAGTTTTTTTCATATATCAAGGGCAGAAATTGACCTTCCTGAAGGAACAGATCCATATTCAAGAGTTGTTTATGAAAAGGGAAGGGATACTCTTGAATCTTTTATAGAAAAAAAGTATTTCATTATGGAAGAGGAACCATGCCTTTACCTTTATTCCCAGGTGATGAATGGCAGAATGCAAACAGGTATTGTTGCCTGTTCCAGCATTGATGATTATATGAATGATACAATCAAGAAACATGAGCTTACAAGAGAGGACAAGGAGCTTGATCGAACAACTCACCTTAATATTGTAAATGCCAATACAGGCCCGGTATTTTTAATATACAGGGAATCTCAGGAGAAAAAGGAACTTGTAGCAAAGGGAATGCAGGTTGAGCCTGTTTATGATTTTACTGCAGATGATGGTATAAGACATATAGTGCGGATTATTAAAGACAGGAACCTTGTTGATGCAATTGTTAAATCATTTCAAAACGATGTGCTTTATATTGCTGATGGTCATCACAGGGCTGCTTCTGCTGTTCGTGTCGGGAAAATGCGCAGAGAGAAAAATCCCTCATACACAGGAGAGGAGGAATTTAATTCATTTTTGTCTGTAATTTTTCCTGAAGATGAACTCAGGATTCTTGCATACAACAGGCTTGTGAAAGATCTCAATGGCATGGATAAAAAATCCTTTATTGCAGCACTTGAAAAAGCAGGATTTTCTGTTAAAAAAGATGGTAAAAAGGAACCGGATAGAGTGAACACATTCTCCATGTATCTTGATAATGAATGGTACACCCTTGCTCCTGAGTTTTCTCTGTCCTCTGATCCTCTTGAGTCTCTTGATGTTTCAATTGTGCAAAACAGGATCCTCTCCCCGATTCTGGGAATAGATGATCCAAGAAAGGATAATCGTATAGAATTTGTTGGCGGAATAAGGGGTACTGCAGAGCTTGAAAAGCTTGTAAATGCAGGGGAATTTGCTGTTGCTTTTTCAATGAGGCCCACTGATGTTGCCCAGCTTATTGAGGTTTCAAATTCAGGGCAGATGATGCCACCTAAATCAACCTGGTTTGAACCAAAGCTTAGAAGCGGCTTGCTTGTTCATAGAATAGATTAAGTAAAGGTGTAAATTTCTATTTTATTGGAACCTTTTTCACAGGCTTTGTTTGATGCCATCTCAGCTCTTCTTATGAATGAATCCATAATCAGGTCGTTTATAAGAAGGACTTCTGAGTTTTTACTCTCTCCCATGTCAGATGGGTTGAGTTCAGATATTCCCATAGAGATGCATGGCTGAAAAACCGATTCCTTGAAGCGGAATTTTTTAGATTCAATGCCTGTAACAATTCTTTCTGCTACAATTTTTGCATCAGTATTATTTGTGTTTGGCAAAAATATAAGAAACCGGTCCGGATCGTATCTTCCAAGTTTGTCATAGGGACGCACAGATTTTTTAAGTATTCTGCTGAATTCACCCATGAATGAATCAAGGGCTTTTTGTCCTGATTCAGTGAGCATTTCATCATAGTTAATGAGGTTAATCATAATTGTGCATGATAATTCATTTTTTCTTGCTGCTCTTCCCATTTCATTAAGTATCTCATCAAGAAGAGCCCTTCTATTTAGAGCACCGGTAACAGGATCTTCTTTGGCATGCATAATCAGTTTTCTTTTTGTTGCTGTAACCCGATTGTTAAGTTCAATGTTTTTTGTTGCCAGGTGGAGTTTAATCATAAGTTCATCTTTAGAAAAGGGCATAAAAAAATAATCATCTGCAGATTCAGATACAGCCATAAATAGTTTTTCTGTAATATCTTTGGTCCCGGTTATGATTATATATATATATCCGCTTTTCAGCTTAATCTGCCTTATTGATAAAGATATATCCAAGGTAGAATTATCTGTCCAGTTTAAAAGGATAACAGAAGGGGCTTCATCCTTTATGGTATTAATAGCGTTTTCCGGATCTGCAGTAATGATTTGAAGATTTAGCTCCTGGGCAAGATCTTCAATAGGTTTCATAGTTGTTTTTGTATGATTAATCAGGCAAATTTTCATTAAACTCTCCACCAGGTAAGAATTTTATACCTTTGGTTTTTTAAGTAATTTTAAAGTGCCAGGCAACTATAAGAATAATAGTGTTATTTTTAATATCTGTCAACTAAGTATTATTTTATATCAATGTAATATGGCTGTAAATAAAGATAAGGTTCATTTTTTAGCATTGTGTAATTTTTAATATCATTCATAAAGGGCTCAATCAATTCCATCAGGGAAGATTCAGTGCTTCCTCTTATTATCCCGGGCAAAAGAATGCGTCCCTCAGGGAGATGAAGTACATTGTAATTTCCTTTTATATCAGATCTGATCTTTGCCATTTCAATAGCTGTCATTATTCCACCATGCTGATTGACCAGGTTGTTCTCAACTGCCTGGTCTCCGGTAAATACTCTTCCTTCAGCTATGTTGGGAATGGTTTTTTCAGAAAATCCCCTTGCATCAGCAGCCTTATCAGTAAATCTCTGGTAGGTGAAATTTATGCTCTCCTGTATTAGGGCCCTTTCTTTTTCAGTCAGTTTTTTTGATTCGGAAAATATATCAGCAAATTCGCTCATTTTAATGACTTCCTTGTTTATGCCAAGTTTGCTGTATAATTCACTCAGGTTCAACTTGCCTGCAACTACGCCTATGGAGCCTGTTATTGTTGCTTTGCTTGCAAGAATTTCATCCCCTGTGCAGGCAATATAATAGCCTCCTGATGCAGCTGTATTGCCAAAGGAAAATACAACCGGTTTGGGATATTTCTTTTTTAGCCTGGTAAGCTCGCGCCACATGTAATCAGAAGCTGAAGCAGCACCGCCTCCTGAGTCTACTCTTATTACCAGGGCTTTTACTGTGCTGTTTTTAAATACAGCTTCAAGAGCAGATGCATAAGTGGCATCCCCAATATTTGTGTTGAAAAACGAATTGCGGCTTTCACCCGGGATAATAATTCCATCTACATGAACAACAGCTATAGAGGGAACAGGTCCCCATTGTTGCAGGTCTATCTTTTCCCTGATATAGTTTTTGAAATCTACAAAATTTACATTTTCTCCTATGTCTTTAATAGCTTCATCTTTATACAGGACTTCATCAATAAATCCCTTTTCCTTTGCCTCTGAAGGGATGTAAAAACCTTTGGTAAAAAGGTCATTGACTACTGTTTCATCTATGTTTCTGTCAGATGCAATATCAGCAATAAACTGTTCATTGAGGTTTGAAAGAAGGGACTCCATGTTTTCCCTAAATTCAGGGGACATTGTTTCTCTTGTGGCAGATTCATTCAGGGATTTGTATTTGCCAAAGCTGATAGACTCATATTCTATTCCTGCTTTATCAAGAAGCCCTTTGAAAAAATAAACCTGTGCACTCAAGCCTGTTAAATAAAAGGGGCTGTTTGGAGTAAAATAGATTTTATCAGCTGTTGAAGCCAGGTAATACTCCTTGTTTCCCGGATAGTTCATAACAGCATAAACTTTTTTTCCCTGTACTTTTATTTTTAGAATTTCATTTCTTATTTCCTGTATCTGTGCCATACCCAATGGGACCTGGTCAATTTCAATAAAAAGGCCCTGTATTGTGCTGTCATTTCCAGCGTTAATAATAGTGGCCAGGAGTTCAGTGAAAACAGGATTTTTTTTGCTGAAAAAGAAGGTTCTTTCAACTTCTTTTATTGGCTGGTCAAATTTTATATATAGCAGATTGTTTGTGCTGTAGAATTCCTTTGCTTTTATATTTCTGGCAAAGCTGTATGATATTCCTGCACTGTAGTAACTGGATTTGGAATTTTTAAAGGACGACCCATAGCCATCTATCATTATACTGTGTGAATTTTTTGATCTGAAAAAAAAGGGCATGGTTAAAGCAAGCTGAATATTTTTGTCTGTATCAATCTTTCCTATAAGCTCCATATCATTGGGGAGCTTGATGCTGCCGGAAAAGGCGTAATCCATATCTTTGAATTTTTCATTGCTTAGCTTTGAACCATCTGCAGAGAGTGTAATATTTTGAAAATAGGGGTGCAAGGATATTGAATAGGTATCTCTGCGATTAAGACTTCCTGTGCCATGCTTTCCATTAATATCATGCATGGTAAATGCAAAGGATAAAAACCTCGATGGCCTTAAAAGAAAGCCTATGTTAAAAGCGCTATAGTCATCATAAAAGGAAATATCGCTTTTGCTAAAGGTGTAGCCTGCTCCCAATCCCAGGGTATTTCCAAAAAAGAACCCCTTGTTTATGTGGAAGAGATTGGTATTGGAATCAATATATTGATCTATGCTATTGCTGTAAATATTATTGTATCTGCCATACATAAAGGATATTCCAAAAATATTAAATCCAAGAAAGTGATTGGGGTTGTGTTTTTGATTATATGCAAAATATCTGTAAGCAAGGTAGGCGCCGGATGTATCTGAAAAAACCGGATTTAAAATCATTGAAAAGGGCCCTGTTTCATAACTTGCTGACATTGCATCAGGTGGTAAAGGGAACAGTGTTTCTGTTGAAAAAAGGCTGCCTATAGAGGAGAATACTATTATAAAGACAAGAGCTGTTTTTGTGAAAAATTTCATAAATTCTCCCCAATTATGGATATAAAATCATTTGTTATTTCTGTAAATATTTTTTCCCTGGTGTTTTCACCATTGAGTATCATGAACTTATCATTGATTATAGACATGAAATTTTTTCTTACCTGCTGTTGAAAGGCGAGTTTTTCAAATACTTCTATTTCATTTGGAACATTTCTTTTTTTTATGCGCTCAATGCCTGCTTCAGGGTTAATGTCAAGAAAATAGATTCTGTCAGGTATGGGAAAGTTTAAGTCTATATTCTTTTGTATTATCTTTTCAGGTGGCATTTCCGCTGTTCCCTGATATGCAGCATTGGAATAAAAGTACCTGTCCATGATTATTATTTTACCTTCAGAAAGTGCAGGGTTTATGTTTTTTAAAACATCTTCCATCCTGTCTTTTATAAACATTTCAATTTGTTCCTCAACCGGTGGAACTGTGTCCATTAAAAGCATTTTGCGTATTTTAAGACCCCATTCACCTGTGGTTGGTTCAGAGAGCTTAATGCAGTCTAAATTTTTTTGAAGTGCATACTGGTAAAGCATTTCACACTGTGTAGATTTACCGGAGCCGTCAATACCTTCAAATAAAATGAATTTACCTTTTTTACGCATCACTTGTCAGCCTTCTTTTCAAGCGAAGGTTCCATATATTTTTTAAAGGAAATTGCAGCACCAACAGTTGCAGAGTTAAGTCCCATAAATCCGGCTACAGGAATAAAGGATATAAGAAAAAATGCCGTACCATTTCCGGAAAGGGTTCGCTTAAAGCGCCAGCCTATGCGGAGTTTTTCTTTAAAGGAGTAAAACCTTTTTTCAAGGGGATAGTCGAAAAACTGGAACCCGTAAAAAAATACAGTAAAGAAAAAGTTTAAAAAAGCGTAAATAAAAGATCCGCCTGGAATAAAGTTAAGGAAAAGAAGGACTATGTTCAGAACTAAAAGCAGGATTATGAGTTTAACAGCATTTTTAGTTGTACGGATAATATCTTTAATTGACTCAGTAAAAGAAAGATCAGAATCAGGGGACTGGCCGGAATAAAGCTCCTCTGTTTTTGATGAAAGGAAATCAAGAAAGGGAGATGCGATAATTGTTCCTAAAATCGTATAGAGAAAAATTGTAGAAATAAGAAGAATAGCAAAGAGTACAGGTGAAATTATATAGCTGATAGCTTTCATGTACCAGGCAGTGCCTGAAACAAATCCCTGTAGCCAGGGGTTTAAGCTGTTATAGGAAAAATAAAAGATTCCGCTCAACACTACTATGTTAAGGAGAAAGGGAATAATGTAGTATTTTATAAGACCTTTGTTGTTTGACACAAATGTAAAGGAATGGAGAACATCTGCAAATGCTCCTGTTGCTGTGTCTTTTATTTTTGTTTTTTTGAACACTAAACACCCCCTGTTTTGAGCAATGCCCGGGAAACATTTATTTAATAAAATAGTTCAGTGGTAAAATAATTCAACTGTTTTTATTGAATTTTTTTGAAGCCTTGTTGAGCCTGTCCATTATTGCTGTCCCAAGTCCGCCTGCTGGGACAGGTTGTGCATAAATAATATCGATGTCCATTAAATCAAGCTTATGCAGATGGGAGAACAGGTTTGCTGCTGCTTCGCGAAGGTTCCCTGTTTTGGATAGTACAAGGCTTCTTTCCAATGGAGAGTTGTCAGGCATTTCAGAGAAGAAAAGGAATCCGCTTCTTTCTTTGTTAATAGGGAGCAGATCAGCTATTACAATCTGTTTTTCAGGGGAGTAGTGCCAGGGCAGCTGTCCAGGCGCTTCAGGGGTTTTGCCTTCTTCCCTTGTTATTATTTTTACTTTTGCGTATTCTTCAATTTCTTCAATAGGTGTACCCCCTGCCCGGAGAAGATAAATTCCGGAATCATCAATTTTAATTATTGTTGATTCTATGCCTATGGAGCAGGGCCCTCCATCAATTATTAAATCTATGTTATCTCCAAGCTGATTATTTACATGCTCTGCTGTTGTGGGGCTTAGGCATCCAAAACGGTTGGCACTTGGAGCTGCCACAGGTGTTTTAGCAGATTTTATAAGTGAAAGAGCAACAGGATGAGAGGGGATTCTTACAGCAAGGGTGTTTAAGCCTGAAGTAACAATGTCAGGTATAATATTTTTTTTCTCAAGAACAAGGGTTAATGGTCCGGGCCAGAAGTGTTCAGCAATTTTTTCTGTTTTTTTATCTATATTTTTGCAAAGCTTATCAAGTGTGTTTATATCTGCAATATGCACAATAAGCGGATCAAAAAAGGGTCTTTTTTTCGCTTCAAAAATTCCTGCAACTGCTGAAGGATTAAAAGCATCTGCCCCAAGGCCATATACTGTTTCAGTAGGGAAGGATACAAGGCCTCCATTTTTTATTATTTTTGCAGCTCTGGCAATCTCTTCAGGTGTTGCTTTTACAACAGGCATTATTATCTCCATTTTTCAGATATATACATGGTTTAATAAAGCCTGGCAGAGTCAATTTTTTTTTTAAATGTTGATATACAGAGGAGTGCCTGAGGTTGAGTATATTAAAATTTTAACAAATATAATTGTAAATTGTTCCAAAAGGGTCAGACTGTCTAACCTTTTTGATTCTAAAAAAAGAGGTTGCTAAAATGTAAAACAATCAGAGAGATCCTGAAAAAATAATTTTGCAATAAAAAAACTAAATAATTCAATTCGTGCAAAAAAAATTGCAATTAATCTTGACATTAATGGAGC
>CAZYPA010000088.1:0-8971 GCA_964649175.1 uncultured Leptospirales bacterium | reverse complement strand
TAAGCTCACCCATCTCCATTTTTGAAATATCAACTATTATTTTTTCAGGCAGATGGGCAGGCAGACACTGAACAAAAATTTCTCTTTCACCATGAATAAAAACACCGCCGGATTTTAGTCCAATAGGAGTACCTACAAGCTCAATAGGAATATTTGTTTTAATCTTTTCACCCTTTGTTACCTTGAAAAGATCAAGATGAAGAATTGCTCCTGAAACAGGATCTATTTGAGCATCCTTGATAAAGGCCATATCATTATCATTCTTTCCTGCTATATCAATAGTAAAAATAACACTTTCTGAAATGGTTCCTTTAAAAAGACTAAAAAAATCTTTATTTTTAATTTTTATGGCTTCGGATTTGCCGTGTGAATACACAACAGCAGGTATAAATCCTTCAGCACGAAGCCTGTTATTATTGTTTTTCCCAACCAATTCTCTAGGCTCTGCTGCTAAACGCTTTCCATTCATTTTATTTTGACCCCTTACTTTAATATCAACTCAGATTTAATTAAATATTTATACAAAAAGAGAACTAACTGATTCTCCATTATGAATCCTTCTTATTGCCTCGCCAAACAATGGAGCAATTGATAAAACTTTCATATTAGGCAATACTTTTTTCCCCACAAGAGGGATAGAATTAGTAAATATTATTTCCTTAAATGAGGCTTTTTCAAGCTCATCTACTGCTGTATCAGAAAACACAGGATGTGAAAAAAGACAATAAACATCAAGAGCTCCCATCTCTTTCAATGCTAAAGCAGCCTTTGTTATGGAGCCTGCTGTATCAACAATATCATCTATAAGAATACAGTCTTTCCCCTCCACCTCTCCAATTACATTCATCACATCTGAAACATTGGCCTCAGGCCTTCTTTTATCAATTATAGCAAGCCCTGCATCCAGCCTTTTTGCAAGGAATCTTGCCCTGTCAGCACCACCTGAATCAGGAGAAACAACAACCACATTGTTAAGCTTAAGACTTTTTATATAATCTATAGCAATTGGAGAAGCATAGAGATTATCTACTGGTATATCAAAAAATCCCTGAATCTGATCTGCATGAAGATCCATAGTAAGAACCCTGTCAGCACCAGTTACCTGTATAATATTTGACACAACCTTTGCAGAAATTGGGACCCTGGGCTCCACTTTCCTATCCTGTCTGGCATATCCAAAATAGGGTATAACTGCTGTTATTCTTGATGCAGATGCCCGCAAAGCAGCATCCATCATAAGAAGCATTTCCATAATATTGTCATTTGAAGGATTGCATGTAGACTGTATAATAAAAACATCATGTGCCCGTACATTATCCTGAATCTTAACAGAAATCTCTCCATCCTTAAATAGTTTTACTTCCATACCTGAAAGCTTTGTGCCAAGATATGCGGCAATCTCCTCTGCCAAAGGTCTATTTGAGCTGCCGGAAAATATCTTCAAAGGACTATTATTCATTGATCTTATACCTGTTTCAAGAAGAAATGCTTTTTTCAAGTTCAAGCAATTCCTCTCTTGTATTTATTCCTCTACCCTCCTGACTGTGAGCAAGAAGGCTGGTTTTTACATTATATCCTTTGCTAACCATATACGATAAAACATCAGGAAGATAATACTCACCCTGGGCATTATCAGTTGTAACATTTTTAAGCCCTTTAAAAAGAAGTGAACTTTTAAAAAGATAGGTACCACTGTTTACTTCTTTTATCTTTCTCACCTCTTCTGATGCATCCTTTTCTTCAACAATAGAAACAAAGGCACCAGTTGAATCTTTAACAATTCTTCCATAGCCGTGAGGATCATCCTGCATCATTGTCAGCACAACAGCCCCTGTCATATCCCCCTCCCCTTTGCTTATAATATCACGAAAAGTAGAAGGCTTTATCAAAGGAACATCACCACAGGCTACTACTATATCTCCATTGTAATCCTTAAAATAATCTTCAGCCTGCATTACCGCATGTCCTGTACCAAGCTGCTCATGCTGCCATGCATAGCTAACCCTATTGCCAAGCCGCGAAATAACTTCATCTCCCCTGTAACCCACAACAACCAGTATATCATAAATCCCTGCTGAATTTAAACTGTCAACAACATGCTCGATCAGGGATTTTCCATTAAGAAGATGAAGAACCTTTGGAAGTTCTGACTGCATACGAACTCCCTTTCCTCCGGCAAGAACAATTGAAGAGATTTTTTTAATTATATATCTCCTGAATTGAAAAAATATTCTCTGAGGCGCAAGGATTCGAACCTTGGAATGCCGAGACCAAAACCCGGTGCCTTACCGCTTGGCGACGCCTCAATTTAGGGGATTAACCCTGAAATAATGCATAAAACACTGTCACATTTCCTAATAACCGACCATATTGTCAATCACAAAACAGTTGGAATCAGGAATTTTGAAAAAAAACACCTATTATTTTTACTTTCAAAATAATGAAAGGCATCCATACAGGATTTTTCATCTGAAAAAACTCCAAAAATCGTAGAACCGCTGCCTGTCATTAAGGCAAACTCTGCTCCTGCATCATACAAGCTATTTTTTAAAAGCTCTAGCTGAGGATACTCAGTAAAAACAGGGCTTTCAAAATCATTTATAAAACTTTTCTTCCAAAAAGGCAGGCCCTTTTCTAAAACAGATATAATTTCCTCTTTTTTTGATTTACAGCAACTGCTGCTCTCATGAGATAAATTCCTGTTTAGCAACCTATAAGCATATCCTGTATTAATCTCTATTCCATTGTTTATTAAAAGAACAAAGCCTGTAAGCGCCTGATTCACAGGTACTACTCTTTCTCCTTTCATTTCTACAAAAGCAAGCCCACCATTGAGACAAAAAGGAACATCTGATCCTGTTTCAATAGCAGATTTACTCAATATACCTTCAATTTCAGGTTTAACAACACTGTGAACAGCCCTTAAAGCAGCAGCAGCATCACTACTGCCACCAGCAAGCCCTGCACCATGTGGGATATTCTTCTCAACCACAAAATGCAATTTTCCGCTTAACCCTGCATTTTTAAGATAATTTCTCACTGCAGATGTAATCAGATTATCATTAACATCAATAGAATCAAGTATATGGCTAAATGTCCCTCCTCCATTTTCTATTCTTATTTCAGGAGGTCTCTCATCTTTAGCAAGGTCATAATATTCCAGTATTACAAGATCATGAAGATCGAGCCCTGCCATAAGGCTGAATAAATTATGATAACCATCTTCCCTTTTATTTAATACATTAAGATGAAGATTTATTTTGGCTCCAGCCTTTTCAACTATTGTGTACATTGATTTTTTATAACCACAAAAACATCAGATTGTCAAGTAAATTACACCCGAGAACATTCTTTTTCGAGACCTCACCCTCCTAACCTCCCTCTCCTCAATGAGAGGAAAAGGGTTAGAGAGATGGGGTCTTGAAACCAGGGCGGGGTCAGAGCAGTTTCATGAATTTATATTTATACCTTCAAAATATCACAAAAAAATCAGGATTAACTCTGCTTAATTAATTTTATTCATAATAATATTTAACTTGAAATAAAAAAAGAAAAAGGTTTTAAATTATATAAAAATTACTCTGGCAGGTAAAAGAAATTGGATTACTTAATACTTTTCATCACCTCTTGTGCATTTATTGCATCAATATATGTTATGATTAAAAACATATTCAAAAAAAATTATCTCTTTCTCAATCTGCTTATGGTAATTTTTTCAGCTATTCTGGCTGCTCTTTTTTCAATAATTATTCTGGCAAATTCAGGCCTTTTCCCCGAATATAATTCCCTTTTTATGAACCTTTTTATTTTTATACCTGTTCCTGCATTAGCAGTCTTTTTCTGCATTGCTGCATTATACCCTGGAGAAAATTCATCTAAAGCAATGCCCATTTTTGCCTTTGTATTAATAATTTCTATTGTTGACTATATACTGATCTTTAATGCCCCCTTATTTATATATGTAGGGTTTCTTTTAAATATTGAACTTGTATCAATAATACAACTATCATTGATTTTGTTTTTTATAATATCAATTCCGGCTTTAATCCTTTATAAGATTAAAAAAACACAATATCTTAGAATAAAAAACACGCTTAAAAATCTGCTGGCAGGCCTGATTATAATTTATGTAACAGGATACATAATCTGTGCCTGGGGAGCTTTTTTCCTTAAAACAGAGCTTATTAAAAACCCGGCAATATCAATTCCTCCACTTTTTTTACTCTTTACCAGCCATCATATTATTTATAATCTAAAAGAAAGCAATCTTCGTCAATACTACATTGACTCAATAATTATGATTTCAACTTTTGTTATGCTCATTATACCAGTTTACTTCTTTCTTAAAATAGAACAGGGAGGAACTATTTTACAGGATATTCATTTTGCAATTAAAGGAGTCCTTGTATTTATTTTAATGGTTCTTTTATACAGAGCAACAGCAGTATTAAGAAACAAAATTCGCTATAAAAAATATTCTCTCCTTGCTAATACAGCTAACCAGATTCTCATGCCTATTGATGACATTAAAAACTTTTCCACAACAGAGAGTTTTTGGGATACTTTGACCAAAAACAGTATTGCAGGGCTAAAAGATACAATGGGCGTTACAGGAGTCTATTTTTTTCTCCCAAGCAAAAGAGATGGAGGCTACAATCACACCTTTGGATATGGGCCTGAGCTAACACCCTCATTTTTCAGTTTTGACAGCGAAATATCCCTTTTCCTTTCATCAATTGATGAGATTTTTGAAAAATCATATTTTATAACAGACAAAGATCTTTATCCGTCTACAGAGGTTATTGATTTTTTTAACAGAAACAACATTGAAATAGCCATGTCATTCAAAAGCATGTCTGACAATATTATAGGCTTTCTGCTCCTGGGAAAACTCAATAATGATGAGCCATATACTAGTGAGCATATTTCCGCATTTGAAATATATAGAATTAAATTACAAAATCTTTTAATCACAGGTCTCATTCTTGATGAAGTTACAGCGGAACAGGTTGAAGAGCATGACAATATTGTTGTGGAAACCATAAAAAAAAGAATAATGCCCCTTGATATGCCTGTCATTGAAAACATCAGGATTAGTTCTTTAAATCTGAACAATTCAACAAATGGCGGCGACTATTTTGATTCAGTAAAAATTGCAAAAGATAAAATTTCTATTTTTATTTCAGATCTGGAATACTCAGGCATTGATTCAGCACTTTTGGGTCTGGAGCTTTTTTCCATTTTCCACACAAGATCCTTTATTTTCAACTCTCCTGAAAGAGTCCTGAACATGATGAACCAGGTAATTAAAACCTCCCGTATTACATCAAAAACTGTACACGCAGCCTGTACTATTATTTCATCTGAAGGGGACTTGCTTTACTCCGGTGCGTCTTTTAACCCGCTTATTATTTATGATACAGACAGAAATGAATTTACTGAAATTGACTCTACAGGGATTTCCCTTGGTTCCAACATGGATACCAGATACCAGCTTACAACCGGCAAATTAAGAGACAATTCTATTGGACTAATTTTTTCAAAGGGGCTTTTGTCAACCCGGAACAATGAAGGTAAATTTTTCACCCTGGATATGGTAAAAGAAATAATCGTTAATTTTTCCAGGGAAACTCCTGCTGTAATAACACGGGAAATTTTTGAAAAATTCCAAATTTTTACAGAAAACAAAAAACAGCTTGAGGATATTTCTGTTATTATATTCAAAAAGGTTCAAGCAGATGAATAAAGCTGCGCAGCAATTTCTGGAAGCTGTATCAAAGTATAAAAATATTGCTCTCTACATCCCTGGCTCACCAGACCCTGATGCAATTGCTTCAGCATATGCCATAAAAATTTTATTAAAAAAAAATTCCATTAATTCAGATATCTTTGCTGAAACAAGGCTTTCCCTTCCACAAAATAAAGCCTTTCTTGAAACCCTTAAAATTCCTGTGACATTCGGAAAGGATATTAATCTGAATAAATACGACTCATATATTGTAACTGATTTCCAAAGCAACTATGTTAAAAAAATAGGTGATAAATTACCCTGTGCAGCGCATATTGATCATCATGCAAAATCCAAAGATACAGTTAAATCAGACTTCTCCCTGATAAAAACAGAATCAGGATCAACAAGCACCCTGGTTGCTTTAATTATAAAAAATCTGGCCATGAACATTTCAGATAAAGATATGAAATCAATTGCAACTGCCCTTGTTTTTGGGATACAGACTGATACTGACAAATATAACCACACAACCCCTCTTGATATAGAAGCACTCAATTATCTTACACCTTTTACTGACAAAAAAATTCTTACAAGCATCAACAATGTCCCTGTTTCACCACAAACGCTGCTTTGTTATAAAAAGGGCCTTGCCAATGAAATCATTTACAAGGATTGGGGAATGTATGGCATTGGATATATGGATTCCAAAAGCAGGGACTCAATCGCCATATCAGCTGATATGATACTTCAAAATAGCGGACTCAAAATAGTTGCAGTATATGCAATTATTGAAAATCACAAAAACAATGACCTTTATCTTGATGTTTCATTCAGATCTAAAAGCTCCAGACTTAACCTTAACAGAATTATCAAAGGTATTACACCCAATGGTGGAGGAAGAAAATATAAGGGAGCATATCAGATAAAGCTAAACTATTTCCGCAATGCTCCTGACAGAAATCTTTTATGGGATATTATAGAATCCACAACTCGTGAAACCCTTAAAATCAGAAGGGATTCTCTCTCAATGTATATAGATGAACTTGAAAGCTTTTACAGCAGCATAAAAACCCGATTATTCTCTATCCTAAAAAAGAATGGTGATATTAGCTGAAATTTCAAAAGAAAAAACCTCTCTGCTGACTCCCTGGTCATCTCTGTTTCTAAATTTCTCCAGGGATAAAGCTCCTGCTAACCCACCCTGTATATTTTTATGAAGGTTAACAGTTAAAGATGACTTTACCATAAAAAGATCATAGGGCTCCGGTGAAACAGAATTAAAATAATCATACCTGTTAAGCGCCATATTATACTCAGCTGAAAATACCGGCAATGCAGTGAGCTTGTAAAACATTGCAAAAAAATCATATACCCACTTTACATCAGTCTCATACATGGCAGCAAACCTGTATCCATAATCCTTTTCATTAAAAGGAGCGTATTCGGGCATGTTGTTTATATATAAATAATCTTTTTCATCTGGTTTTGTATTGTAGCTGATAAACTCCATATCCTTCTTTTCCCTGTAATCAAAGGCAGCTTTAAATGAAAGGTTACTTCTATCCCACTTAAAAACAATTCCTGATTCAGGAGAAACTATTTTTTCATCAAGATTTGATGTTACAAACATCCTATCAGTATATGAAATACCAATATCAAAAGATGATGAATGATAGGACTTGCCAGGGCTGTTGGCACGAAAAAATCCCCAGGAAAAAATATCCATTAAATTAAAAGTAAAAATTGCCCCGCAATTAAAAGATATAACCTGATTTGGGATCCCGTAAATATTGGATCTTTCACAAACCTGCCCCATACTGCTGTTTACTGTTACATCAAAAAAACCAGCATCAAATGCAATATCCATTGAAAAATCATCTACCAGCCTGAATGTATTGTTATAATCCGTTGACTCTTCCAAAAGCAAATCCTTATTCATGGTTCCATAAACCATGTCCCTGCCCCTGGCAAAATTTCCCCTGCCTCCAAAATAAACTCCTGGATAATTCCAGATTAAATTAAAAACATCACCGGAGATACTGGAAAAGACCCGTGAAAAACCGTATTTCTCATTATAAAAATTTACCCCTTCACCTTCGTAAGGCACATCCTCTTCATTGACAGTTATTCCCCTGAAATAATTGAGCTGAAACTGTTTTACATTTTTCAAAAACGATATGCTATTTAATCTGAAAGGGAAACGCATCCTGGAAGAAAAAAACGAACCAGCATCCTTTGAACGCAAAAAATTACCGCTGGAAGAAATAATTTTTTCATCATAATCTGAAAAAGAATCTGCCCTGTAATTAGCAATCAATGTAAACTCAGGAGCAACAAGAAACGTTCCAGGCAAACCAAAAACAAGCTCAAAACCCTGTTTCTTTTCAAGGTACTTTTTATCCTTACCTATAAATGGTATATTATACCCTCCACTTATTTCATCCTTTATCCCGGCATCTTCTGCCCTTTTATAACCCTTTACCTCAACTACCTCTTCAGAAATATTTGTAAACCTGGGTTTTAAAAAAAAATACTTTCCTATATAATCAAGCTGCACAAGAAGTTCAGCTCTTTGCCTCCTGTCCTTTTCATCTCCTCCATACTCTTTATTGAGATTCTCCTGTGAAATTGTATCAGAATAACGACTCGTAGAAAGATTGGAAAAGGACATGTCCAGCATCATTCTTGCTGTTAATATACCTCCAAAAAAATCTGGAAACTTCTGATTATATGTAATTACAGGGGTGTGCACATTTCTGCTGCTCTCTTCAGTATATAAATCACTGATAAGAGTTCTGCCCTTTGAATTATTGTAACTATCAACCCCATAGGAAAAAACAATAGAAGGAGAGTCAGGGTCAGAGCCCCTGTAATTTGTTAAAAAAAGAATTTTTTCATTTTTCGTATTTCCGGCTCTTTCATAGGATATTTTTTCATTTCTGCTATCGCTGATACCCTGTTCTTTTTTATAATCAATAGAAGTTCCCCAGTTTGGGAGTATCTTAAAAGAGGATGAAATCTCATAAGCTTTCTCCTTTGTTTCATCATCATTTTTCCCGGGAGAATTAAAATTAGCACTATGGTCCCTGTAAACATACTTTATGTTCATGTCTGAAAGGATCGGCACGCCTTTTTCTGTTACATATAAAGGCCGTTTAAATGCAACTTCCCCCTCGTACCATTGAGCACTGCCTTTTAAAGTTTCAGGTTCAGATACATATATATCGTTAAGCCATATTT
>CAZYPA010000087.1:0-9042 GCA_964649175.1 uncultured Leptospirales bacterium | reverse complement strand
AACAAGTTACTAATCAGCCGTGAGGAAGGAAAGATTCCCTGCATTAAATCAGGGGGTCAGAGCGTGGTTAATCAAAAATTATTTATTATCAAAGCAACCTGGAAATTATTTTATAATTTAGTAAGTGATAATATAAAAAAGAGTGGAAAATGTTCAACGTTGATTATAAAAAATAATCATGAAAAAACTAAACACACTCATTGTGATTTTAATCTTTGCAGAGCTGATATTTTTGGCAATTTTCTTTTTTGATTTTTCCCCTGTTAAGGCTGTGAAAATGAAATGGGAAACAAAGGATAGAGCTGAATATGACAGGGTTTTATCAATACCTGTGCTTTTGTACCATAATATTGTTGAGGATAACAGATCTGTAAAAAGCCCTTTTGCGGTAAAAAAAGAAAAATTGTTGAATCACTTCAATATAATCAGGGAGCAGGGAATAAAAGTTATTCCTCTTTCTGAACTTACAGGTGGAAGTGCAAGTTCTATATCTGACCAAAAAAAATCTGTGGTTATAACTTTTGACGATGATTATCTTTCAATGTATCGTATACTCCTTCCAATTGTAAAGGAGTACAAATATCCGGTTACGCTTTTTGTTTATACAGATGGGATAAGCAAGCCTGGCAAAGGCGGACTTGATTGGAAAATGCTCAGGGAAATGGATAGAAACGGTATAGATATTCAGTGTCATTCTATAAGCCACAGAGACCTTTCTGCTGTAGAAATAAATGAAACATACAGCTCAGGGAAAATCCTTTATGAAGAGCTTTATATTTCAAAGGCTGTAATGGAAAAGAATCTGGATAAAACTATATCCTGTTTTGCATTCCCTTATGGCAGATATAATCTGAAGCTTATTGAACTGGCAAAACAGGCAGGATATGAAAAAGTTTTTTCAACGGATTATGGGCCAAATATAATTACAAGGGATAATTTTTGTTTGAAACGCCATCATATAAAAAATTCCTATTCAGATGAATTTTTTATATCTATAATAAAATAGAGTAATAAAAAACCGGTATTTAATACCGGTTTTTTATTTATAGAAGAATGCTTGTTTTATAATTTATTCTTTTCCTTCTTCAAAGATCAATTGAGTTTCAAGGTCCATTTGTATAATGTCATCCATGAGTTTGGGAATTTCAGTATTAAACTGATCAAATTGTTTTTTAATAATTCTTTCTTCTTCAGGAGTACCTTCAAAGGCGAATTTGGTAAGTTCCCCTATTATTTCTGTTATGTTTGCCTGTTTATTCTGGAATATAAAGATAATATTCGGGCCTGATTTATATCCCCAATGGAATCCGTCTGGCAGGTGAACTGTAAAGGTTTCAGCAATTCCGTCTCCATCAGCATCCTGTGCATAATAGATCATGCCACCCTTTGTTTTTCCCACAACTGAAGTAAAGAATTTTGTGGGCCCATTATAGTTCAAGCTTTTAGGAATTTGCCGTCTTTCAACTTTAAGTTCAGAATCCTTGCGATTTACCATAAGCCCTTTGAAAATAGTAACATGTCTTTGGATAAAAGCATCCCGTGTTGTACTGTAAAAATTGGAATATGTATCATTAAGGTTTTCCTGTTCTCCAAAGGGAATTTCCTTTCTTTTCACCTCCTGACGTCTGTCAGTGATATGTATAAAGTCAGGTTTTCCGTCAATTTCTCTTTCCCAAAGGGTGTTCATAATAAGGCGGTTTTCCATCTGCCTGACAACCCTGTTTTGTTCAACAAATTTGGGATCATCATACCCGTCTTTGAAGAGATACATTTTTTTGTCTTTTATAATAAGAAGAGCAGCGATTGAAGTATCCTGCGTTTGATGCTCCTCAGGATCTATGATGTTTTCTATCTGCTGATAAGCTATTCTATCTTCGTTATATCTTGAAACATCATCAAGGGAAAGAAGTCTATATGAAAAATCTCTTGAAATGGCTGGTGCTGCTATCATTATAACTGTTAATATAAGTGCAACCCTTCCGGTAATGTTTTTGCACATATGTTCCTCCAGAGGTAAAAAAATAATTCTACATTTCTATAGTCGGCTCTTGAGTTAAAATTATATAATTTTTTGTGACCTTTTTGTCAAATATTTTATGTTTTGTGCCTTTTTCTTTCTTTTTTCCACTTTGCTTTGTCAATTTTTGTCCAGCTTTCAACTATGTGCTTTGAAATTTCAGCTTCTGCATCTCTTCTGGTCTTGGGTTTATTTTTGTTTTTCTTATCAGGATTTTTTTTATTTTTTGAGTTATATTCTTCCAGCTCCTTTAATGTAAGGGGAGGTTCGGATAGAATCATCTCATTATAAATTATCTTTCTTTCTTTTTCAGAAGAGATGGAGTCAATGATGGATAGTATTTTTTTTCTGTTTATTATTCCTGAAAGCAGTTCATCAGGAATAATATTACTATAATAGGCAGATGCAATTGCGCCTGTTATGGAGGAAAGCGCAGATGCTGCTCCTCCTTCATAAGCAGCTGTAATAAAAACATCAGCCGGATTTTTACACCTTGCAGCAATAGAAACAGCATAGGGGAAAAGGGTCTCCGGTAAATTGGTTGTAGCACGTGCAATCCGGGTTTGTAATACTTTTTCTGATTCTTCACATATAATTTTTTCACAGTCATCGATTTTTTCTATATTAACTGTTTTATCCAGAATATTACGCATAAGGCTGATTCTGCTCGTGACATAATCAGGATTAATTCCTGAGCTGAAAATGATATTTTCATGCTCCTTTGCAAAGGATTCGGTTTTTGCCAAAGAATATGCTGAAGCTTTGTGAATCTCCATATTTTTATCAGAGCTTATAATATCTTTTATCAGGAGGCTCATGGCAATGCCTGAAGCAGCTGTTCCTGGATCAATAGTAAATAGCATGGAATAGCCTATAATAGAAAAAAGCAGATCTTCACTGTTTTCAGAGCAGTAGAGAAGCGGAAGCGCAGATGGGGCAACATTTGAGCAGGGAAGGGAAAAGGGAGTGTCTTTTTTCAGTTGTAGATTTTTAGCCATGTAAATAAGATTTCTGCCAGCAGCATCAGGGCTTCTGAAAAAACTGTAATCAAGGCCTGGAAGTTCAGGGGAATCCTTTAGCATCTGCATAAAATTTTCCCGGTTCCACTGTTTCTTTTCAATGGATGCACCATTTAGAATCATAAATTGCGTAAGCGATGAGTATAGGCCGGGTTTTTTCCATTTATTCATATTATTTTTTAAAGCAGGTTCAGGATCAGGGAATGCCTCCTTTTTTTTAAAAACGCTTTTTATATGGGCTTTTTTCATTCCTTCAAAGATGTAGCCTGAAGCATCGCCTGCTAATACAGCTATTAATACATTTTTTATTTTTTCATTCACAATTATGCCCAAATTCATTTTTTTTATTTAATTAGTTCATGTACTTTTAAAAATACAATAAAATTGTTGCTTTATAAGCATTTTTTTTGAATATAAATATATAAGAATAACAAGGGGAGAAAGTCAATGAAACGGTATATGCTCTTTATAGCAATATTATTAATCTGGACTGTTATGGGCTGTGGAGGAAAAGATGTTGATGAATATTCTGTGATTACCTTTGTAATAGGGGATGTTAAAAAGAATAATATAGATGCTCAGATAGGGGATATTATTAAAGAGAATGATGTAATTGTAACAGGTGAAAAATCATTCTGTGATATTAAAATTGGTGAATCAATAATGAGAATTAAGGCCCGTTCAGAAATGTCTGTTTCCCGGCTTTTAAAAAATGGGGCACTGGAAACTACCACTCTTGGACTTTCTTCCGGTTCAATGCTGTGCAAGCCTAAAAAGCTTGTTAAGTCAGAAAGTTTTCTGGTTAAAACACCTACAGCTGTTGCTGGAATAAGGGGAACCCAGTTTGCAGTTGAGACTGATAGGGTTTTAAGTACCAGAATAAAGGTATTTGAAGGTGAAGTAAAGGCTGTAAAGCGCATAAAACAGTTTGAAGAGAGCGTAGAATCAATTCTGGAAATTTCACCTGAAATTAAGAGCAAGGAGCAGGTGATTATTACTCTTGATGAGGTAAAAAAGTCTGAATCTGCTGTTCAAAATGCCATTAAAAAGGAGACAGCAAAGGGCGGAACCAATGATGAAATAATGGAAAGGGTTATTAGTAGTACAAAGGGGATTATTTTAATTAATAGAAGCGATATAAAAAATTTCAATCCTGATGACTTTATTCGTGAAATAGGAGAAATTTTTGCTGTTGAAGAAAAGTCTCCTGAGGAGATAACCCTTATAGTTGAAGTAATTAAAGAGGAAACTGTAAAGCCTCAGCCTGAAGGAAGACTTCTTGTTACCAGATATGACATATATTTTATTAAGCATGGAAAGATTCTCTGGGAAGGAAAGCTTATTTCCGGGCCAGTAAAAGAAGGGAATAAACTTTTTGTAGCTTCAGGGGAATATGTTTTTTGTGCCATGCTCGATGGACCTGTTCTATGGAAGCAGAATATAAAGAATGATGGGATGCTTTCCTTTGTAGATGGAAAAATTGTTGTTAAGGCAGAAGGCAAAGATATAAACCTTAATCCTGAAACAGGTGAAAGGCTTTAATCCTCAAAAATTTGCCGGTTCTATTATTTGACATCAAGAACTTTGATTTTACTGCTTCAAAAAAAAGCTTCAATGCGGGTGTTTGCTTAAAAAATGCTTGTAGAAACAGCCGCATAATAATTTTTTGATAACCAGTTGATAATTCCTCTTTTTATCGCAGGCATATCTTATTAATTCAGGACATAAAATGGAAAAAATACGTAACATAGCGATTATAGCCCATGTTGATCATGGCAAAACCACACTTGTAGATGGTATGCTGCGCCAGGCTGGTGTATTCAGGAGTAATCAGAATGTAGCTGAAAGAGTAATGGATTCTGATGATATTGAGAAAGAAAGGGGCATAACAATATTTTCAAAAAATGCCTCTATCAATTACAAGGATTTTAAAATAAATATTGTTGATACTCCAGGGCACGCTGATTTTGGAGGTGAAGTACAGCGTATAATGAAGATGGTGGATTGTGTCCTTCTTATTGTTGATGCATTTGAGGGACCCATGCCTCAGACAAAGTATGTGTTAAAAAAATCTCTTGAGCTTGGTTTAAAGCCAATTGTTGTAATAAATAAAATAGACAGACCCAATGCCAGACCTAATGAGGTGCTTGACCTTGTTTTTGATCTTTTTGTTGAGTTAAATGCCAGCAATGTGCAGCTTGATTTTCCTGTTGTTTACACCTCTGCAAAAGAGGGAATAGCAAAGCTTGAGATTGAAGATGAAAATTCCGATTTTAAACCGCTTTTTGATACTATTGTACAATATGTTGATTCACCAGCAGGCGAGATAAATCTGCCTCTTCAGTTTCTTGTTTCAGCAATTGATTATGATAATTATCTGGGAAGAATAGGAACAGGCAAAATTCATAATGGCCAGGTTACAACCGGAGATTCTGTAATGCTCTTAAAACGGGACGGGTCCAGGGTTCTTTCTAAAATAACTAAAATATTTTCCTATGAAGGAATGAAAAGAAAGGAAATAAAAAAAGCTTATGCAGGTGATATTATTTCCATATCAGGAATAGAAGGTATAGACATTGGTGAAACAGTAGCTGATAAGGATATGCCAAAGCCTCTTCCTTTAATTGATATTGATGAGCCTACTTTGGCAATTACATTTTTGCCCAATGATTCGCCTTTTATGGGGCAGGAGGGGAAGTACGTAACTTCACGTCATCTTTGGGAAAGACTTCAAAGGGAAACCCAGTCCAATGTGAGCATAAGGGTTGAGAGGTCAACTTCAGGAGAGGAGTTCATTGTAAAGGGAAGGGGTGAACTTCAGATGTCTATTCTCATTGAGAATATGAGGCGCGAAGGGTATGAGTTTCAGGTTTCAAAACCAGAGGTAATTTATCGTGAGCTTAATGGCAAAAAAACTGAACCTGTTGAACTTGTAACAATTGATGTTGGTGACGCCTATGTGGGTGTGGTTATTGAACGCCTTGGTGTAAGAAAGGGCGAAATGATAAATATGCGTCAGGGGAATGACGGTTATACCCGCCTTGAGTTTAAGGTTCCGGCAAGGGGCCTTATAGGATTCAGAGGAGAGTTCCTCACAGAAACCAGGGGTACAGGGATTATTAATCATAGCTTTTATGAATATGAATATTATAAAGGAGCAATCCCTGCAAGGGGTAAGGGAGTGCTTTTGGCAATGGAGAAGGGTGTTTCAATAGCCTATGCTTTGGACAATCTGCAGGAAAGGGGAGAGCTTTTTATAAGTCCAGGGGTTGACCTTTATGAAGGTATGATTATAGGTGAAAATAACAGGGAGGGTGACCTTGTTGTAAATCCCTGTAAAACAAAAAAGCTCACTAATATGCGTGCATCAGGGAGTGATGATGCTGTAAAACTATCACCTCCAAGAGAGTTTAGCCTTGAACAGGCTTTGGAGTATATAGCGGATGATGAACTTCTTGAAATAACCCCTGTAACAATAAGGATGAGAAAAAAAATGCTCAAGGAGCTGGATAGAAAAAGATATTCCAGAAAATAGAGTTTCTTTTCCAGAATTTTATTTATCTATAATTGATATATTGCATAGTTTGTGTATTTGTTTTTTTCTGAAGTTTTTTTAATAAGTAGTCTTTTTGTTAATAAATTGTTTTGATCTGCGTATAATTTAAAAAAGTATTTTATTGTTTTAATTTATACTGTAACAAATGATGAAATTTTTTCTCATTATAAATTAGGAGATAGAAATGGTTGAAACTGGTGCTGACAATAATAATGAAAAAAGATTTACCTTTGGTGTTGAGGGAATGACCTGTGCTTCCTGTGTAAGGATTGTTGAACGCAGCCTTAAGAAGATGGATGGAGTTCATTTTGTTTCTGTAAATCTGGGCACAGAAAAGGCCTATGTTATAACAGATGAAAGTGTTACATTTAATGATATAGAAAGTAAAATTAAATCTGTTGGATATAGGGCGCTTGAACAGGTTCCTGATGAAGAAAAGATAAAAAATGATTTTGCTAAAGCCTTTAAAAGAATGGTAATAGCCCTTGTTGTGATGATTCCCATGACCGTTCTTATGGTGCTTCATATGGCTGGGTTTCATTTTTCATGGTTTGTTATACTTGAAGCTGTTGCTGCAGCGTTTGTTCTTTTTGTTCCAGGAAGGGGCGTGATTAAAAGCGCTTATATTGCTGCTGTGCATTTTCATGCAAACATGGATACGATGGTGGCAGTGGCAGCTTTTGCAGCATGGGTTACATCACTTCTTAATTTGTCAGGCATGGATATAAGCTCCTTTGGTTCGATTTCAATTATGCTTGTGGCGCTTCATCTTACTGGCAGATATATAGAATCAAAGCTCAAGTATAATGCTTCCGGAGAAATTCGCTCCCTTCTTGCAATGACTCCCAAGCATGCATCTATACTGCAAAATGAAAAGATCGTAAAAATACCTATTGAAAATGTTAATGTAGATGACCTTGTTGTTGTAAGATCAGGTGAAAGGATACCCCTTGATGGCTTTGTTACAGAAGGGAGCGGCTATATAGATGAGTCAATGATCACAGGTGAGCCTGTGAGGGTTTTCCGTGAAGAGGGCTCTGAGCTTACAGGTGGAACAGTTCTTGAAAGAGGGGCAATCACTTTCAGGGTAACCCGTACAGGTGATGACACTTTTTTGGCAAGGATGATTAAACTTGTTGAGGATGCCCAGTCTTCAAAGGTTCCTATTCAGGCATTTGCTGACAGGGTAACAAACTATTTTGTTCCAGGTGTTTTTACTATTGCTATTGTAGCAGCTTTGGTATGGGGATTTAATTATGAAAGCTTAAGTCCCTATCTTGCATGGCTATCTCAACACCTGCCCTGGATTAAGGTTGATTCAGGCGCTCTCTCAACTTCAATTTTTGTGTTTATAGCTGTGCTTGTTATAGCCTGTCCATGTGCTTTGGGTCTGGCAACTCCAATGGCACTTATTGCAGGGAGCGGCCTTGCGGCAAAGCAGGGGCTTCTTATAAAAAACGGAGAGGCAATTCAGTCAGCTGAAACTGTAAGCGTTGTTTTTCTTGATAAAACCGGAACCCTCACATTAGGCAGACCGGAGGTAACAGAGACCAGCCTTGATGATGAAGCTATGGCAATAGCCCTGACTCTGGAAAATGTGTCAATTCACCCCATAGCTGAAGCTGTTCAACGCTTTTGTCTGGACAAGGGGATTCTTCCTTTGCGCGATATAACAGATATAAAGGAAACAGCAGGCGAGGGGGTTTTCGCCTCTTTTAATGGAGAAAAATACACCCTGGGGCGCCCTGTTGATACATCTGTTTATTCAAAGATGATGGCAGAGGGTAAAACAGTTGTTGAATTAAGAAAGGAAAATTTTATTGCCGGGTATATTGCAGTATCAGATCCTGTTAAGCCTGACGCTGTTGAAGCAGTGGCAAAGATAAAAAACATGGGTATTAAGCCTGTTATGCTTACAGGTGACAGCAAGGCAACTGCAAAGGCTGTTGCTGCATTAATAGGCATAGATGAGTTTATTGCCGGAGTGCGTCCCCAGGAGAAGCTTTATGTTTTACAGGAGAGGCAAAAACTTGGCGAAAGGGTCTGCATGGTTGGGGATGGTATAAATGACGCGGCAGCGCTTAAAGCAGCGGATATTGGAATTGCCCTGGGTACAGGTACTGATCTTTCAATTGAAAGCGCGGATATTATTATAACAGGGGGAAAGCTTGTATCTGTTCCCGCGGCAATGAAGATTTCAAAAATTACTTTTAGTAAAATAAGGCAAAATTTATTTTGGGCATTTTTCTACAACATAGCAGCTCTTCCTGCTGCTGTTGCTGGGATTATGCATCCTGCTATAGCAGAGGTATGCATGATTTTTAGTTCAATGAATGTTATAATAAATTCAGCAAGTATAAGGAATAAAAAAATTTTTTAAAAAAAAGAGGATTTTATGAAACACACATTTAAAGTAGCGGAAATGAGCTGTAATCACTGTAAAATGAGAA
>CAZYPA010000086.1:0-9048 GCA_964649175.1 uncultured Leptospirales bacterium | reverse complement strand
GTGACTTTCCGGTAATCCAGATATTTATTATAAATAAAATAAAGCTCCAGCATCCCGTATTTGTATTTTGTATAAAATCACTTTCCCGCATAACAGGCTATATATTTATTGACAGTTTAAGGCGGCGGGGTAGTATCTGAAGTATGAGACGGGAACCTGAACACATTGAAAGACGGTCATTTCAGAAAATAGCTGTAGTCAGTCTTGATTCAGATAGAAGTTTTATCTTTAATTTCGGAAGTGATTATCACACAAAAAAAATAATAGAACTGCTGATAAAATCAAAATATGATCTCTTTTTTACTGCTGAAGCTGAGGCGGCTTTAAGCATCCCCAAAAAAACAAAAGAAGAAGACATCCTTCCTGAAGACGAGTTTCCAGAATATAATTAAATCCTTCCCAAAAATTGACTAATTAAAATCTTTTCCCGCTGTAATCAAAAATAATCCCCGCTGTAGCTGTGCATTCCGATATTGCATTAAGCAATCACGCATATAAACCGGTTCCCCTGTGCTGAAATAATAGGTTCCCTTTTTTAATCGTTTCCAGAAATTTTAAAGGGTGCGGGGGGGGCTGTGGTGTAGCATTTAATGACGGCATCCTGAAAAGCTCCAGCACAAGCCCTTTACTGATTATATAGCCCTTCCCTGTAAGGGTATAAGCAGAAATTATATCCTTCATGCGGTGATTAAAAAAATCCCCAGCCCTAAAAACAATAATCGAGGAGGATTCCAATTTTAAGGGCCGGGGGAGTTTAAATAAAACTCAATAATCAGGGAATTTTGTTAATTTAACAGCTCCTTTCCATGTGTATTTTTCAGGGAAAAAACTGCCATTGGAATAATGTTGAAAAATATCTTTTCAGTAGCGGAATAAATCTTTTGTTTTTTATCCATGTTGGTATCAGGTGTAATTTTAAATAATAGCGCATCAATATTTCTTATATCATGCTGTTGCTGTAAGAATGCGGGAAGGTCTTTATTGAAATGCAGATAAATGTCTTTGACCTGTTCAAACATTTTGATAAACTTGTATTCAAGTGCTTTGATCTCTCTTTTGTTTTCCCGTGATTTTTTGACTTTCCAGCAATAAGCTCTGAAAATGTCTTTTGTCGTGATAAGTTTTTTTAATATTTTCATTTATGTCATTCTCCTGTAATATCCCTGAAAATAGAACAGCTCCCAGCATGGCCCCCGCATAGAGGCCGGCCGGTGCTGTGCTGTGATTTATTTACCACTGCTCATTAACTGGTGCTTCAACACGTGGCAATCCTTGTCTTTCCCGCAAAGTTGAGATTGCTTGACTCATCATTGATTCAGTCACTTTTTCAAGTCTATCAATATCACTCAAACTGTGATCTGAACCGGATTTACGGAAAACCATTTCTCCAAAATCTTTGAGAAAAAGTTCTCTTCCTTCAGCGGACAAGCGGCTGGCATACTGTGAAAATGTCTCATGTTCTCCAATATCCACCATCGAAAATTCTTCATACTGCTGATCTCCATTTTTGGCAAGCATGGCAATATTTTTCAATATGCCTGTTTTCATTTTTTCAAGCTGTTCTTCATGGTTGTACATAGTTTTTTACACTCCTATAAATTTTATTTTAATTTTTTAAAATTGCGCATCTTTACTTTGATAAAATCCAGTGTAAGACTTCAGCCAGTTTTCATTATAAACAGTGCATTCATTTTCACTAAATGCGCTTTGATAATATAACTCGTTTACCACTTGCTGAAGCTCTGCTATCTGTGCCGATTGTTTTTTGATAATTTGCTCCTGTTGTTGTATTAAATCAAAATTAATCTTCAGAGTTGAGTAAACCCTTGCAAGGTGTTCTTTGGTTTCAATGTTATCATTTCTCAATTTTTTAATTATTTCTGACTGATTCATTTTTCCCGCCTCCGTAAAAATTATTTCCTGTAATTTAGCATACCGCAAGCCGCTTCCCGTTCACAGTTTACGACTGCCTTATGCACTGCGATTTTTTCCGGGCTGGTCTCAAGTAATTTCTTAACCCGATCAATGTCGATTTCTCCAGCGTGGATTAACTCAATAATTGCTGAAAATTTTTTCTGTAATATTTCAAAATCTGTCAATTCCGCAACTGTAGTCCTCTGCGATTCTTGAAAGTCAATTCTCATATTCTGAACCATGCGGGAAACTGTTTGAGTCAATGCTTCATACTCTAAATAGTTCCGGTCGAATTGTCGCTGTCCGCTTTCATCAATAATAAATTGATCTATACTTTCAAGCCTCCGATTCATTGCCTGAACCAACCACTCCAGATTAAAAAAATGATTTATTATCACCATTTTCTGCCCGTCGATTTCTTCAATAGCAAGCCGCTCTTCAGTGATTGCTTTATAAATGCTTGCACGGTTTGCTCCTGATAAAAAAGCATAATCCGCCGGGGTAAGATAATATTCCCGCCATAGCTCCCAGCATCGTTTTACTTCTTCATCTGTAATTTTTTGTTTTTTCATTTAACATAACTCCTGATTAAAATTTACTATTGCTTCAATTCTTGCTCTGCTCATAACATCCAGCTCCCTCTATTGGGTCTTACCCCTTGCAACTGCCCTGCGACTTGCAACTGTAAGGTGTTGCCTGTCTACTCCTTTTCCCAACTGTCAGGAGCAAGGAAGGCGGGCAGAGTTTTACCCCTGATAAAGCCTGAGGTTGTCACAGTACCTTTTTAATACCCACCCCGCCCCACCGTATGCACAGGGGTATTGATATAACACACATTATATTTTAACCTTCTTAAGGCGTGATCTGTGAATAAAGAATAAAAGTAAAATCATTAAATGTAAGTCAGTTATAAATAACATTGATTAAGTTCTCCTTTATTGAATTGTATTTGATTCTGTGATTGAAAAGCATCACATGGAATAGGCCTGAAGAGACAGCCGACCTATAAAGGGAGGCTGTCCTGTTAACATTGTTAAAGAATGTTATATATGTTACGGGAAGCTTATTATCTCGGTCGGGAACCTTATTATCTCGGTCAAAAATATAAGTATCTCGGTCGGGAACCTTATTATCTCGGTCAAAAATCAGATCATTTTTTCTATTTTCCATCAATAACCAGCCTTAAAATATAGATTTTGACCTTCAAAGCCATAATCAATAATAACTTTACCGGATATTTTGATTTCATTTATGGCGGGAATTGCACGGCTTAAAAATTCCAATACCTGACTTTTCTTTATACTAAAACTTGTAAGGTCTCTGAATGCTGAAGTATATTCAATACTTGCCATTATAAGGGCCGCCGGTTTTGAAACAGAGTTTTTCCTTTCAAGGTCTCTTAATAGGAAGTCATATAAGCGGCGTATGTGTACGCTGTAGCGTTGTTCTGTGGCCCCTCTGAGACGGGTTTCAAGGTGTTCTGGATAGTTTATATATCCGGTTCCGGGGGCTTGCCCTTTCTCAACTATTGAACGGAACAGATTTTTTTCAATACCGATTAGCATTACATCTTTTTGAAAAACGATTGAAATAAAATTAAGATTATACATTTTTATTTCGTCGCCTTCATTTATCCAGATATTACCCCGCATAGTTTCACGGCCTCTAAAGACATCATTAAGGAGATTGAAAAACTGTTTTTTACTGTCACCTTTTGCGCCGGAATATTGCAGAAAATTGATAATTGGAAGTTTATAAACATAGTGGTCAATTCCCAGAAACGTTTCATTGTTGGCGGTTTCATGTTTAGCCATTGACAGAATAGCATCTTCAAGAAAGGCATATTTACTGGAAAGTCTATAGAATACCTGACTGTTCATTATGGCGGTTATTTCATCAGGTGTAAGGCTGTTTACTGCATCCGGTTTAACGGTGCAATAATAAGTAAGTAGCAAGGGGCTGTTAAGCTGTAGAGTCATAATGTCATTAGGCTTTGAGACATTACCGCTTTTTCTTTTTGTAAGCCCTCCGGCCTTGCCGTAGTTTTTTATTTTTTCTTCAAGGTCTCCAGCTCTGTCATCAAGCATTGAAGCGGAAATAACAGCAACCGCTGTTTTATGTTCAGGCATCGAAAAAGCTTCTTTACCATACAGGGAAACGTCTTTTTGAAATTTAGAAATTTTATCTTTCAATTCAACAAGGGAAAGTTTTTCTTCAGATTTAAGCAGTCGATTAAATTCATTTTCCAGCCATTTTTTTATAACAGAAATTTCAGAAAAGTTAAGATTGTTTTCTGTGACAAGATCAATAGCGGATCTTTTTTTCTGTGAAGATATTTTTTTAATCTTATTTTTCATTGAGCGGCCCCCTGTTTTTTTCTATTTGAAAATTTATCATTTTCATTTTTAATAGGAAGATTGCCCTGTGGTTCATCACTGAATACAGTTTTTAATTTTTCTGGAGTGATTGAATTTACATTTTGCCATCTCAATTTTTTTAAATCAAGATTCAGCGTAATTTCTCTTTCTTCAATGTCTCGACCTGTCACCTGAAGCTTCCCGCTCGTTTCCCCTCTCGCTCTTGACAGATTTGAAACAGAGTCAGCTGCAGCTGCAAAGGCTGTGCTTCCCAGTGAATTAAGAAGGAAGTCATCTTCAGCTTTTTTCTTTGTATGATGTACTGCAAAAATGCAGACATCGTGCGTATGTGCAATATGCTGTAAAGCTCCAGCAACTTCGGTCACTTGGCTGTAGTCGTTCCCGTTCTCAACTCCTGCAAAGCGGCCCCAGGTATCAATAATAACTAATCCGGGGTTTTGGTATTTTATAAAATTTTCAATTTTTTCTATCCCAGATAAACCACGGGGCCACTCAGTGGTAATAAAAATATTCCCCTTATCAATAGCTATATCAGAGTATTTTGCAAGTCGGTCTTTAATTCTTCTTTGACTGTCTTCAAGGGCAAGATACAAGACTTTTGATTTAATGGTATTATGCCCCAGAAAAGGGAGTCCAGCGGAAACGGAAAGGGCAAGCTGAAGAGCATACAGGCTTTTACCACTTTTCGGTGTAGCGTTCAGATTGTTTAACCCTGAACCGTACAAGCCCTGTACTCTCCAGTTTATTTGAGGGAAGTCCTTTTTTAACAGGTCGATTGCATCAATAACATTAAACGGATTTTTAACAAGCCTAAGAAAATCAAGCGGTATGGCTGAAGGTGTGTTTTCTGTTAAGCCTTCATAATCAGAGTGGCCTGAAAGTTCGACCTCCACATTTGAAAAGTGAACGGGTAAAGGCATTATTTCACCTGTAGCCGTAAACCAGAAATAATGATTCTTTGAGTCTTCAGCATAACATAAGTTAGTTTTAAAATTTTTATCTATGCCGTAACTGGAAAGGAAATTTTCGAGATATCTTTTTTCTTTTTTTATTTTTATTTTTAAAATCATTTTGCCCCCTGATTATGAGTTTTTTACACTTTTCCCTTACTACTCATAAAAACCCCATCAGGTGCTCTTTCATGATTCCTTCATTTTCTCCGCTGCCATCGTTTCGAGTGTTGGCCAAAAATCAGGATTGTTTAAATCGACATTTTTACCGATTTCCTTAGATTTTTCTAATAGCGGTTTATGGTAATCAGTCATAGAGGAAAAATGAGTACTACTCTTGAAAATACCTGTCCCCACAATTTGACCTGTGCGGATACAAGCGGCTCTATATGTATCATCTATGCTTGGCCCGTCTATCTGTGCACCAGTTTTTACAACTGAAGATAAAATGCGGCCGGATTTCATTTTTAGGGAAAGGGCAGCGGAACGTCCGTTTTTTGGCGTTACGGTAAACATCTCATTTCCTGGCTTCGGGTATCCTTCGCTTATAATTATTTCTGGGTCTTTGTTTAAATCGCGCATTGTTTTATTCTCCTTTTTATTATTTCAGCTGAAAATATTTTGAAATTCAATAAGTTGTAAAAGTCTGCTTGCATTATCGGGCCTCCATTCTGCTTTCAGGAATTTCATTTTTAATCAACACTCGACGGCCTATTTTTGTATAGTGAAGTAGTCCGCTTGATAAATAGCGATTCAGTGCCGGAAGGCTGAAGGCGTATAGCTGCAAAAATTCTTTTTTACTTAGCCAGTCTTTACTTTTTAAAACTTCGATATTGTCAGCTTTAGTTGTTGTGGTTGTTTGTTTGGTTAATGACATTTTTTATAATCTCCTTAAATATTTTGAAATATTTAAAAAGATTAAAACATATATTTAGGTTTAGGCGGTCGGAAAAATACGAAAAGTATTAAACTTTTTGAAAAACTTCAGAAATTTCTTTTAAAATATTTTCGGTTAATTCTTTTCTGTTTTTTCTTTTAGGAAGGTTTTTAATAAAGATTTTTTCTTTTTCTTTATCAGGGGAAAAAATAAAATACTGTGAAAAATCATTCCATGAAATAAAACCTTTTTTAAAAAAGTTTCTCCATACTGAATATACAAAATCAGGATTACCGGATATTTTATAAGGCATCATAAAAGGTCTATCAATAATTGAATGCCTGAAAAGAACAGGGGCTATTTCCTTAAGTCTGTGAATTGAGACAGTTTTTTCTGCGGTATTGACTTGACGCTCCGTCTCTTCAATATAAGAATATTCATTGTCAATATAACATTTCTCTAAATCTTCAATTATTTTATATGGTAAATTTAAAGCGGTCTCCCTTGCTTTATCTTGAATATGTTCAGGCTTTCGGGTAAGCTTTACTTTTTGACAAAAGACAGTCCATGTCTGATTACTTTTTTTGAAATAACGTTTCCAGATTTCATAAATATAATAATCAACTTTTGAATTTTTTGATTTAGGCATTCCCCCCATTGTAAGGGAAACACATTTATGTTTATATAAGATTCTTGCCCATGGTTCAGCATAAAACACTCTTGACGGGTCATCATCTTTAAGAAATATATTATTAAATTTTTCGGAAATTTTATTTTCAATTTCCAGCCATTCAGCTTCCGCATTGATAACTTTTACAACTTCGTTCATGTTAAATTTACTTTTTTCTTCTGCCACATTAACCCCCATCAATTTATAAAACCCTGAAATAATTTTTTTGAAAGGGTGCAATCTTTTACATAATGCTTATTATTTATAATCCTTTTACTGGATATTATTTCCCGCGCCTGTGCTTGTTCATGGGTGCTTAAATTCCATTTAAAAACCCTTTCAGCATGTTCTAAACTTTCGGGGCATATAACAACTTCAATATAATTTTCTGTCATAATATCCCCCCTTAATTTATAAAATCCGGTTTATCAATTTTTAATACAGGCTTTTCCGGTTCTTGTCTAAATTTATCCATTGCCATATTAGCAATATTTAAAGCATCAATAGAGGCGCTTTTAATATTATGCCTGTAGCCTTCATAAACCTTTTCATTTTCATGTCCAGTAAGGCCCATAACAGCCGCCGCCGGTGCATTAGTAGCCATGAAGGAAGTAAAACTATGCCTTAACGAGTGAAAACTTAATTTTCTGGCTTTCTGTTCTTCAATGGATATTCCCGCCGCTGAAAGGAATTTTTTAAAAGTTTTTTGCATATGTGCGTACGTAATAGGCTTATACTGTTTTAATAAATATTGCTTTTCCTTAACCTGACCGACATTACATAATACTAAATCATCAGGGCCATTAAAGGGGGTTTCTTCATACAATTCTAAAAGGGTGTTTTTAAGCTCTGGAAAAACCAGATAAGGCCATCTTCTGAAACTCTCTGCTTTTGGCGCTTTATATATCGGGTTCCCCTCTTCATCCCAGTCATCCACAAAATTTCTTTTAATATCAATGGTATTCTTGTTAAAATCAATATCCCCCCACTGTAAGGCCCTTGTTTCTCCGTATCGCATACCGGCCCACATTCCCAGCATGACCGCCGCTTTTGTCCGTAAATCATGCCATGGGGTTCTTGATACTCTCATCATTTCATCAGGTTCTAAAAATCCCCTTTTTCCTTTTTTCCTGGGTATCATTGTTATTCTGCTGGTAAAATCTTTTTGAACATATCCCAGCGAGTCAGCCCAGCGGATAAAGGTTTTAATATTTTTTAGTAAGTTATTTATGCCTGAAGGGGTGTCAGTATTTTTTAAATCGTGGCTTAATCGGTTAATATGAACGTGGCCTATTTGTGACATTCTCACATTCTTTAAATGATCTGAAGGAACGGCCTTTTTAATAATCCTGTTTAGAATATCGGTTTTATATGCTCTGCATATATCGTTTCTGTTTTCCCAGTATTTAACCAGTTCGTCAATAAATAAAGGGTCTTTTTCCCTTTTAACAAGTTGACCGGATTCTTTCATTTCAAGGGCTTTTTGCCCTGCTTTCTGTTCGTTGGTTTCTCCGGTGCTTTTTGCGGGTGTATATTTTCCGGCTTCGGCATCCCATAACCGAGCATAATAAATGCCGTTTCTTAAATATAATGAATAAAGATTTCTGTCATCATTTTTCTTTTTTGCCATCCGTTCAGCTCCTATTTTAACGGCTACATAAAACGGCTACAATAAAGTATTGTTCTTGTTTATAGCCGATTATAGCCGATTATAGGCGGTTAAGGGGATTTATTAAGGCCACGGTTCCCAGTCGCCCCAATTATCCAGATAAATCCTGTAAGCAGCATTATCTTCACTATGATCCAACAGGAACTTTTTAGTCTGTGCAACAATTTCCTGTTCCCTTGCAATAGTAATTTCACCAAGCATAACCCTTGTTCTTAAAAACACAAAATACGTATCAAGAACATCGTGAATACAATAATCGTTTATCTCCTGAATAAGGCCTTTGCAGTACATGCCATAAACCTCATTGCCCTTGGTATCCATTTTACCAGGCTTGCCAAGCACCTTTGCAAGTAGGTTAAGCCCGCCATTCATTCTTATTGCATTATAATTAGAAATCCAGTCCTGTAAATCTATGTGCTTTGTACCAAAACGGTTTCTGCCTGCCCACTTATCCTTAAAATGCCTTTTAACAGAAAAGCCGTATCTAAAAGCCATAAGCTCAAGAAGGGGTACATCAAAACCGCGGCCATTAAATGTAACCATTGAAGCATGATTATAAAGATTCTCCACACCATGCCAAAAAAGCCTTG
>CAZYPA010000085.1:0-9183 GCA_964649175.1 uncultured Leptospirales bacterium | reverse complement strand
AGGTTTTATCAGATCAGAAAATTAATATTGAAATGATATCTACCTCTGAAATAGGTATATCCTGTGTAATTGATTCGATTTATTCTGAGCTTGCAACCAAACTTTTGCATAAGGCTTTTCTTGAGGCAGAGTAGGGCGCCAGGTTAATTATATGATTGACGTAGGGGTTTTATACGGAGGGCGTTCAGGTGAGCATGAGGTGTCAAAGTGTTCTGCTGCTTCTGTTGTAAGTCACCTTGATAGGTCAAAGTTCAGGGTTACTGCAATTGGAATTGATCAGGATGGATGCTGGCACGTTCAGGATGCTTTGGAATTAGTTGATGATGAGTCCTTTGGCACTGTTTTAGCTTTAAAAAAAACCGGGAACTGGCTGGTTAATCATTTTCAAAAGGACGGCAAGCTCCATCTTTATGAAACCGGATCAGGCAGAGTGGTAACAGTTGATGTGGTGTTCCCTGTTGTGCATGGTACATTCTGCGAGGATGGAACTTTGCAGGGGCTTCTTGAGCTTGCAATGGTTCCCTATGTGGGTGCTGATGTTGCAGGTTCTGCAATAGGCATGGACAAGGATGTTGCTAAAAGGCTTTTGCGTGATGCAGGAATACCCGTGGTTCCATGGAAGAAATATAGCAGGGCAGAGTGGATAAATACCAAAGAGATTATCTTTAATGAAATTAAAAATGAAATAGGCTTTCCCTGCTTTATAAAGCCCTGCAGTGCAGGCTCATCTGTGGGGATTACAAAGGTTAATGGGACAGATGATATATATGCAGCAATGGATGAGGCTTTTCTTTGGGACAGGTATGTGCTTGTTGAAAAGGGAATTAGGGCAAGGGAAATTGAATTTTCAGTTCTTGGAAATGACGAGCCTATAGTGTCTGTGCCTGGTGAAATAAAACCCAGGCATGAATTTTATTCCTATGAAGCAAAGTACATAGATCCAGATGGTGCAGATTTAATTATTCCTGCTGAAATTGATTTAGATCTGGCTGAGGAGATCTCCCTTGCTGCATTAAAGGGATTTAAAGCATTGAATTGTTCAGGTATGGCCAGAATCGATTTTTTTATAGATGAAGAGAGTGGAAATTTTTATCTTAATGAAATAAATACCATTCCCGGATTTACAAGGATCAGCATGTATCCCCGGTTGTGGGCGGTGTCTGGAATATCCTATCCTGAGTTGCTTGAAAAGCTTATAGCCTTATCCTTTGAAAGAAGGAATGAAAAAAACAGATTAAGGACAGAATTTTAAATGGATATGCGGCTGGATGTTATAAAGATAATTATCAAAGTTTTTTTCGTGGGTCTTGTTCCTGCTTTTATTGTTTACAAGAGAATAAAGAAAAAAATAAGCACTGGCTTTGCAGTTGGAGCAATAATTACATCTTTTATTATTGCTCTTGTTGGAGTTGCTTCTATTTATGAAGACCCCGAAAATATTTTTTTAAAAGAGATAAATGCAGGTAATTATGAAGAAGCAAAGCGTTTTTATAAAATCATTATACAGGGCGGGCCTGATAAAATTGCAGAAGTTGATGAAACAAAAATTATCTACAAAGAGCATCTGGCAAGAATAAAAAAGGAACTGATTTTGGAATACGAGGAAATAGCAAAAAAAATATATGAATCTGTGTTTTTAAATGAGGATGCAGAGTGCTTTGAACTTGTTGAACAGAATAAAAAATTAAAGGACTTAAAGCATGCTTCAAAGCTTCTGAAATACTCAACCTCTATTGGCGGGGAAAATTCAGTTTTATTTGAAAAAATTTCAATGAAAATTGAAAATGGAGAAACAATTATTTCCAATATTGAAGCTAAGTGCAGATGAAAATATGAGTTGAATCTACATTGTATTTGTCTTGACAGTATTGGTTTTTAAATTGTATTATATTAAATCTTAATTAATTCCTGGAGTTAATAGGTCAAGTTATGGGGAAAAAGAAATCAGTAGTACCTGCTATTTTTACCATGGGAAATATGATAATGGGTTTTGTATCAATAATTTTTTCTTCAAAATACAATCCGGAGATTGGAAATGAAGAATATCTTTTTATTGCCGGAATCCTGATATTTGTAGCGAGTATTTTTGATATGTTTGATGGTGCAGTTGCAAGGGCTTTGGGTGTTGAAAGTGAGATTGGAATGCAGCTTGATTCCCTTGCAGATGGGGTTTCTTATGGTATTGCGCCTGGTGTTCTTGCCTATCATTCCTATTTATATAAATATCCTGAATATTTTGGAATTGTAGGTCCTGGAATTGTTATTGCAGCTCTATTCCCTATTTGTGCGGTTTACAGGCTTGCAAGGTTCAACTGTGAGGAGTCAGGTCAGGGCTTTACCGGACTGCCATCACCTGCAGCTGGTGTTTTAATAGGCTCCATTTCTGCACTTATGGTTCCTGCATCGCTTTATTTTTATGAAGCTTCTCCTCTTATAATACCGCTTTATGTTTATTCTGTCATATATATTTTTATAGCATATTTGATGATCTCTGAATTTGATTATAACAAGCTGTTTTCTGATCTATGGAGAGCAGGAAAAACAGTAAGAATTATCTCAGGCATTGTAATAATTTTGCTGCTTATTTTTTTTAAAGCCTGGTCGATTTTTATGGTGGCATCTGCCTATATTCTTTGGGGGCTTGTGAGATCTTTTTTTTATAAGATAAAAAGAGCTTGAATTATTAGCTTGTAGTATATGCTTTATTAATCTGCCCTGATATTCAGGGCTTTTTTCATGAATTTGTAGAATAAAATAATTTTAGAGAGTTAGCTATATGTCAGATTTTTCACACTATGACAATAAAGGAAGAGCCGTGATGGTTGATGTTTCTTCCAAGGCTGTAACAGACAGGCTGGCAAAGGCAACGGCTTTTGTTAAAATGAGCAGCAAAACAGTAGATTTGATTGAAAAGAAAATGATGCCTAAGGGAGATATCCTTGAAGTTGCAAGAATAGCCGGAATTATGGGCGCAAAAGAAACATCAGCGCTTATTCCTATGTGTCACCCGCTTCAGTTAAGCTATGTTGGCGTTAATATTGAGCTGGATAGGGAAAATAGCGGTATAAGAATACTTTCAGAAATAAGGATGACCGGGAAAACCGGTGCCGAAATGGAAGCGTTAACAGCAGTGACTATAGCTGCTTTGACAGTTTATGATATGTGTAAAGCGGTTGATAAAGGGATGATTATTGAAGATTGCAGGCTTATTGAAAAAAAAGGTGGCAAGTCTGATTATTTAAGCAGCCTCTGAGCGATTTTTTTTGTCTTTCCTCTAAAAATAATAAAATTTAGTTGAAATTTAAATAGCTTTTTGTATATTTGTATTGTTAGCACTCGTTTAGTTGAGTGCTAACAATACATTTGATTTTCAAATAATATAAAATTACTAAATTATAAAGATTTATAAGGAGGCTAATGTGGCTATTAAACCAATAGGCGACAGAGTTTTAGTTGAACTGATCGAAGAAGATCTTGGAAAGGTGGGATCATTATATGTCCCTGATACTGCAAAGGAAAGGCCGCAGCGTGGTAAAATAATTGCAGCTGGTGAAGGCAGACTGGATGGAAAGGATTTGGTTCCTATGAGAGTAAAGGTAGGGGATAAAGTTTTATTTGGAAAGTATTCAGGAACTGAACTGAAGTATGAAGATAATGAATATCTTTTGCTTAATGAGCATGATATTCTTGCAGTAATTGACTAATTGAATAAGTAATTTAAAATTTAAAGAAGGAAAGAAGAATGGCAAAGATATTAAAATATGGCGATGATGCTAGAAAATCAATACTGGATGGTGTAATCAAACTTTCAGATGCTGTACAGGTTACACTTGGACCACGTGGAAGAAATGTGGCAATTGACAAGAAATTTGGTGCACCAACAATTACAAAAGATGGTGTTACAGTAGCAAGAGAAATTGAGCTTGATGATTCTTTTGAAAACATGGGCGCTCAGATGGTAAAGGAAGTTGCTATCAAGACTAATGATGTTGCTGGTGATGGTACTACTACAGCAACTATTCTTGCTTCAGCGATTTATAGGGAAAGCCTTAAAAACGTAACAGCAGGCGCAAACCCAATGGACCTTAAAAGGGGTATTGATAAAGCAGTTGAAGCTACTGTTAATTATGTTGCATCTGTTTCAAGAGAGATTAAGGACAAAAAAGAGATTGCACAGGTTGCTGCTGTTTCAGCTAACAACGATTTTGAAATAGGCAATCTCATTGCTGATGCAATGGACAAAGTAGGAAAAGATGGCGTAATCACAGTTGAAGAAGCCAAATCAATTGAAACTTCACTTGATGTAGTTGAGGGAATGCAGTTTGACAGAGGATATATTTCTCCGTATATGGCTAATGATCCTGAAACAATGCAGGCAATTCTTGAAGATGCCTATCTCCTTATTCATGATAAAAAGATTTCAACTATGAAGGATCTTTTACCAGTACTTGAAAAAGTTGCTCAGGCAGGAAGGCCTCTTCTTATAATATCAGAAGAAGTTGAAGGGGAAGCTCTTGCAACTATTGTTGTGAATACTCTTAGAAAGACTATCAACTGCGTTGCTGTTAAAGCTCCTGGCTTTGGTGACAGAAGAAAAGCAATGCTTGAAGATATAGCTATTATTACAGGTGGACAGGTTGTTTCTGAAGATCTTGGAATGAAGCTGGAAAACACCACTCTTGAAATGCTTGGAAGAGCCAAGAAGATTCTTGTAGATAAGGAAAACACCACAATTATTGAAGGTGCCGGAACACAGCAGGAAGTAAAAGCAAGAATTTCACAAATTCAGAAGCATATTGAAGATTCAAGTTCAGAATATGATATTGAAAAGCTTCAGGAAAGAAAAGCCAAGCTTGCAGGAGGAGTTGCAGTTATTAATGTTGGAGCAGCTACTGAAGTTGAGCTTAAAGAGAAGAAAGCAAGGGTTGAAGATGCCCTTTCTGCTACACGTTCAGCTGTAGAGGAAGGAATAGTTCCAGGGGGCGGATTAACTCTTATACACGCTCAGGCAGCGGTTCAGAAAGTTGTTGATAAGCTTGAAGGTGATGTAAGAATTGGCGCTCAAATAATTCTTAAAGCTATTGAAGTGCCTATGAAGCAGATAGTAACAAACTCAGGTCTTGAGGGTTCTGTTGTTGTTGAAAAGGCAAAAACACAGAAAGCTGGTGTTGGTTTTGATGCATACACATTTGACTGGGTTGATATGATTGAAGCAGGAATTATTGACCCTGCAAAAGTTGTAAGATCTGCTCTACAGAATGCAGCATCTGTTGCTGGAATGCTTTCTACAACTGAAGTTCTTATTTCTGAAAAAGAAGAAGAGCATGCAGGAATGGGCGGCATGGGCGCTGGCGGCATGGGCGGCATGGGTGGAATGGGCGGTATGGGTGGAATGTACTAATTTCCTCTCTGCCTTTTAATATAAATAGAAAAGAGCTGTCAAAATGGCAGCTCTTTTTTTTGGTCCCTGGTATGCGTATTTTTGCATATTTATGAATTTTGAAACTTTGTATTTTTAGCCCCCGGCGGAATGAAATTTATTTTGTAATTGGCATATTTATGAATTTATTATAATTATAAGTTTTGACTTTCTTCTTTATAAAGAGTATAATTGGGTGGCTGTAAAATATAGTTATTCGCTTAAAAAAATAAAAAATAGAGATAGAAAGGAGATATATTGTGCAGGAAGAAGAATTAAGTGAAAATTCAACCTGTCGGAAATTCCGACAAGTTCAATAAAAATGTGGAAAGGGATGAGTAAAATAAATGGATAGAGAAAGCATATTTGTTCGTTCTTCTACTGCAGAATACTTAACCTATGTGGCTTCAACAGGAGATGATGAAGAAAGCATAGAGATGCGATATGAGAATGAGAATATCTGGCTTACACAAAAAATGATGGCAATACTCTATGATGTGAGTGTATCAGCTATTAATCAGCATATAAAAAAGATATTTTCTGATAAAGAATTAGATGAAAATTCAGTTATTAAGAAATACTTAATAACTGCCCAGGATGGTAAGAAATATAGCACAAATCATTATAATTTACAAATGATTATAGCTGTTGGTTTTAAGGTTAATAATGAGAAGGCAGTTCAATTTCGCAAATGGGCTAATTTGATTGTAAAAGATTTTACTATCAAGGGCTGGGTAATGGACTATGAGCGTCTAAAAAATAGTGGAACTGTTTTAACGGAAAAATACTTTGAAAAACAGTTAGAAAAGATTCGGGAAATAAGAATGTCTGAAAGAAAGTTTTATCAAAAAATAACAGACATATATGCTACAGCCCTGGATTATGATCCATCAGCCAAATCTACTATAAGATTTTTTGCAGCAGTACAAAACAAACTTCATTACAGCGTTCATGGGCAAACTGCAGCAGAAGTTATTTATTACAGGGCAGATTCCAGGAAAGAGAATATGGGGCTTACATCCTGGGAGAACTCTCCTCATAACAAAATTCATAAATCAGATGTAGTTATAGCAAAAAATTATCTGACAGATGAGGAACTTGGTCAATTATCCAGGATTGTATCAGCATATTTAGATATGGCAGAGGCTCATGCAGAGAGGCGTATTCCCATGACCATGGCAGATTGGGAGGAAAGATTAAATGGATTTTTAACCCTGTGGGATAGAGAGGTATTAAAAGATAATGGGAAAATATCTAAAGAATTAGCAAAACTTCATGCAGAAACCGAGTTTGAAAAGTACCGTATTATACAGGATAGATTATATAAGAGTGATTTTGACAGGTTTTTAGAAGATCAAAATTAATGCTGATGAATTTCAGGATTATAGTCCTAAAAGAGTAGCATATTTTTTGCTCACAGGAAGTAGTTTTAAGAAAAAACGTTTTTACCCTATAAAAAAGCCCCTTAACAGGGGCTTTTTTAAATTTATTGCCAGCAGGCGATGGTACTTAAAACTGCGCTGGAGCGGGGTTAGGGATGTTTTGTGTTTGCAATCCCGCTCCTTGACACAGGGGTTATTTACGTGTGTATTTTACATAATTCGAATCCCAGGCACCTGTTGTATTATAGTTATCAGGAACCGTTGGCTGATTCATGACAGCTTTTGGAGGGTGATTGAGGTGTCCGCAGATTGGACAAACGCCCAAGTTTATTTCACAAGTCCCTCCATTTAAAATAAGATTATTAACGCCAAATATGCGATTGGTTGTATATTCATGTCCTGTTACATTTATGTTAGCGGAAGACCCGGAATCAAGGGTCAGTGTGCCATAGATACCATCTATAGCATGAGCATTGCTCTCGCCGGCCCCGCCGCCCGACCAATCTCTGTAACCGGTTAGATTCAAAATTGCCTTATCTTGCAATTCAACATTCCCAAGAACAACGTATGTTAGATTAGCCTCTGGATTTACGGTATGGTCCCCTTCAATAGTGAGATTGATGTTTTTAGCCGTAAGTGGGTTGGTGCTACTGATGTAGACCACTCTCATGTTTTGACCCTTTAGGGTTAACTTCCTTCCCGACGTTGATCCTTCGATATGGACCCCCTGGGAAAAATAAAGGGCGTAGCTGCTTGCCCCTGCATCAAGGGTGCTGTCACCCTTTACTTTAATAGTAATGTTTTTGAGTGTACCCTCCTCGATGTAAGTCCCGTTGTATTGGTTCATCTCTAGATAGGGATTTTTTCCGTCTCCCCACACCCATTTAAGCGTGGGATTATTAGCGGGTCCCTGTAAAATATAATCAGATTCCGGGAGTTGGACCTCTTTGTTATTAATCTTTATCGTTCCATGGAGCTCCAGATATTCATATGTTGCCGTCATTACCTCGCTTTTAGTAGAACCGGTTTTGTAAGCGATTGCCTTGATAGTAACGGTTGTGCCATTAGTCGGACTGTAGATAGTGAAAGGGGCAGTATAAACTGTTCCGGAGGTAGTCGTGGGATCATTATTATTATTGATGTTATAGTGGATGTTGGCTCCCTCGGTGATACAATTAATAGTTATTGTCTGGGAGTTAAAATAGCTTGTGCTTGGAGGAGAAAAAGTAGGATTGGCGACTGTGTCTTTAATTGTGTAAGTAATTTCTGCTACTTCACTGGGCTCGCAGTCCTCCTTGTAGGCTCTTGCCTTAACAGTGGTAGTGCGGTCAAAGGTCATCGCCTTGTTATAGACAAGACCATTTTCGTCAGTGGGTTCGGTACCGTCGATGGTATAGTAAATCGCAGCGTCATCTGTGCTACAGTAGATGTACACTTTTTGGTTATTCTTAATAGTCCCTCCTTTGGGGGGGTTAAATGTCGGTGTAGCCACCGTGCCTTTAATTATGTAAGTAGCTTGCGCTATTTTGCTGGTCTTTCCGTCTTTGTAGGCGATTGCATTGATAATGGTGGTTTTGTCAATATTAAATGGACTTGTGTAATTTGTGCTGGATTCCGAGGGAATAGTTGTGCCGGTGGTATAATAGATGTTAACTTCCTCGGTGGCACAACTAATGGTTATCGTTTGTGCTTTATCATAGGTCCCTGATTCAGGAGTAAAAGTAGGATAGGAAACAGTACCTTCAATTGTGTAAATAGCTTGCACCTCTTCGCTGGGTTTCCAGCCGTCCTTGTAGGCGATTGCCCTGACAATGGTCGTTTTGTTGACAGGAATTTGACCTGTGTACTCTGTGCTGGAAGTCGAGGGCTTATCCCCGTTGATTGTATAATAAATTGCAGCGTCCTCGGTGGCACAGGTAATGGTCACTGTTTGGGCGCTATTATAAGTTTCTCCATTGGGGCTAATTTCTGGTGTAGCCACCTGATACATCGAGGAATTGCCATTTTCGTCCTGACTGCCCCCCCCCCGTCGTCGCATCCAAATAGAGCCAGAGTTAGGATGCCTAGGGCTAAAATAACTGCACTTATAATTTTTTTGTTCACAATATAAACCTCTATAATTTGATATTCAGGAAATTCCTCTTTCTTCGGAGCAAATTTCTTTTGGTATAAAACATCATATATGGATTACGTCAAGCAAAAAACACTCTTTTATTCTACTAAAAGCCTTTAACTGGACTTTTAATAGTTACTCGTTTTTGTTTATCACTGTTTTATATGTTTTCCCGCCTTTTTGTACATCCATCATAGAAACCTCATCAGAGCGACCATAGTAAAATTCAGAGGCTATGTTTGTTGAACAGGAATAATTCGCTGTCAATT
>CAZYPA010000084.1:7671-9296 GCA_964649175.1 uncultured Leptospirales bacterium | reverse complement strand
TTCCTTAAACTGAAAACAGAAATTGATTCTGTAATAAAAGAGATGAAAAAAATTTCACAAAAAGGTTCCTTTTAAAACTTCGGAGATCAAAATGCCTATCAATGATGAAATATGCCTATTCTCAAAAGAAATTTGCCGTGAAGCCGGGAAAATTCTCCTTTCCGGTTTCAGATCTTCTGACACGGAAATAGCCTATAAGAGCAGAACTGACCTTGTTACCAATATGGATTATAAATCAGAAAAATTTCTCTACAACAGTATTCGTGAGCAATTTCCTGACCACGATATAATTGCTGAAGAAGGAAGCAAAAGAGATTCCAATAGCGAATACCTCTGGTATGTTGATCCCCTTGATGCAACAAATAACTATGCCCATGGTATACCTTTTTTCTGTATATCAATCGGAGTTTATTCCAGGACCAGTGGTAGTGTTGTATCAGGTGCTGTTTATGATCCCTGTCATGATGAAATGTTCTGGGCTGTAAAAAACTGCGGTGCATTTTGTAATTTTGAGCCTATTAAAACTTCAGATATACAGGATATGGGAGTGGCCCTGCTTGCAACTGGCTTCCCCTATAATAAAGATGATATGAAGCGAAACAATCTCGCTGAATTTAACCGCTTCCTCCCGCAAATTCAGTGTATGCGCCGTCTTGGCTCAGCTGCTCTGGACCTATGCTATCTTGCAACAGGCCGGATAGATGGCTACTGGGAGCCTATGTTAAAACCATGGGACACTGCAGCTGGAAGCCTTATAGTATCTGAGGCAGGCGGGAAGGTAACAAAGTACAATGGAGACACCTATGATCCGGAATACCCGGAGATTTTAGCTTCAAACGGATTTCTTCACAGCAGAATGGTTTCCATACTCACTGATATTTAATATTTTTTAAAGGGGAAACAATCAATATGGATAAGGAATCAATCCCTGAGTTTTTCACAGTATCAGAGATAACAAAAATTTTAAAAAATGAAATAGAAACCAGCCCCAACTTCACCAGTATATGGGTAAAGGGTGAAATATATAATCTCACATATCATTCTTCAGGACATATTTATTTTACAGTAAAGGATGAAGGCGCACTCCTCTCTGCTGTGTTTTTTCGCCATGCAAACAAAAGTATGAAATTCAAACTTGAAGAGGGCATGAGTGTTATCCTTTTTGGTGGACTTACTGTTTTTGAAAAAAGAGGAAGCTATCAGATGAATGTTCTCCAGGCCAGGCCTGATGGAGCTGGCGAACTGCAAAAAAGAATTGAACAGCTTAAGAAAAAACTTGAAGCTGAAGGTATTTTCGATTCATCTGCAAAAAAAGAACTTCCTCTTCTTCCCAAAAGAATAGGTGTTGTTACATCTCCAACAGGTGCAGCAATAAGGGATATTTTAAAGGTTGCCCTTCGCAGATACCCTAACATAGAAATAATCCTTGCACCTGCAATTGTGCAAGGGGACAGTGCTGCAGCAACAATAGCAGCTGCAATAGAGGAACTCAATAATCCCAAATGGCAAATAGACGTAATAATTGCCGGCAGAGGTGGAGGCTCCTTTGAAGATCTTATGCCCTTTAATGAAGAAATTGTGGTGCGCGCATTTTACAACTCAAAGGTTCCCATAATATCAGCTGT
>CAZYPA010000084.1:0-7571 GCA_964649175.1 uncultured Leptospirales bacterium | reverse complement strand
TTTTGAAAAAGCTTTAAGCGAGCTTGAAGAAATTGCCATACGTCTGGAAGATGGAGAACTGGGACTTGACGACTCAATTAAGGAGTTTGAAAAAGGGATAAAACTGGCACGAATATGCCATGAAAAGCTGGAAGAGGCTGAAAGAAAAATTGAAATTCTCCAAAAAGGCGATTCTTCAGATGAAGTTAAAAACAGAAAAGTTGCAGTAAAATCCGACACTGGCGAAATAGAGGATGATGAGGAACTTCAAGGTTCCTTGATTTAAAAATATTTAATTCAGGATAAACAAATGAAAGCTATATATGTTATACTTATACTTCTTCTCATTACAACAGGCTGTTCCAAAAAGGAAGGTATCCAGTTTTGTGAGGGTATTGATAATAATGGGAAAGGTGTTTCCTGCGGGAAAAAATTCACTACAGGCGATTTAACAGCTGTTATTTTAAAAAATGAAATAGCGGAAAATGACCTCATTAGTATAAAAGTAATTAACACATCCGGCGCTGCGGAAACTGTTATAAACACATTCAAAGTTGAAATTGAAGAGGAAAAACCTGTTGTAAGCTTTAATCTCCCCCTTTATAATTCAGGAACTTTCAGAGTAGAAGCTTTTAGCAATGATAAAAAAACCGCTGAGGGGACAATAGAAATTATTGATACCTACTGATTTTTATTTTTTTCATTAGCGAGGCGTTTCTTTTCTTCCCTAAATACAACAATTACAAGAAATATTGCGCCTATGACAATTGCAGAATCAGCAATATTGTATGTAGGCCATCTGTAAATACCATCTACACCCATTGATATAAAATCAACAACTCCGGGCCTTGCAGGAATAAGCCTGTCAATAATATTACCCAAAGCACCGCCTATAATAAGGGCCATGGAATACCTGAAAAGAGCAGGCATATTCTTTTCATAAAAATAATAAACCACCATAACAATCAAAACCACAATTGAAACTATAAGAAAAAAATTCTGGTATCCCTGCATTATCCCAAATACACCGCCCTGATTATATGTGAGCTCTAAACGCAAAAAACCGTTTAAAAAATCAAAACTTCTGTAATGACCAAGGGAATTCACTGCTATAATTTTTGTGATTATATCAAGCCCAAGAACTGTAATTGCCAGAACACCCGGCAGAATATGCTTTTTCATGCATGAAATCCCCTTTATAAATTTTTAACAATCCCTGTACACCTGTCACACAACTCTTTATGCGCAGGATCGCTTCCCAATTCATCAAAGAAGTTCCAGCACCTTACACATTTTTTCCCGCTGCTTTTTTGCGAAGAAATTAAGGAATTATCATACTCCACAAGCCCATGTTCAGATGATGCAAATTCAACCTTGGCCACCTGCAAAAATCTCCTGAGATCATCACCCATATCTTTAAGTATTTTTTTAACAGAACCATCTTTTACAAAAATTTTTACATCAGCCTCAAGAGAGGTTTTAATAACTTTTTCTTTTCTTAATACCTCAAGAGACTTGAGCACATCCTTTTTAATATCAGCAACAACATTTATTTTACTAAAAACTTCAATATTGTCATACTCCGGTTTCAGTTCATAATATTTTTCCATGTGCACTGAATCAGGATTATTGTTAAACATCCATATTTCCTCAGTGGTAAAACTTAAAATCGGAGCTAAAAGCCTCACAAGTGTATTATAAATTTCACTTAACACAGTAAGGTTTGCACGCCTTATTTCCGAGTCCTTTGCTTCCACATAAAGAATATCCTTTGAAATATCAAAATAAATTGAAGAAAGATCTACTGCGCAAAAGTTGAGTATCTTTCTATAAACCTGGTGAAACTCGAATTTTTCATAATTTGAAATAACGCCTTTTGAAAGAACATATAGCTTATGTAAAACCCATTTGTCAACATCAGGCAAATCAGTATAGGGAACCTCCTGGCTGGAATTAAAATCAGCTACATTTCCTATAATATATTTAAAGGTATTCCTTATTCTCCTGTAGGAGTCAGCTACCTGCTGCATCTTTGTCATGCCAATGCTCACGTCATTTCTGTAATCCTCAGAAGCAACCCAAAGCCTTAAAATATCAGCACCAAACTGATTTATAATCTTGTCCGGAGGAATTACATTTCCCATGGACTTGCTCATAGCTTTTCCATTCTCATCAAGAATAAAACCATGAGTAAGCACTGATTCATATGGAGGCCTGCCCCTTAAAGCCATTGCAGGCCAGAAAGAGGATTGAAACCAACCCCTGTGCTGATCACTCCCTTCAAGATACATGTCAGCAGGCCATCTGTGATCAGGCCATTTTTCAAGAACAGCAAAGCTTGACACACCTGAGTCAAACCATACATCAAGAATATCCTCTTCCTTTTCAAATGAGGTAGAGCCACATGAGCAACTAGTTCCAGGTGGTATGAGATCCTTGATATCATCTGAATACCATGAATCAAGGCCCTTTTCCTTGCAGATTGTTGCAAAATACCTGATAGTATCAGGAGACATGAGGTTATTACCGCAATCTGCGCACCTGAATGAGGGGATTGGCACACCCCAGGATCTTTGTCTGGAAAGACACCAATCCGGCCTTGTTTCAATCATGCTGCGAAACCTGGCCTCTCCCCAGGAAGGTACCCACTGAGTAGAGGCAACAGCTTTGAGCCCTTTTTTTCTCATATCCTCATGGTCTATTCTGAAAAACCACTGCTCAGTTGCCCTGTAAATAAGAGGCTTTTTACATCTCCAGCAGTGAGGATAGGAGTGTTCAATTTTGCTTTCATTAATAAGGGCATTTTTTTCCTTTAAAAGATCTATTACCATGGGATTAGCGTCAAAAACAAATACCCCTTTCATTAAGGAAAACTCATCAGTAAATTTTCCATTATCATCAACAGGGCATAAAACATCGAGTCCGTTTTGCATGCCCACAACATAGTCATCGTGTCCATGACCTGGAGCAGTGTGCACAATACCTGTTCCCTGTTCCAAAGTTACGTGTGTACCAAAAACCGCCTTTGATTTTCTATCAATAAATGGATGATTAACAGTAAAAGTTTCTATCTGCTGCTTTGTAATTGGGATTTCCATTTCAGCTTTACCAGCTACCTTTTCCATCTCCCCAAGGAGCTCCTTTGCAAGAACATAGTACTCTTCGCCAAACTTAAACACGGAATATTCAAACTCAGGATGAAAGGAAAGACCCAGGTTTGCAGGAAGAGTCCAGGGAGTTGTTGTCCATATAACAACGTAAAGGTTATCCCTGTTCACACCTTCAATTGCAACAGAATCCGGGTCAACCTTAAACTTTACATAGATTGATGATGATGTGTGGTTATCATATACTATCTCTGCTTCTGCAAGTGCTGTAACACAGGCAGGACACCAGTAGATAGGCTTTTTATGCTTATAAATATATCCTCTTTCAAATATTTCACCAAAAACCTCAACAATTCGGGCTTCAAAATTCTGTTCCATTGTAAGATAGGGATTATCATAATCCCCAAAAACACCCAGACGCTTAAACTCATCCATCTGAATATTTACAAACTTTGTAGCATAGTCACGGCATTTTTTTCTAATTTCAATTTTTGATGCATCTTTGTTTGTCTTGCCCAGCTCTTTTGAAACATTATGCTCAATAGGAAGACCATGACAATCCCAGCCCGGCACATAGAGGGATTTAAAACCTATCATGCTTTTATGTTTAACAATCATATCCTTTAATATTTTATTCAAGGCATGACCAAGGTGCAAATGACCATTGGCATATGGAGGACCATCATGAAGAATATAGGTAGGCTCCCCTTCCCTTGCTTTAATAATTCTTTCGTAAATCTTGTCATCCTGCCATTTCGCTGCCATTGCAGGTTCTTTCTGAGGGAGGTTCCCTCTCATTGGGAAATCAGTTGCTGGAAGATTTACGGTTTTTGAATAATCCATTTTTTCCTCTTTTAAAAAATCAGTTTATATGTCCAGGTCATGAAAAAAAAGACCAATTATACCTAAAAAATACGCATCCAGGTATTAAAAACGTCTGCGAAGAGCAAATTTTGTCAATATTTTTTTAGAAAGAAATATTTAGCAGGAAAATCTCTCTTCACTATATTCGAAGAATAAAGTGCAAAAAACAAATCAATATAGAAATATCATTTATTCATAATTAGTTTGCCCTAAAATTAAAGCAACCTCTTCTTTCAATACGGGTAAATACTTTATAACAATTGCCCAAGTTATATCAGAAGAAACAGTATCATATCCATGTATAATCCTATTCCTGGTATCAACAATTCTTCTTGCATCTTTTATTTGGAAATCAGGTTCAATTTTTAAAATTCGGCTTATAGCTTCTCCAATAATTTCTATATTGCGCTCTACAGCCCTTTGAGTTTTAATATCTTTTTTAAATTTTTCAAAATTCTTTTCATCAGGAAAAAACAGCTCAATCTCATTGATTGCTCTAAGAATATCAGAAAGCCATACCAAAATCTCATCTTTCATAAATAACTACACCTTTTTTTTCTATCTGCTTTTTAAAATAAGGATTCCTGAGACCTTTTTTCTCAAGCAGATCTATATCTCTATTAAAAATTTTTTCCAATTCAAATTTAATATTAAAATAATAATCAGAATATTTCAAAGGATCCCTTTCATCAATATCAACAAGAAGATCAATATCGCTATTCGGCTTCAGCTTATCTTCAATCACAGAGCCAAAGGCAAAGAGCGACACCACCCTGTTATTATTGCATAGATCTATTATTTTTTTTATATTAGTCTTTATTTCTTTCATATCTATCTATTTAGGAAAATCCTTTTTTTACAAACTTTCAGTATTAAATTAATAAAAAAAATATTCTTGTCAATAAATATCTCCACCAGTAAAATAATCATTATTTGAATTTGTTTTTATTCGTAAAGTTATTAATTTAAATTTGTACCTATAGATAAATGGAGTAAAAGTCATGAAAATAAAATTTAACAAATCCGCATTTATTATTCCGGCTATTCTTATTTTTTTTACAGCCTGTGATCTGGATGTTCCTGTTAAAGAAATGGTTGATGCAAAACAGGGCATTGAAGAAGCATATAAATATAAGGCAAACCTCTACAGCCCTGATGAGCTTAAAGAAGCAGAAAATGAACTCCTCAGGAGCAATGAATTTTTAAAAAACGAAAAGACTGATGATGCTAAAAAATCAGCAATAGAATCAAAAGCTCTTTCAGATAAAGCCCTGGAAAAATCTCTCCCCCTATACTCAGCAGACATGCTGCAAAAAGCTGAAGAGTCCTGGTTAAAAGCAGATAAACTTTTTGCATCCCGTTTTTCCCCGAAAAAATTCCAAGAAGCAGAAAGCAAGCTCTCCATGTCCAAAGAAGCTAATAGCAAAGCTGAATACAGGGAATCCCTGGAGCTTTCTGCAGAAGTAATTTCCCTTTCAAACCAGGCCAGCGATGATTCTTCAAAAATCAAATCCAGAGAAATACTCTTACTGACAAGAATTGAAAAAGCACGCAAGGAACTTGCAGAGGCTGAAAACATGGATACAACACTAACCCATGAAAAAAACCTGATAATTGCAAAATCCCTTATTAATAAAAGTGAAGCTGAACTTAAATCCGGCAAATACAACAATAGCGAAGATGCTATTGATGAAGCTGAAACCATGATTGCTTCTATAAGAAATTCCATAGAAAAATCTGCAAAGGTAATAGTTACAATTAAGGCAGCTGAAACAGATTCAAAGACAAAGGAAGAACAACCTGTTTTAGAAGAAAAAACCTATACTGTTCAGTGGCACAAAAAAAATACTGACTGTCTCTGGAGGATAGCTTTAAAAGTATATAATGATGCAAGCTTCTGGCCTGTAATCTACATAGCAAACAAGGAACAGATAAAAGATCCTGATTTAATTTTCCCGGGCCAGAAGTTTAAAATACCTGCAAAACCTGAAAAGCGTCCGGAGTATAAACCTGAGAGCAGCAAAGGAGCGAATAAAAAAGCTAATTAATGAAAATAAAATTTTTTGTTATACTTCTGGTATTATTTATAAATGTCCCTCTATTTTCGAGGGACATTGACCTTGATCGCATATACATCAATTCCTCATCATCGATTTATAAACAAATTATACAATACAAGGAAAAGCTCTACAGTGAAATATTTTCCATAGAGGTAGACACCGGTGTTATATTCTCAGCATGGACAGGAACAGATAAAATCCTCTATATTAAAGAAGCAGGAACCTTAAATATTGGATATGAATATAATATGAAAAGCAGAAAAAAAAGGGAGCTTCACCGATTCAGAGGAAATATAACAACAGCAATGTTGAGCCATAGAGGAAATATACTTGCAGTCAAAACCCTGTACTACTCAGGAACAAAACCTGTAGCGCAAAACATTTATATAAATATTGCAACCAATGCTATTATACAGGAACCCTCTTCAACAATGTTTCGGGATATGACCTTTTATCCGGGAAGCGATTACCTCCTTATCTCAGGCAGCAAAGGCATTTACAAGTTTTCACCATTTTCTAAAACCAGGGAACTTATCATACCAGAGATTGAATTTAATGATATGATCAAAAAAGGAGATAGCATAAGCGCTCACTTTTCTCCGGACAAAACAAAAGTTCTTGTGCTTTCAGGGGGAGGGGGGAGCTACAAGGGAAGGTTATTTACAGATTCAGGAACAACCACAATTACAGGCATATCATCAAACCTGGATTTGCTTTGGATTGACAATAACAGGTTTGCCTTTCGTTCAGGTTCAGCAGGCAATTACAGCGTTAAATTTTATGAAATAAATAAAGTAAAAGAACATACGCTTTTAAATGGCACACTTAATCCTGATATCCATTATTCGCAAGACGCAGGGATTTTGACATTTCTTGACAATCAGATAATAAATATATTCCATGTAAATAAGGGCAAGAAAATACACACCGGAATTGAGGGTGAAGAGGTTTACTTTTCACCTGATGGCATTAAATTCACCTCCATTTATCAGGGAAAACTATGGATAACAAATCTTAACATGCTTTTGCGAAAAGGCCTTGAAATAAGAAGAAGCGCAGATGCAATTGCTACACTTTACAATAAGGCACTAAATAATAAAAATCTTCATGAAAACAGCTATTCTGAAAACTATATAAAGCTTAAAATTAAACTTTATAAAAATATTGTTTCAGGAGCAAAATAAAAATTAATCAGCCCTTAAAAAAACTCATTCCGCCAGATATTGGTAAATTTCCTGTCCACATTACTGGTCAAGATTCATCTATCCTTTTTTATTAACCTTCAGATACATCCTGTAATTTTTAATAATAAGAACAGCAACAAGAATATCTCCTCCAAACCATACGCTTGAAAGGTGGTAAAAGGAGGATCTATCCAGCTCACTTCCCAAAAACAGAAAAGAATCTGCCTGTGCCATGCTATTTAAACCATAAAAAAAGAAAATCCCTGTAAGACCAAAAACTATGATAAAAGCCCTAAAAATTGAAAAAAGACTGTTATACCTGGCAAGTGAAAATAAAACCATTATAAGAATAACAACAAGAATTATAAAACTCATAA
>CAZYPA010000083.1:0-9399 GCA_964649175.1 uncultured Leptospirales bacterium | reverse complement strand
CACATGAAGTGATTGGCAGGTATAAATCAGCAAAGGTTATGTTAAAGCCTGCTGCCCCTGGTACAGGTATAATTGCAGGTGCTTCAGTGAGAGCTGTTATAGAGAGATCCGGAATATCTGATATCCTTACTAAAGCTCAGGGTTCAAGAAATCCCATCAATGTTGTAAAAGCTACTCTTGATGGCTTGAAGCAGCTTCGAAGTCTGCGTGAAACAGCCGAGGCAAGAGAAGTTTCTATTTCAAAACTTTGGGAGTAATGGAAATGGTTAAGAAACTGATTATAAAACAGAAAAGAAGCAGCATTGGATCTCTTCCCAAGCAGAGAGCTACTCTTGTTGCACTTGGACTTAGAAAGATTAATGCTGAGCGTGAGCATGACAATAATCCTGTTATACGCGGGATGATAGATAAAGTTAAACATCTCGTTGAAGTTAAAGAAATTAATTCATAAACTGCAGAGAGTAGAACAATGGAACAATATATTATAAAGAAACCCGATTCAATAAAAAGGCGTAAAAGGGTCGGCATAGGCCCATCATCTGGACATGGTAAAACCTCGTGTCGGGGACATAAGGGTCAGATGAGTCGCTCAGGGAGTACTGTAAAGCCCTGGTTTGAAGGCGGACAAATGCCGCTTCAAAGGCGTTTACCCAAAAGAGGATTTAATAATATTTTCAAAAAAGAATATCAGCTTGTAAATGTATCTCAGCTGGAAAAGCTCAATGCATCTGAAGTTACACCAGAGGTTTTGAAAAAAGCCGGCTTAATAGATAAAGTTGCAAAGCCTGTAAAAATATTGGGAAATGGTGATTTAAAAATTGCTGTAAAAGTATTTGCAGATGCTTTCTCAACAGGGGCTATGACTAAAATCAAAGCTGCAGGCGGAGAAACTTCTTATAGAGTTGAAAAATAAAATTAAAAATATGGACAGGACTATTTAATGTCAAATGCGCTTGTAAACATATTTAAAATAGCTGATTTGAGGAAAAGGGTATTATTTACCATTTTCATTTTAGTTGTATATAGAATTGGAGCGCATATCCCTATACCGGGAATAAATGTTGAAGCTTTAAAAAATTATTTTACTGAAGCTGAAACAGCAGGTTTGCTTGATTTTTTTGATCTCTTTGCAGGCGGTGCATTGAAACGCTTTACAATCTTTGCCCTTGGCATTATGCCGTATATATCCGCATCAATTATTATTGATCTGCTTAAAGTTGTTATTCCCCATCTTGATGAGCTGGCAAAAGAGGGTGCGCAGGGGCAGAAAAAGCTGAGCCAGTATACAAAATATGGTACTGTTTTCCTTTGTACAATACAGGGGCTCGGTATTACTGTCTGGATGAAATCCATGAGAACCAGTACAGGGTATTCTGTTGTTCCTGATGGAAGCGGTATTGGATTTGTAATACTTGCTGTTCTTTCTATAGTAACAGGTACTATGGTTTTAATGTGGTTTGGTGAACAGATTACTGAAAGAGGAATTGGTAATGGTATTTCTCTTATAATTATGGCTGGTATTGTTGTACAGATGCCTCAGGCAACTGTTGCTACAATGAGAAGAATAGGTCAGACCGGTGAGCCTATTGTTGGTATTATTTTAATATGTATCTTTCTAGGGGTTGTTGCTGCATCAATTCTTTTAACATTAGGGACAAGAAGAATCCCTGTTCAGTATGGTAAAAGAATGGTTGGAGGGGCTGCTGCTCAGAGGACAGCACAGTTTATTCCATTGAGAGTAAATGCGGCTGGTGTTATCCCGATTATTTTTGCATCTGCAATTATAGTTTTCCCTTCTCAAATGATCAGGATGATGGGAGTAAGCAGCAATGAGTACATAAACAAAATTCAGTATTGGCTGTCTCACGGGCAGCTTCCATATATGTTCGTTTATGCGCTGCTTATTATTTTCTTCTGTTTTTTCTATACTTCTTTAAGGTTTAATCCTGTAGATATTGCAGAGAATCTTAAGAAATATGGCGGATTTGTCCCAGGTATAAGGCCCGGAGAAAATACTTCAAAATATCTTACAGGTATTTTGAACAGGCTTACGCTTTCAGGTTCAATTTTTCTTGCAGCAATAGCAGTTGTCCCGGATTTTATTATAAGGATATGGCCGGAGCAGGTACCTGCTGAAATGGCTTATCTATTTGGTGGAACATCGCTGCTGATTATTGTAGGTGTTACGCTTGACACATTAAAACAGATAGAGTCACAATTGCTTATGAGACATTACGATGGTTTTCTTGGAAAGAAAAAAAGAATTCAGGGAAGATTTTAATTAAAAGTATTTTATTTAAGGATTTTGTGTATAGTATATGAGTAAAGAAGAACCAATAGAAGTAGAAGGGGTAGTTGTTGAACCTCTTCCTAATGCAATGTTTAGAGTTAAACTTGAGAATGGTCATATTGTGCTGGCTCATATTTCAGGAAAAATGAGAATGCACTACATTCGTATTTTACCCGGAGATAAAGTAACAGTTGAATTATCCCCCTATGATTTGAACCGTGGCAGAATTACTTACCGTTCTAAATAGAATTGGTATATAGATATTCGAGTTGACTTTAAAATGCTGATATCGGTATATGGCTTTTTGATAGAATTAAGAGGTTGATTTATGAAAGTTAAGGTGTCTGTAAAACCAATATGTAGTGATTGTAAAGTTATAAAGAGACATGGAGTTCTCAGGGTTATTTGCACAAACCCGAGACATAAGCAAAGACAAAAAGTGCGAACTAATAAAAAACATTAATTCATAGTATAAGAGGAATTTATGGCAAGGATATCCGGTGTAGATTTACCAAATAACAAGAGGGTAGAAGTAGCACTCACCTATATTTATGGAATTGGACCCTCCACAGCCAGAAGAATAGCTGCTGATTCAGGAATTGGTCCTGAAGTAAGAGTGAAAGATCTAAGCGAAGATGAGATAGGGAGTATCCGTAAGTTTATTGAACAGAGTTTGAAAGTCGAAGGCGATCTCAGAACAGAGACAGCTATGAATATAAAGAGGCTGATGGATATAGGCTGTTATAGGGGAATAAGACACAGAAGAGGTTTACCTGTACGTGGCCAGAATACTAAAAATAATGCCAGAACCCGTAAAGGGAATAGACGCGTTTCAATAAGTAGCAAGAAAAAAAGATAAGAGGTATTTTAGGTGAAACAAAAAAAGGGAAAAGTCAAAAAAAAGGATAAAAAAAATATTCCTCTTGGAAGAGCATATATTCAGGCTACTTATAACAATACCATTGTAACTTTAACTGATATGCAGGGGAATGTTATCTCCTGGGCTACAGCAGGCGGGGAAGGTTTTAAAGGTTCAAGAAAGTCTACTCCATTTGCTGCACAGATGGCTGCAAAATCTGCTGCTGATGTGGCAATTGAATCTACAGGGCTTCAATCAGTTGAAGTTTTTGTAAAAGGTCCGGGAATTGGCAGAGAGGCTGCAGTAAGATCATTATTTCAGAGTGGTTTGAATATATCGACTATTAAGGATGTTACCCCTGTACCTCATAATGGCTGCAGACCTAAAAAAAGAAGAAGAGTTTAATGGAGTGATTTGAACATGGCTAAATATACTGGTCCTAAATGTAAACTATGCAGACGTGAAATGACGCCTTTAATGCTAAAGGGACAAAGATGTCTTACAGATAAATGTCCTCTTAAGGGCAACAAAAAGTATCCTCCTGGCCCTCCAAGGAAAAGAAGGGGAAAAATGTCTGATTACGCTGTACAGCTTAGAGAAAAACAGAAAGTAAAAAGAACTTACGGACTTCTTGAAAAACAGTTCAAAATTAATTATGAACGTGCCAATAGAATGAAAGGGGTAACTGGTGATAATATGTTGTCACTTCTGGAGAGAAGGCTTGATAATGTAATATATCGTATGGGTTTTGCATCATCCAGAATGCAGGCACGCCAGCTTATTCAGCACAAGCATGTAATGCTTAATGATGTTGTTATAGATATACCTTCTATCATTATTAGAGAAGGTAGTGAAATCAAGATAAGAGAAAAATTTAAAGAAAATTTAATATTGGAAGATTCTATTAAACTTTCAAGGGCAATTGATTCAAAACCGGAATGGGTTGAAGTTGATTATGAGAATAAAAATGGTAAGGTTTTAAGATTGCCAGTTAGAAGCGATATTAAAGATAACTTTAATGAACAGCTTATAGTAGAACTATATTCAAAATAATTTTAAACACAGTATTAATTTTAAGCTGTTTATTTATTTATGTTGGAGGTACAAATGGCCCCTAAAAATCTTCTAAAGGGCTTTAAACGACCGAGCAAAATTCTTTTTGAACACGATGAGTTACGTCCTGAATATGGACGTTTTATCGCAGAACCGTTTGAAAAGGGTTATGGTTTGACTATAGGGAACTCTCTTCGCAGAGTGCTCCTCTCTTCTATAGAAGGAGCTGCAATTACAGCGATTAAAATAGAGGGAGTACATCATGAATTTTCTACAATTCCTGGAGTTTATGAAGATGTAACCCGTATAATATTAAACTTAAAAAAACTAAGAATCAAGTATGAAGGTGAAATTCCCAAGGTTCTCCATATAGTTAAAGATGGTGCAGGAGAATTGACAGGAGCTGATTTTGATATAGATCCTGATATTGATATTATGAATATGGATCTTAAAATAGCCTCTCTTAATGAGTCTGCAAAAATTGATATGGAAGTTCAAATTGAAAGAGGCAGAGGGTATATTTCCTCTGAAGTAAACAAGGAAAATACTGAAACTATTGGAGTAATACCGGTAGATTCAATTTTTTCACCAATAGAAAAAGTTAATGTTAAGATTGAAGATACACGTGTAGCACAAAGAACTGACTATGATAAGCTTATACTTGAGATATGGACAGATGGTTCCATTTCTCCTGATGATGCGCTTGCTCATGCGGCAAAGATAGTAAAAGACCATATGTCTATTTTTATTAATTTTGAAGAAGAGCTGGAAGAAGAAGTTGAAGTAGTAGATGAGAATGCTGAAAAAATGAAGCTCCTTCTTGCAAAATCAATTGATGAAATTCAACTTTCAGTACGATCTTATAATACTCTTAAGAGCCTTGATATATCAATACTTGAAGAGCTTGTAAAGCGTACAGAAGATGAGATAAGAAAATCCAAGCATTGCAGTGATATTGTTATAAAGGATATTAAAACAAAACTTGAGGTTTATCACCTGAGTCTGGGACTAAAGGATTAAACGAGGTTGACATAAAATGAGACACAAAAATAAAGTAAAACAGTTGGGAAAAACTCAATCCCACAGAAAAGCTATGTTTAACAATATGGTTACTTCGTTTTTTGATAGCGAAAGAATTGTTACAACAAAGCAAAAGGGTAAAGAACTTAAAAAGATTTCTGAAAAGCTTATAACAAGAGCAAAAAACAATCTTGAATATTCTAGTGACCAGGAAGAGAAAAAACTTCATAATAAAAAAGAAGTTCTTAAAGTAGTAAAAGACAGAGATGTTATGAAAAAGCTATTTGATGATATTGCACCCAGGTTTAAGGAACGCAAAGGAGGATACACAAGAATGTATCTTTTGGGACGCAGGCAGGGAGATGCAGCTGAAATGGCAATAGTTGAGCTTGTTGAAAGAAAAGCTCCTGTAACCAGGGAAGCATCAAAAGCGGATAAAAAAGCAGAGAAAGCAAAAAAGAAATAATTTTTTAAACAAAAATAGAATAAAAAAACTTCAGCCTTGGCTGAAGTTTTTTTGTTATTTACCGGCTTAGAGCTCTATTTCGCCGTTCGATTTCTACTTTATAGAGGAGTTTAACATTATCTACTGCATCAACTTTAAATTTTTCAGGCACTCTATCGTCAAAAATTGGAGTGAGCTGGCTTTTTCTTAAATTGTATTTATCAAGGATGTTTCCTTCATCGTGGTAATTTTTAATCTTATAAATTTCCAGGCCCAGCTGTTTAGCTGTTCTGCATCGGGTGACTGAGTCAATATAGCGGCTGATTACATAATCAATGCTGTCAGAGTTTATTTTTTTTCTACTTTTTATATAATCAATAATCGGATCATTTTTGATTCTTATTGCTTCCTGATAATTAAAATATGCTCCATGAAGATATCTTTCAATTGAACCTTTTTCATAATATAAATGAAAATCTTTTGCAGTAAAATCTTCATTATATGGTTTTACATCAAAAAGAGGATCAAAGGAACGATTGAAATATCTTGCATAACCGCCTGTTTTGCTATAATCTATGAAAATATCAATAACACCATTATCTTCGGTTGTTGCAGCTAAAAGAGTTTTGGTACGCTCCAGATATATATCTGCGACATTTGCCATGAGATTCATCAGTTCTATCTTAAGATTATAAAATTTGGTTGAAGAGGCGTCGTAGTTTCTTCCGAAGAAGTCCAGGCTGGCTTCCTGAAATGCTTTTTGAAGTTCCTTATATTTATTAAGAACATCATCCGACTGAAAATTTTCTACCATTGATTTTGTTTCCCTGAAAGTTTCCATGGAAAAGCGATAATCTTTACTTGATCTTGCTGCAGAAGAGATAGAAAATGCTTCCAATGGTATGAGAATTATTAATGATAATAATATAAGAAATTTAAAACTGCTTTTCATAATTTGCCTCATTAAGCGAGATATATTATAGGTGCTTTTTTAATTTTCGACATAATAAATGCACTTCTTAACAAGAAAATATTGCTTTCATAGAAGTACAAGTGATTTTGATTCTTTTAATAATTTTCTTTTATAATTTTGCTAAAATAGTTGATTCTAATAGCTGTTGTTTTTAAAATAAAAAGGAAATTCCCTTTAAGTAATTCAGGAGTAAAAGATGGAAAATAAAAAGGTATCCTTTAGGCAAAAAAAGCCCACACTCTGCCCTGTTTGTAAAAATGAATTTTTCAGGGAGGAAATGTTCACTGGAGGGGGAAGATTAATTGCAGGAAGGCTTACTGATGAGTTAAGGCGGGAGTATAAAGAGAGTAAAAAATACGGGAAGTTATATCCTTTAGTATATCTTTTGAATGTTTGTCCAAACTGCTATTATACTGCTTATCCTAAAGATTTTGATGATGTTGTTGATTCTGAAATCAGCAAATTAATTGAAGCTATGCCAGCACGGAAGAATGCTGTTGGAAAGTTTTTTGGGCAGATCGATTTTAATGAAGACCGGACAATTGTATCTGGTGCTGCATCTTTTATGCTTGCAGTTGATTGTTATAATTTAAGAAGAAAGCAGGTAGCTCCTACTTTTAAAAAGGCAGTATCATCAATAAGGGGTGCATGGCTTTTTTCTGATTTAGCAGCGATCTATCCGGATAGACCATACAAAAAAATATCCATGTTCTTTTATAAAAAAGCCTATGAATACTATCTTCAGGTTCTTGATTTGATTCAAAATGGCGGGGAACCTGCTGATGCAGCGGGGAATATGGGGCCGGATGCAGATAAAAACTGGGGCTATGAAGGTATTTTGTATGTATCAGCAATTTTGACCTTAAAAATAGGGTCAAGGGAAAAGGACCCCGTTAAAAAACTTGAAAATTTTGAAACAAGCAAAAAATATCTTAGCAGACTCTTTGGTATGGGTAAATCATCAAAGTCAATTCCCAGTGATTTGCTTGAAAAAACGCGTGTTCTTTATGAAAAGATCAATGAATTGTCTAAAAAATGGGAAGAGGGAGAGATTAGTTGACAAGGTACGCTCTTGTTGTGCATTATGATGGCACCTTTTTCAATGGATGGCAGGTTCAGAATAAAGGGAGGACTGTTCAAAAGGAAATTGAAAAGGGGCTTGAAGTTTTAACAAGAGAATGCCCAAGGATAACAGCATCAGGGCGTACAGATGCCGGGGTACATGCTATTGGACAGGTTGTCCATTTTGATCTTGAGCAGGATATAGATATACGGAGGCTCTGTTTGGGGCTAAATGGAATTTTGCCTTCTGATATTTCTGTCAGGAATTCCTACATTGTTGATGAAAATTTCCACTCCCGTTTTACTGCATTGAAGCGTGAATACAAGTATCTTATATATAGCTCACCTTTGCGTTCGCCTTTTATGTTGCACAGAGCTTTGTGGGTAAGCACTCCTTTGGATTGTGAATACATCAAAGAAGCTCTTAAGCTCCTGGAAGGAGAGATGGATTTTGCCTCTTTTTGTAAAAAATCATCCTGTGGAAATGGAACAGTGCGAAAAATTGAATATACAGATGTAACAAAAGAGGATGATCTTATCACAATTACAATATGTGCAAATGCTTTTGTTCATAATATGATACGCATAATTGTTGGGACAATTATATCAATGAGCAAAGAAGGTAAAGAACCGTCTTATATTAAAAATATTTTATTGGCAAAAAACAGGGAAAGCAGTGGTTTTACAGCATCTCCATGCGGGCTTTATTTGAACAGGGTTTTTTATGATCCCCCACTTGATAATTATAAATCCGCATTTTAATTATTGACATATATAGCTTATGTTCAAAAATAATTTATTTAACAATCAGGTAACTGGATTTAAAATGAAAAAAAATATTATTTATTTTTCTATTGTTTTTTTATTATTATTTATTTCAACTGAGCTTTTTGCGGCAAATGTAAGAAAGCGATATTTTAACAGGCCTCAGATTGGTGCATGGTTTGGCCCAATAACTCCTATGTTTAAAACCGGTGATAATCTTGAAACGAACCTTGGCGGCGGCGGGTTTTTTCGCTATAACTTGCCTATTGACAGCTTAAAGGTAGGACTGGAGTCATCTTACCAGAAGTTTGATTCAAAGGGTGTGGATGAGCTGCGGCTTATTCCTGCATATATGAATCTGGTTTATCTTCTTCCTTTTAATTTTCCTGTAAGGGCCCAGGTAAAGGGGGGAGCTGGTTTTTGTCATGTTGAGATGAAACCTGATAAAATAAGCCAGTGGGATCCTATGTTTTCTACAGGGGTGGAGATATCCTTTCCTGCCGGCAAGATGGCAAATATAGCTTTAAGAATTGATTATATGCTTATTTTTGAGAGACATATTGAGGGTGCAAAAAACAATGGGCATGTTATAAATGCGGGTGTTTCCCTTTATCTTAATTTGAACTTATAACTGGTGTTTTTTAATATGATAAAAATAAAAAAATTTTCTTTTACAGCAATAGTTTTGGCAGCAGTTTTAACCGGATGCGGCAGTGAACCTGTATTTACAGAAATGGCCACAAACAGGCTCAAGATTGTAATTAAGGGTACTCTTGAAAGTGAGGGTGGCTCGAATTTTGATGATTTATTTAAAGATGATGGGATAACAGCGAACATATCTCATTTAGCTATTCAGGATGATTCAGTAGTTAATTACCCTTCTTCAAGTGCAAATGAGCTTCCAAAGGAATTTATGCTTGATTTGGCAGAAA
>CAZYPA010000082.1:0-9434 GCA_964649175.1 uncultured Leptospirales bacterium | reverse complement strand
TCTTTTGCAGATGCTATACTCTCTTTAAGAACACCCAGGTCTGTGCCATTATAAACTATACTTTCCCGTAAAGCATACCACCTCCCCTTTTCAAAAGAAATTTCCCTGGCATATTCCCTTTCCCAATCATCACTGGCCTTTTTCCTTGCCTCCTCTACATCAGCCTCTGAAAAACCCTGTCTTATGTATCTCTCTACCTCAACTTCAGATGATCTTTCCCAGTCCGCACGCAAAACCTCCCTGCCTGTATCTACAATGCTTTGCCACTCCTCTTCAGTGAGGCTCTTTTTAGCGCGCTCAATGTTTCGCTCAAACCGGCCTTTATCGCTTTTAAAATCCTTAAAGCGCATGTCTCCATAGAGGGGAAGATAATTTGCAGAAAAAAAGATTACAAAAAATAATATGTAGAATATTTTTTTCATTTTTACCTATAAAATTATTTACAGAAAAAATTTCTGCTTTTATAGGTATATACGTTTTTATGCATAATTTTTTTGAATTTTTTTTGAAGGAAATGAATTTTTTTCAAAACTAAAGAAAAATCTGTTATATAAATATTTTTTCAAGGAAATATTTACCTTTATTTTTATATTGACATAATGTTCTATTTGATAAAATATATCTATTCAGCAATAATAAAATGAAAATATAAAAACTATGGTGTTAAATATGGATTCAGAAATTCCACAAGGGTCTGAAGATAATATTCTCATTTTAAAAGGAAGATTCAAATCTGTATCAATGAATTTATACGGACTCTTTTTAATTATTTTTAATAACACTAAACAGTTCGATACTTACCATATCATAGTTTCATCATATTCAGACATGTATGATTATGAACCCCATGTTTCCTGGGAAAAATATGAAGAGTACATTGTTGATAAAAAATGGAAAGGTTCTTTTAATAACAGCATGACCCTTTCTCTTATGGAAGGCCTTAAAAATATAACAGAGGACAACAATACCAGCAGGCTTCTTTTTGATCACACCTATGATTATAACTATGACCAGATAGATGTCATTCTTTATGATATGATAAACCGTATTATCCATGATAAGAATCTTATAATGGAAACAATCATTCAGGAAGTCTCTACCAGCGAATTTCGCAAAATCAAGGAAGACCGTTCCAAACTTCCGGAAGAGGATGAAGAAAGCCAGGTTGAAACAGAAAAACAAAGCGTTATCCTAAAGGTCAAACCCATTGTAGCACCTGTAAAGGGTAAACCAATATACGAGCTAAAAATTGGAGATCGTATAATAATAAGAATTATCCCTTCCACTCCAAAAGAGAACTACTATATAGATCTTTATAAATTAAAAGAAGAAAAAGGTATTCGCCCTATACCTGCATCCGTTATTGATATTAAAGCAATAGCCGGAAAAAACAACCCTGTAGAAATACTTGTAGAAATAATACCTGGCGTATATGGGCGATTTATTGAAGATGAAAAACAGGTCAGATTAAGGGTTTTTGACCCTGCAACAGATTCTCTCCTTACTGGTATAAATAAAAAAAACACAAACAGCCAATCTTCTAATGGAGAGAAAGCCGCACCTTATCAAAAAAACACTTTTGTTATGACCATACTTTTTTTGATAATACTTGCCCTTTTCTTCCTTTTGGCCTACATTAGCCTGTAAAAAATAGATACTTTACGAGGAAAGCATGAATAATGATAAAGAATATATATTAAAATATGCACACGATAATAAAATAAAATTTATACGTTTATGGTTCACAGACATTCTTGGATTTCTCAAAAGCTTTGCAATTACCATTGAAGAACTTGAAGACGCACTTGTAGAGGGAGTCCGCTTTGACGGAGCAACCCTGGATGGGAATATACGGTCAAATGAAGAAGAAATGATTGCAATGCCTGATCTTTCAACATTTCAGGTTCTTCCATGGAGACCTAGCGAAGATGCTGTAGCACGAATGTTCTGTAACATTTATACTGCTGATATGGTTCCCTATGAAGGTGATTCCAGATATATCCTTAAAAAAAATCTTGAAAAAATATCTGCAAAAGGACTTACCTTTTATACAGGTCCTGAAATTGAATTTTTCTTTTTCAAAAATTCAGAAAGCCCTGAAACATTAGACAAAGGGGGTTACTTTGACCTTACCCCTCTTGATGTTGCATCTGACTACAGAAGACAAACTGTTCTTACACTTGAAAAAATGGGGATTGATGTAATATCTTCCCATCATGAAGGCTCACACAGCCAGCATGAAATTGATCTGCGGCACGAAGATGCCTTAACAACTGCTGACAATATAATGACATTTAAGCTGATTGTAAAAGAGATAGGGCAGATTAATAATATATACGCCTCATTTATGCCCAAGCCCCTTAAAGACCAGAATGGCTCAGGACTTCATATTCATCAGTCCCTCTTTGAAGGGGATGAAAACGTTTTTTTTAACAAAGACAATGAATTTAACCTTTCAGAAACAGGAAGGCATTTTATAGCAGGCCTGTTAAAACACTGCAATGAATTTTTTATACTCACAAATCAATGGATAAACTCATACAAAAGAATTGTTCCTGGTTATGAATCCCCTACACATGCAACATGGAGCAACAAAAGTCAGTCTGCTCTTATCCGGGTTCCTCAAACCAGATCTAATAAACCTGAATCAATGCGTATTGAGCTTCGAAATCCTGATCCTGCCTGCAATCCATACCTGGTCTTTTCAGCTATTCTTGCAGCAGGACTTAAAGGCATTGATGAAAAATATAAACTCCCCATGCCTGTTAAATCAGGAGATGTTTCAGGTTCTGAACATAAGTATCCCAAACTCCCTACGCAAATGTATGAAGCACTAAAGTATTTTAAAGAGAGTAAACTCATGAAGGAAACACTTGGGGATGTAATACACAAGCAGTTTATTGACAATAAAATCCATGAGATGGAACAGTTAAATAAATATATTACAGATTATGAACTGAAAAACTATCTGCCTAAACTATAAAAAATGAAAGATTTAAAAATTGCCCTTATTGGCTGTGGCAGGATAGGATTTTTACTTGAAAACGATCCTTTTAGAAACAAGCCATGTACACACATGGGAGGGATCTATTCAGCTGGTTTAAAAATATCATGCGCCTGTGACATAAACAGAGAAAGGCTTTTACAATTCAGAGAAAAAACAAATCTCCCGGAAGAATCGCTATACACAGACCATAAAAAAATGCTGAAAGAACAGCACCCTGATTTGGTTACAATTGCCACATGGACTGAGAGTCATATACCTATTGCTCTTGATGCTGTTAAAAATGGCGTTAAGGCAATTGTGCTTGAAAAGCCAATAGCTTCCTCTTTAAAATCAGCTTCACATCTGATAGATGCTGCTAATTCCGCAGGGTGCCATATCTTTATAAATCATGAGCGAAGATATGATCACAGATACAAAAAGACAAAAGAGCTTATAGATTCAGGAAAAATAGGCAAAATAAAAACCGTTAATGCCAGAATTCTTACCGGTCCATACAGAGGCGAATCACGCCTGGAATCCGGTGGCGGCCCCCTTCTTCATGATGGCACACACCTGGTTGATCTTTTACGATTCTTTTTTGGAGATGTTAATTCTGTTAAAGGGGAATTTATTCGTGATTCGCGAAACACAGGTTTTGAAGACACTGCAATTGCATGGATGAAAACAGATTCCGGAATAAACATATTTCTTGAATCTGGGGGCAGCAGAAAATACTTTCACTTTGACCTGGAAATCTGGGGCACTGAAGGCAAAATACTAATAGGTAATGGCTTTGAAAAACTTTTCCTCTACAACAAGTCCAGGCTATACAGGGGATTTAACGATCTTGCAGAAAAAAAATTCCCTGCAATGAAACCGGTAAGCTGCTTTACTGAAATATACAAGGAAGCCAAAAGTGTTCTTCAGGGAAAAAACAATAAAATAACTTCAAGCATGGCAGATGGGTACAAGGCACTGGAGATTATTCACGCCATATATCTTTCTGCACACAAAAACAGGGAGATAACTCTCCCTGTAAAACCATCTGCAATTAATCTAAAAAAGATCTTTAACCTGTAATTTTTTTGATTTGAACCTTCAGACAAATCCCCCCTGTGCCAGCTTTTCCAAAAAAGACGCATCATTGTTTTCAGATAAAGCATCAGTTTTACCAAAAAGAAGAATTCTTTCAATATATCTGGCAAGAATATCAGTTTCAATATTAACAGCTGTGCCCTTTTGCCAAAACGGAATATTTGTATTTTCAAGTGTTTCAGGAATAAGATAAAGTTTAAAACCTGAATCTGAAACAGAAACAACTGTAAGGGAAATACCATCAACAGCAATTGATCCCTTTTCCACAATGTATTTCATGTAAGGGCCTAAAGCATCTATGTTTACCTCAATTCCCCTGGAATCCTTGACAATATTTTTTACCCTGCCTTTAAAGTCTACATGTCCCTGTACAATATGCCCGCCAAGTCTTGAAGAAAGGGTCAATGCCCTTTCCAGGTTTACAACATGACCTGGCTTAAAATCCCCCAAAGTGGTTATGTCCAGGGTAACCCTTGAAACAAAAACAGAAAATATATCTGAGGTAATATCTGTAACAGTCTGACAGGCTCCATTTATAGAAATAGAATCCCCTTTAACTGTTTCCTGAAGAACCTTATTCCCCTTTATCTCAAGGATTTTCCCTTCTCCAGCGTTTTTAACAGAAACAACTTTCCCTGTTTCTTCAATCAATCCTGTAAACACATTAACCTCTTTTCATCAAATATTAAACGCCTTTGTGTAAGCATTATAAAGCAAATCATCTCCAATAAGAACTGATGAAACATCATAAAGCTTTAAAGCTTCGCTCATCTTTTCCGAGCCTGCATTGTTTAAAACTGAAATTCCATTTCCGGACACCTTAGGAGCAATAAAATACATAAGCTGATCCATATTCCCTGAGCTAAAAAATGAACTGTTTAGCCCTGCTCCACCCTCAAGCATAATATTTAAAACTCCCTTTTTCCCAAGCATCTCAAGAATATAAAGAGAGGTTTCAGCCTGATTCAAAACCTCAGTTGTTGCAATATTTAATTTATTCAAAAAACTATTTCCATCTTTTAATGCCCTGTTTAAACTATCTTTATCTGCCACAATAATATAATTGTCATATTTAAACAATGGAGAATTTTCATGAAATAATCCGGGAATACCAACTACAATTCTTAAAGGATCTTTAAAATCATTAATATCAGATGTTAAAAGCTCTTTCAAAAAAAAATTATCATATCCTGAAAAAGCAAACTTCTCAAAAGAAAAATATTCAAAAACCTCTTTTCCAAAATCTGCAAACCGGGCATTTAATGAAGGGTTATCAGACTCATAGGTATTTTTCCCAATTACTATTGCATCAACCTTTGCGCGAAGCTTATGGGAAATAAATCTTGAATATTCACTGGAGATCCATTTTGAATCACCAGCAGATGTGGCAATTCTTCCATCAAGTGTAAGAGCACTTTTACTGATTACAAAAGGTCTGTTTTGCAAAATCAGCTTTTCAAAACCCCTTATAAGATCATGGGCAGATCTGGAAAAATCCTCCATCATAAAAGTTTCAATTCCGGCATTTTTTAAAGCTTCAACCCCCTTACCAGAAACCCTGGGATTAGGATCCACAATAGCAATATTAACCCTGCAAATCCCTGCTTTAATTATAGCTTCAGTACAGGGAGGAGTTTTACCATAATGGCTGCAGGGTTCCAAAGAAACAAACATCTCTGACCCTGACAAGTCAGCCCCTGATCCTCTAGCATCATCTATTGCTCTTACTTCAGCGTGTGCTGTGCCAGCAGGACCGGTTCCACCTCTACCAATTATTGTCCCGTTTTTAACTATTACAGCACCAACTGCAGGATTTGGAGATGTTAATCCCATCCTGGAAAAAGCAATTTCAAGTGCAAGATTCATATAAGTGTTGTTTAATTCATTCAATTTTTCAAACCAAATCTTATAAATATTTCATCAATATCACGATCAAACTCCAAATCCCTTTGAAGCCTTAAATCCAGGCGTTCCATAAGTCTGCGATTATACCTGACTGTTTCCCTGTATCCGCCTATGATACTGCCTCCATAAAAAAGTCCTGTTACTGTTCCTGAAAAAATACCCAAAGGCTCCATCCCCTGAGAAAAAGCAAGAGCTGTAACAGCAGCACCAAGGCCTATAACTATCATTGCAGTAATGCCTGTACCGGTTTCACCTGCATAAACATATCCCATTCCAGGAATGAGCCCTGCTGCCATACCTTTCCATGGATTTTTTTTCTGTCCATGAATATAAGCTGAAAAATCTGCCGCTTCCCTGTATCCCTGACCAGGAAAATTAATATCCATTTCATTTGATAAAGTATTATTAATTAATGACAGATAAATTTCTCTCTTGTGGAAAATATTATTGAAAACAGGATCAAATAAATTTCCTGAATCCGGAATAAGATTTTCAGCTTCTTTATATCTGTTGAGTTTAATTAAACTGTCAATTTTAAAAAGAGATAAAATACTATTCACATCCGGATCATTTACTGATTCATCATTGTTTAAATCCAGAATTGATTTATAAGCATCACCCTTAAACATGAGATAATTAATTGTAGCAGTATAGGTCTTGTGGTTAAGATAATCAGGGTAATAGCTTTTAAGCCTTTCAACTTCAACTAAAGCCCTGTAGTACTCCCTGTCTTTAATAAGAAAAAAAATAAATCCGGATATTTTATCAGGTTCAAAATCCTTGTCTTGAGCAGATAGGGAATTTATTTCCAAGGGAATAATTAAAAATATTAAAACAAAACAGAGGAGATATTGAAAAAAATTTCTAGATAGCATTTTGCTGCCTTTTTTCGCGAGCAACTCTTTAAAGCTCCCCGCGAAAAGAGAATTAAATGTTATTTGGCTCTCAATTTTTCCCAACCCAAAAGTATAGGAGAAGCTAAATACATAGAGGAATATGTACCAAATATAATTCCAAATACAAGAACAAGGGCAAAGTCATTTAAAACATCCCCGCCAAGGAGATAAAGAGACATTACTGCAAAAAGAGTAGTTAGTGAAGTAAATAAAGTCCTTGAAATAGACTGAGTAATTGATTTATTTATAACCTCAGAAAAAAGTTCCTTACTCTTAATCTGGGTATTCTCCCTTATCCTGTCAAAAATTACAATTGTATCATTAACTGAATATCCAAAGATAGTCAATATAGCTGCAATTACAGGAATATTTATTTCAATACCTAAAAAACCACAAAATAATACGCAGAGTATTACATCATGCAAAAGAGCTCCCATTGCACCTATAGAATATTTAAACTCAAAACGAAATGTCAAATAAAGGGTCATAAGAGCCACTGCTACAATAAAAAGCTTTATAGCAGATTTTTTAAGAAAAGCCCCTATTGCAGGCCCCACATTTTCCTCACTTTGTATTACTACTCCGGGAAATTTTGAGCTTAAATCTGCTTTAATTTTACTTTGTTTTTCCAGTTCCGCACCAGCAACCGTATCATCCGTTCCGGAAGATATAAGTTTAAAGGTGATTATATATTCATTTTTAGAGTCTTCCCCAATCTGCTGCACAGTTGGAGAATAATCACTCAAAGCCTCGCGTATTACACCTTCATTAACTACCTCATCCTTAAACTGGGCAATAATTTTTGTTCCACCTGCAAAATCAATTCCATAAACCAGCCCGCCCCTTGCTATGGTTCCTATAACAAAGACACATAGAACAATAAAGGAAAAAGCAAAAGCAATATATTTATATTTAAGGAAATTCAATGTCTTTTCCAAAGTACTACTCCTTAGATGTAAAGTTTCTTAATCTTTTTATTAAGGGATATCACTTCATATGTAAATCTTGTTACATATAAAGCTGCGAACATACTTGTAAGAATCCCAATAAAAAGAGTTACTGCAAAACCTTTAATTGGTCCTGTGCCAAACTGGAAGAGAATAAAAGCTGCTATCAAGGTAGTGAGGTTAGCATCAAAGATGGTCCAGAATGCCCTGTCATAACCTGATACAATAGCCATTCTTACAGACTTTCCTTTTTTAAGCTCCTCTTTTATCCTCTCATAAATAATAACATTTGCATCAACTGCCATACCTACAGTAAGAATAAATCCGGCAATACCGGGCAAGGTAAGCGTAAACCCAAGCAAAGAAAGAAGAGCCAGCATAAAAATAATATTCAATATAAGGCCTAGATCAGCAATAATACCTGCTGCCTTATAATATAAAAGCATAAAAAACATTACACCCAAAAGACCTATAATGCCGGCTTTTACACCTGATTCTATTGAATCCTGCCCCAATGAAGGCCCTACTGTGCGTTCTTCAATAATTTTAAGATCAACAGGCAAAGCCCCTTCTTTTATAATTCTGGCCAATGTTGTTGCCTCATCAAAGGTGAATCCGCCACTAATATTACCGCTTCCTGAAGCAATAGTTTCACGAATGCTTGGTGCATTTCTAATTTTTCTATCAAGCACTATGGCAAGCCTCTTGCCATGGTTCGGTTCAGATGTTGCCCTGGCAAATTTTGAAGCACCCTCAGCAGTAGTCCTGAACATAACAATAATCTGGCCATATTCATCACGATCAACAAGAGCCTCCTGTATATCAGTACCATCAAGGGAACTTGTCTTTGAAAGAGCCATTGGATATTCAGGGAAAATATTCCCTGTATCTTTATCTCTGTTATAAAAGAAAAGAATTTCCAGATCCGCAGGAAGCCCTATCTCTTTACCTAAATTACGGATGAACTCATGCTGTGCTTCTTCATCAACAGGAACTCCGCTTTCACTATATTTTTCAACAAAAAGCTTTGTTGCCAAATCTGTATATTTTTCATCAACAAGCCTGTATTCAAGACTGCCTGTTGTACCAATTGCATTTTTTACGCCTTCAGGGTCTTTTAATCCAGGAAGCTGTATTTCAATAGCCTCATTTCCCCTGGGCCTGATTGAGGGCTCAGAAACTCCAAACTTGTCAATACGATTTCGCAAAAGCTCAAGAGCCTGCTGTGTAATTTCGTTGCGATCCTTTTCAGTAAGCTCTCTGCCGAGCTTTTCCTGAATCCCTTCAAAATTTGCCTGAAGCACAAGGTGCATCCCGCCCTGAAGATCAAGACCAAGATTTATTTTTTTAGCAAGGAATACCTTCTCAACCCAGTGCTTAAGAAGTTTAACCTCTGAAACACCCGGAAAAATTTTTATTTCATTCATGGTTGCATCTGTAAGATTTCTGCCATGAACCATGATTACATTCTCATCCTTACTTACATCATAGCCCTGTTCAGAAAAACGATTCATAACATTTTCCATATCAACAGCCTGGGCTTTATCATGAAAAGATATTTCCATCTGCTTGCTTCCCACTGTGGGAAGGATTAAAAGCACTGAC
>CAZYPA010000081.1:0-9663 GCA_964649175.1 uncultured Leptospirales bacterium | reverse complement strand
AATTCTGCTGGATTCTGGAAGCAACAAATGGGGGAACAAGCGTTGAAATATCACCATGATACCTGGCTACTTCTTTTACAAGAGAAGATGATATAAAAAGGTTTTCATCCCTTCCCATAAGGAAGATAGTTTCTACATCCGGCGCAAGCCGTCTATTAATTGATGCAAGAGTAATTTCATATTCAAAGTCACTGACAGCCCTAAGGCCCCTTATTATAGAATTCACTCCATTTTCTTTGCAATAATCAACTAATAAACCACCGAATGAGATTACTTCTATTGTATTAAAATCCTTGCAACACTCCTGTAAAATCTCTACTCTCTCTTCAACAGTGAATAAAGAACCTTTAGAGCTGTTAATAAGGACACCAACAACCAGTTTATCACATATATTCAATGCTCTCTCGATAATATCGAGATGCCCATATGTTAAAGGGTCAAAAGACCCAGGGTAAATTCCAACCAGCATAATTCTCCACTTCTTTAATATCAAAGAAAAAATAACACTTTGGCACAATTCTGTCAACAAATAATATTATAAAAAGCATATTCATTACCTTTTTTACAAACAAATACTTATAAATGTCATTATTACTAACAAAAAAAAAACACAAGTGGGGCAGATGCCAACCTGAAAAACGCAGAATCATCAGAAATATGTTACAGTACCTGCATATCTTTTCCGCCAATAATCCTTTCGAATATCATCATACCTTACTCTTTTCCCTGAACTTGGCGCATGAATAAACCTGAAATCGCCTGCATAAATACCCACATGGGAAATACCTGAGCCGGAAATACGAAAAAACACAAGATCTCCTGGTTTTGCCCTATTAATAGCAACCCTTTTACCGCCTTTAAATTGAGCCCCTGCTGACCTGGGGAGAACCAGACTGTGCTGTTTAAAAACATAGGAGGTAAAACCGGAACAATCAAAACCACGGGGGTCAGAGCCTCCATAACGATACTTTGTACCTATAAATTTTTCAGCTGTTTTGATTATATTACCTCTTTTGCCGGAAGAGAAATGTGTACCTGATTGGCGTGTGTGAGGAGGCGTGCATGAAACAAAAATAAGCAGCAGACATAAAAGCTTAATAAAAAGAAAAGCAGTTAAATTGATTTTTTTGTATGCAATTACTTTCACAGAAAGATTAACTTGATTATTTTAAAAACAGTTCCTCAAAATGCTCTTTTGAAACAACTGACATAATACGATCAATTTTAGTAGTTTCAAAAATTTTCAAAAGCTCCTTTTTTAAACCAAAAATATACATATCTATATTTTTTTTTACAGATTTATTATAAAACTTCACAAGAGTACCAATTGCTGATGAATCTATAAACTCAAGTCTTTCACAATCAAATCCCACCACTTTAGGCATTTCAGCAACAATCTTTTCCCAGACCTCTTCAATATCTGCTATGTTTCCTATATAGAAATTTCTGGGTAATTTAATAATTGAAACTCCCTTATGTTCTATTATATCAACTTCCACATTAAGCCTTTTCTTTTTTCATATTTAATCAATCATTATATCCCTGCTAAATCAAATAAAAAGTCCCTTAAAACAGCTATTAAATAAAGCAACTTGTCAATGGAAATTATTAATTTCTTTAAAAAAACAGCTTCTTTTATATCTTAACCTGAAATAAATCAGGCTATCAATTAAAATATAACATATTTTTCATTGATTACAAATATTTATAAAAATTTTATTGCTCATTTTTACTTAATCAGCAATCTCTGTTTATATTGTTCAATAAAGGGTAATAAACCATGGAAAAAATTAAAGGCGGCCTTGAAACTGTAAAAGGATATAGTTTTTCCTCTTTGGAGTGTGGAATCAGATATGAAAACAGGCTTGATTATACAATAATTTCTGCTGATAATCCTTGTAATGCATCCGGAGTTTTTACAACAAATAAAATATATGCAGCACCTGTAAAAATATGCAGAGAGCGTATAAACAACGGTATAAAAGCAATTATAATAAATTCAACAAATGCAAACGCATGCACTGGCAGCAAGGGATATGAAAATGCTACAGCCATTACTAAGGACATATCTGTAAAACTTAATGTAGAACCTGAAAATATACTTATGGCATCAACAGGCATTATAGGAAGACAGCTCCCTTTGAAAAAAATGATTAAATCACACAACAAACTTATTAAAGCACTTTCACCAGCAAATGGCGATTCAGTTGCCAGGGCCATAATGACTACAGATACTGTGCCTAAATACTGTGCAGTGAGTTTTACCTGTGCAGAAAAGAAATATACAATGGCAGGTGTTGCAAAAGGTTCAGGCATGATAGCACCTGACATGGCAACCCTGCTCTCCTTTATTATCACAGATGCCCCTATAGCAAAAAAAGATCTGGACAGAATATTCAAGGAAAAAATTAAAACAACATACAACTCAATGACAATAGATGGGGATACCTCCACAAATGACACAGCAATAATATTATCTCCAATGTCAGATAATCCTCTTAAAAATGCTTCAGACATGAAAATCTTTTCTCAAGCCCTTGAATTTCTTTTATCAGACCTTGCTGAAAAGCTGATGTTTGATGGAGAGGGAGTTTCAAAAGTTGTAAGAATAAATGTATCATCAGCGCGTAATAAAAAAGATGCTGATCTTATAGCCAGATCTATTTCAAGATCCCTTCTTGTAAAAACAGCAATCTTCGGAAATGACCCGAACTGGGGCCGCATTGCATGTGCTGCAGGATATTCAGGTGCTGAAATTGAAGAAGATCTGCTCACAATAATGATTGAAGATAAGGCCTTATTCAAAAAAGGAGAAACCCTGGATGTAAATTACACAGATCTGGAGGAAATTCTCAAAAGAAATTACTACAGTATTAACATAGATATAGGTCTTGGCAGCGGACATTCCTCTATTATAACATCAGACCTTTCCTATGAATATGTTAAAATTAATGCTGAATACTCAACTTAAAAAATACATTGACATTTTCTTAAAAAAACAGTCTTGTTTTTACAACATCGTTGAGCAATATTGAATTATAAAACTAACAAATCCAGGAAAGTCATTAAAAAACAAACAGAACGGAAACATGAAAAGCAGACAATTTAAAATACTATTTACAATACTTATACTTATCCTTCCAATAATAGCTGTATCAGAAGAAGTTAAAAAGGATAAAATCCTGATTCATAATTTCAACTACATAAGCCCTGAAACAGAGTCCGGCAACACTTCTGCTGAAAGCATTAAAAAATTTCAATATTATTCATTTATTATTCCTCAAACACTATCTAAAAATTTCACCATTGAAGACAACTATAATATTGAAAGAAAATATGACACAATTACTATAAACAGTGTTTTCCATGATGAAAAGGATCGTATTGCACATATAAAAGAACTTCTTGGCATTGCAAAAGAAAATTCTGCAGATTATCTGATTACAGGTGACTGTTCCATCTCTGAGGAGATGCTTATTATAAATGTATCAATTTTTAATGCCCGTGGCCATGACATTATTACTTTTCAACACAAAAGCAATGAACTTGGCGTTGTTTTTAAAGATACAACTGACTACATTGCAGCTGAAATAATAAAAAATATCAAAATAATGGCAGATCTGGATAAAGAAAGATTCCAGCCCTCACCTTTTCTATCTGCTTTTTCACTACTGCAGGGCTTGTCAATAGGGGTTGAATCAGGATATCTGTTTATCCATAAGCCCTGGAAGGATTTTTACAATAACACCCTCTTTGCAAGTCCCTACATAATGTATAATTTCAATAAATGGTTTGCACTCTCTGTGAAATATGACTACATTCAGGGTGATTCAAAGGGAAAAAATCTGCCAGCCTATTATCAGATTGATTTTAATGGAGGCGCTTTGATGGGCCATTTAAAATACAATTTTTTAAAAAATGCTTCAATAGGTCTCTCTGCAGGAGGAGGCATAAGCAAAAGCAAAACCATACAAAACCCACATGCCCCTTTAACAAGTCCTGATTTAAAAACCAGCTCTAGGGATTACTACGCTGATGGGACCCTTTATTTAACTTACAGATTATCAGCAATTGAGATTAAAGCCGGAATTATTTATAAACGGATTTTTTATAAAGATGATCACATGGGAATGTCAGGAATTTATGCAGGAGCAGGGTTTCTTTTTTAAAAAAGGTTAAAATATCAATACTTTCGCTATATTTTATTAAATAATTAAAGATTTGACAAAAAAAGCCGATACTGTTAATAGAAAATAAAAGGGTTAGTAATTATGGTAATCGATAAAATAGGAAACATTAACAATATTGCGGAAACAAAAAAGAATAAACCTGTGCCTGATAAAAATGAAGCATCCAGGGGTGATTCTATTCATATTTCCAATGAAGGGAAACAGGCTGCAGAAACAGCCAGAAACATTCAGATTATTAAAGAAACCCCTGACATAAGAGCCGATCGAGTAAAAGAGATTAAAGCCAAAATCGATAATGGAGCATATGATTTTGACAATAAACAAATTCTTGAGATGGTAGCAGATAAAATTGCCAACTTTCTCCTGAGATAAAATTAGAATTTATTTACTTTATTCTTATTACCGGAAGGCGGAGATAATTTTATATCCGCCTTTTTTATTGCTTATTACTATAATTTTTCTTTAATACGTGTAATACAAAATCGGATATTATCATTTCTATCCGGCAAAGAGTAGAACACTAAAAAAACAGGGAAGGAACAAATTGAACGGAAATATCTTACCGGAATTTCATCTTCCAACAGAAATTTATATAAAACAGTCTATAAGCAAAAAGACTTCTGATATTGTTTCAAAATTGGGATCGCGAATAGTGATAATTGTAACAACATCCGATTTTGAAATATACCATGAACCACTTTCCAGGATATACAATGACTTTAAAAAACAGGGTTTAGGCTGCATTATTTACGACCAGATTCCAGACTCTCCAACTACAGAGGATATTGATTTTGCAGTTTCCTTTCTTAAAAAAACCAGGTGTGATGTAATTATGGGGTTTGGCGGGGTCAATTCGCTTAACTGTGCAAAAGCAGTTGCTCTTCTTTTAACAAACTTTATATTCTGTTATGATCTTTTTAGTACCAGGGATAGACTTAATCCTCCTGTTAATCTTATTACAATGCCTGCATACCCTTCATTCGGTTTTGAAATAAACCCCATGCTCTATTTAAAAGAAATTCATGAAAACACCTATAAAACATACTACAATACATCACTTTATCCAAAAGCTGCTATTATTGACCCTGAACTTAGTCTTAGAGCATCAGAAAACAAACTTTTAATAACTTCTACAAGTTCACTTGCAATGGCAACCGAGTCTGTAATTTCTACAATGAATAATGAAATTATCAATATATATTCTCTAAAATCAATAGACCTTATATTCAGAAACCTTCCTCTGGCATATAAAGAACCCACAAATCCTGTTCCCAGGCTTTATCTTGCAACATCTTCAGTAATGTCAGGCATTGCCTTTTCAGTATCATTTCTTTCTGTATCACTTGCAATTGCACTGGCAATAGCTTCACACTCAAACATTGAAGTAGACACAGCTCTATCCATGATGATTCCTCATATAATGGAATTTAATCTTACCACAGCACCAGGGAAATATGTTCAGATGTCTAAAGTAATGGGGGAAGATATAAAAGACATTACAGTAATTGAAGCTGCAATTAAAGCAGTAGAAGCAGTAAGAAAACTCGAGATAGATGTAGATATTCCTCAGCGCCTTTCAAGTTTTAATCTTTCGCAAAATCTGTTTAAAACTATTGCAGCACAGGCATATACCTATCCATTTATATCTAACACTCAAAGACCTCTATCTGCAAACGAGATAGAAACTATTCTTATAGCTGCAAACTAATTAAAAACTACATTAACATCATTTCTTCTGTGGAAAATATCTGCTTTATATCAAGAATAACGATAAATCCGGTTTTAAATTTTGCTATACCTACAATATATTTCCCTGAAACACCCTTTACCACAGGAGGTGGAGGTTCAATATCGGTTGAGTCAATCTTTATTACATGACTTACAGAATCAATAGCAAGACCTACCTGTTTTCCATTAATATCAACCACTATAGCCCTGCTGGAGCTGCTCAAGTCAGCAATAATCCCGAACTTTCTCCCCAGGTCAATTATAGGAATTACCTTACCCCGAAGATCAATAACACCAAGCACATGGGTTTTAGATTTAGGCAATTTTGTAATTTTAGGTACTTTCAAAATTTCCTGAACCTGAAGAATATTTATAGCATATTCCTCAGTACCGATTTTAAAACATACTATCTGTAAAGATGTTGTTACATCTAACACTTTCTGGTGCATATAAAAATTCCTTACCTTAAATATTTATCTAACCTGATAAAAAGGTATTGTGTATTATAAAAAGAATAACAAAAAGATTTCAAGAATAAAATATCTTTAATACAATAAAGAGTACTAAATATAAAAATAACCATAAATATATAAAAATATTCCTAAGCCCAGGAAAAAAATTATTTTTATAAATAAAGGTTCTCTTTCCCTTATCAATATATCAAAAAAACCTGTTAAAATTCCCCAAAAAGCAAGGGCTCCTCCAAGAGCAAGAAAGCTGTACTGATTTAAAAGAAAAAATACTCCGCCTAAGACAAGACCAGCACCTAAATCAAAAAGATCTATTAGGTTAAACCTGCTTACTGAAATATGCTGTGATTCACTATCAAAACCGGGAGTTGATTCATCCTTGCGAAAATATTTTGAACGGGTCTCAGCAAGCTCCTGCCTGCGCTGCTTATCCTTTTCAGAATCACTGTCAGTATCACTAGCGCGTATGCCATAATTATTAGCAATAAGCGCAACAACATCATTGTTGGGTATTGTAGCAAAGTCTGAAGCACGCTCCTTAAAAATCTCAGCAACCTTTGTAGACTTGCCTGCACTATTTCGTTCAAGTGTAACCTTCCCATGACTTATAACAGAGTAATAGGGAGAACCGTCTTCCTCGTGCACTTCAACATAAAGCCTTGCACGCTGCTCCCCATTATTATAATCAACACGGATATAGTCCCCATTATCAAGAGTGGTATACAAAGCTCTCTCATAACCCCTTATTTCAGAAGGGCGCCTTTTCCATGCAAATTGTATTTTCCCAGATCCAGGCATTTTAAAATCCCTTATAATAAAAGAGATTGGCAACCTGAGCCAATCTCTTTATAGTTAAGATTAAGTTACTTTTTCTTATGACGGTTTTGTCTTCTTCTCTTTTTTCTTTTATGGTTTGCTATCTTTTTTCTTTTTTTCTTTTTACCACAGGGCATAAAATAACTCCTTTAAATTTATAGCTTTATATTCTCAACCTCATCTGAGGTTATCAATATCTTTTTTCAAATCAAAATCCTTTGTGTCCTGCTCCGGCCCAAAGATCACAGGCATTGGATTTTTTTCAGATGTCATTATAACTTTTATATTGCCGGCTAATTTGTCAATATAAATATATTTCAGAATATCCGGATTATCCTTAATAATCTCCCCTATTCTGGAGAGCTTCTCATAATAAGCTTCAACTGCTATTTTTTCCTTATTAAGATTATTTTTAAGATGAATTTCCTGAATCAGATTTCTAAAAACAATCTCTTTCATCTCCTTTTCTTTAAGCACTGCCTCCCGATAAAGTTCAAATGAAGGAAGAATAAATGCACCGGAGCTTTGAATGGAATCAACAATAATTCCCGCTTCTTTTAACTGAAATTCCATGCTGATTTTAATAGAATCCAGAAGAGTTTCCTCATTTCGCTGTATCTCACGCATACGATAACGAGGCTCAATATATTTATTAAAAAGAGAAGAACATACATTCGCACCAATATCGACAAGGTATGCATTTTTGCTGTTGCTTTCAAAAAAAGAAAACCCAGGCATTGTGTCCCGATCTATATGATATGACACTTCAAGGGGGATCCTTATATCAAGAGAATCAGCGGAATCTGCCACCCCGGATAAGAGTGGAACCCTTACTTCAATAAAGGTATTATACTTAACAGGTACTTTTTCTACTTTATAAAGCCAGGGTATAAATCCATACCATACAAAATTATAGGTGTTGTTGAACAAATCTACTACCCGATTGTTATCGGCATATCTAACAACTCCCATCTTATTATCATCAAGAACATAAAATGTAAATAAAACTGTGTAAACAATAGCGGATAAAAAAACTATTCTGATAACAGTTTTTATTAAACTAATCATAAATTAATCCTCTATCCTATGCATCCTCATCATCCCTGAATGAAATAGGCTTACTTGGAACCATTGTTGATATTGCATGTTTATAAATAAGATTCTGCCTTTTATCAACTTCAATCAATATTGTAAAATTATCAAAACTAACTACTCTTCCTTTAATTGGAACTCCGTTCATAAGAAAAAGCGTAATTTCTATTTTATTTTTTCTTGCTGTATTTAAAAAAATATCCTGTAAATTACCTGCCTGCTTGCTCATAATTAAACCCCTTATTAATAATTTAACCACTTTTCAATGTAATATGTAATTTTTTTTACATCTTCCGGATTAAACCACATTATTTTTTTATTTCTTTGGAACCACGTTATTTGCTTTTTCGCATACTTTTTTGTCGAATTTTTTATTTTTTTAACAGCATCAGAATATGTGATTAAATCATCAAGATAATTATTAATCTCAGCATAGCCTATAGTTTTCATAGAGGCAAGCTGGGGCTTATACCCATTAGCTCTTAACTGAAACACCTCATCAACAAAACCTCTTTTCAGCATGCTATCCACTCTTAAATCTATCCTTTGGTGAAGCTCCAATTTTTCAGGGGAAACCCCTATATATAAAGTATGCTCAGACTCAGCCCCTCTTATTTCATTAAAATAGGATGATAAACTTCTCCCCGTACCCCTGAAAACCTGAATACCCCTCATAATCCGCTGAGTATCATTGGGATGCACTTTCAGTGCAAAATCAGGATCTACCCTTCGTAACTCGTTATAAAGAACAGCATTCCCTTTTTCTTCGATCTCCACTGCAAGATTATCTCTTATAGCCTGATCTATTTGAGGGATGTGAGAAAGCCCTTTAAAAAACGCATCAATATATAATCCTGTTCCTCCAACAAATAGGGGCAATTTATCTTTACCCCTTATTGTTTCACAGGCCTTATTCGCTAAATAAACAAAGTTACCAGCAGTAAAGTTGTAGTCCGGCTCAACAACATCAATTAAATGATGTGGTACTTTTTTTAAATCTTCTTTATCAGGCTTACCACTGCCTATATTGAGAAATTTATAAACCTGAACTGAGTCAGCAGAAACAATTTCAAAAAAATTCCCGGCTGCATTCAAAGCAATTTCACTCTTACCAGCAGCTGTGGGCCCAAGAATTACTACTGCTTTTATAAAAAAACTCCCTTAATAACTTGTTTTTTCATTATTCACAAAATGGATCTCTTCATCAAGTATAAGTTTAAGAACATTGGGAACAACCTTCCAGTTCGTATCAGTATCAGGATAATTTTTTATATTCGCTACCTTGTCCACAGCTCTCATAGCTACCTTAGTGAATACATATTTATTTCCATTATAAAAAAGTAATTTGTCAAGTGGTATAATCATTA
>CAZYPA010000080.1:0-9693 GCA_964649175.1 uncultured Leptospirales bacterium | reverse complement strand
TTATTGTTATTACATGTATAATATTATTTGTTCCTGCTTTTATTATATGGCTGGTAACTTTTCCTTTTGATAAAAGAAAAGTTATTCTTCATCAGTACACCTGTTTTTGGGGAGCTTTTTACACATGGGTTGCCCCTTTCTGGAAGGTGCGTGTTATTGACAGAAAGAAATTTAAAAGAGACAGGGTTTATGTGGTTGTTTCAAATCACCAGTCCCAGCTTGACATTCTTGTGGCTTTTAAGCTTTTTCGTCACTTTAAATGGGTTTCCAAGCTTGACATTTTTAAAGTTCCCCTTGTTGGATGGAATATGTATTTTAACAGGTACGTGCCTCTTGTAAGAGGGGATAAGAAGAGTATTGAAGAAATGATGAGGGTAAGTGAGGAGAGGCTTAGAGAGGGGAGTTCGGTTTATTTTTTTCCTGAAGGTACAAGATCGCCTGATGACCAGATAAGAAGCTTTAAGCCTGGAGCATTTATTCTTGCCCATAAGCTGAAAATTCCAATTTTGCCTATAGCTATTACAGGTACAAACAGGGCATTGCCAAAGTACAGTATGAATGTTGATGGAATACATAAAATTTATTTTCAGGTACTTGATGAAATTCCTTATGAAAAATATTCCCATCTTTCTGTTGAAGAAACAGGGGAGATGGTAAGAAATATAATAATAGAAGCAGCTGAGAAATTAAAGTTAAAAAAATAAGATGATGGGTAAATCAGAAAATTGAATTATTCTGATTTGCTTCTGGATCTGCCTTATTATGGATGATAATTTTACAGCTTTGATAAATCCAGTGTAGCAAAATAATCATCCATGTTCTCTGCTCTTCTTATCATTTCAACTGTGCCATCCGCTTTGAGGAGTAGTTCTGCTGAACGAAGCTTTCCATTATAATTAAAGCCCATTGCATGTCCATGGGCACCTGTATCATGGATAACCAGAATATCCCCTACTGTTATTTCCGGCAGCATCCTGTCTATTGCAAACTTGTCATTATTCTCGCAGAGTGACCCTGTTATATCATATTTTTTAACTGCCTTTTCATTCTCTTTTCCCAGCACTGTTATGTGATGGTATGCACCATAAAGGGCAGGTCTCATTAAGTCAGCCATGCATGCATCAACACCAATATAATCCTTATAGATTTCTTTTTTATGTATGGCCTTTGTTACAAGGTAACCATAGGGGCCGGTTATCATCCTGCCGCTTTCCATGCATATTTTTAAAGGCTTTAAGCCGCGGGAAATAATTTTTTTATTGTAAAGCTCTGAAATTTTTTCAGAAATATATTGTATATCAAGGGGCTTGTCTCCTGGTCTGTATGGTATTCCAAATCCACCCCCTAAATTAATAAAATCAAAACTTATCCCCACTTCTTCAGATAGCTCAAAAATAAGGTCAAAAAGTATTTCAGCTGTATCTATAAAGTATTCAGCATGAAGTTCGTTTGAAGCAATCATTGTGTGAAGACCAAACCGTTTTACTCCGCGCTCCTTTACTATTTTGTATGCTTCAAATAGCTGTTCTCTTGTAAGTCCATATTTTGCTTCTTCAGGTATGCCTATTATGGCATTCCCTCCTTTAAGAGGTCCGGGGTTATATCTGAAGGATATTATTTCAGGCAAACCTGAATGTTTTTCAACATAGTCAATATGGGTTATATCATCTAAATTCAATATAGCATTAAGCTTTTGTGCATAGATAAATTCTTCAGCTGGTGTATTGTTTGATGTGAGCATAATATCCTCACCCCTTACACCTGCTTTTTCTGCAAGAATAAGTTCAGCCAGGGAACTGCAGTCAGCACCAAAGCCCTCTTCATGAAGAATTTTTATTAAAAAAGGATTTGGATTGGCCTTAATTGCAAAGTATTCCTTAAAGTCTGGAGCCCATGAAAAAGTTTTTATAAGATTTCTGGCATTTTCCCGAATTGCTTTTTCATCATATATATGAAAAGGTGTGGGAAATTGTTCTATTATTTTTTCTATTTTATCTTTATTAAAAGGAAGATCTTTCATTACAGCTTACCTCATTTTATTGCATTTCATAGTGTTGAAATAGAAAATTTTAGCATAGTAGTGTCAACAAATAAAATTAAACATAATTTCATCATTCTTACAGAGCTGCATATTTTACATCATTTTAAAAATTTATCAGCTTTAATGACTAAAATCAATATTAAAATATTTTTTAATTGCTGATATTTTTATTACTGAATTAAAACATTGACTTATATATGCTGATAAAAAACATTTAATTTTAAAAAAAATTAAAGAATTAACTCAGATGTTTAATATAAATCTTTTTTAGTTTTATTCAGGGAGAACAAAATGGAACTTGGAATAATGGGACTTCCACAAACAGGGAAAAAAAGTCTTTTTAAACTTCTCACAGGTGTAATGCCTGAGAATGAAAAGACTACTACAGGTATAGCAGAGATAAGGGATTCCAGATTTGATAAACTTGTAGAAATTTACGACCCCAGAAAGGAATCACCTGCAAGAATTAATCTTCAACTCCTTCCTAAAATTGAAAGTGATTCAATAAGGGATGGCAAAATTTTCGCTGATATTTCCAGAATGGATGCCCTGTGCCATGTTGTAAGGGCATTTGATGATGATTCTGTTTATCATGCCAGTGGTTCGGTTAATGCTGTCAGGGACATTGAGATGATTAATGCAGAGCTTATTATGCACGATCTCATCTTTATTGAAAAACGATTTGAGCGTATTGAAAAGAGCAGGAAAGCCAAAGCAGATAAAAAGCTGGATCAGGAAGAAGCGCTTCTTGTTAAAATGAAAGCCCATCTGGAGCAGGATCTTCATTTGCGCACCTTTGAGATTGATGAGGATGATGTAAAGCTTATTGCAGGATATCCCTTTATTACTTTTAAGGAGATGCTTGTGGTGCTTAATGTTGGGGACTCATCTATTGGAGATAAAAGTCTTATGGAGTCTGTTAAGGTTTTGCTGGAGCCTTTTAAAATAGAGGTTATGCAGGTTTCTGTAAAGCTTGAATCTGAAATTGCATCACTTGACAGCGAAGAGGAGAAGTGGGAATTTATGGATGATGCCGGCATAGAGGATGATGCTTTAAGCATTCTTTCTCTTCTCTCTATGAAGACACTCGGGCTTATATCTTTTTTTACAGTGGGCAAGCAGGAAGTTCATCAATGGCAGATAAGAAAAAATTCTTCAGCACCTGAAGCTGCTGGTGCAATTCATTCTGACATAGAGCGCGGCTTTATCAGAGCTGAGGTGATGAAGTTTGATGAACTGATTGAGTTAGGCAATGAGGATGAATTAAAAAAAGCAGGGAAATTTTATGTTAAGGGAAAAGATTATATTGTTATTGATGGGGATATAATTAATTTCAGGTTTAATGTATAGTTTTAAAAAGCCTAGGAATGAATACTGATTTTTTTATTTAATTTTATAGTTTTTAATTGACATAAAGTCTATGTGATTGTTAATAGTTTTTGAATGGTAAAAGTTTATTAAGGGGTTTTAGCTCAGCTTGGTTAGAGTATCTGCCTGTCACGCAGAGGGCCGCGGGTTCGAGTCCCGTAAACCCCGATAAAAAAAAGAGGATCTATAAAAAGGTCCTCTTTTTTTTATTTTTATAAATAGTCATTGTTTTTTATAATAACTATGTTGAAAAATTTGAATTGTAATTTTTTTGTTTTTTGTTATTATTAATATAAATGAAAAATTTAATATTAAATAAATTTCTTTTCTTTTTTGCAATATCTATTAGTATAGGGATTGCTCCTCTATTTAGCTATAGTACTTTTGATGTTCAACCCTTAACAGTTAAATTTGAAACCACATCAAAATCCGGGGAATATAAAACTTTTAAAAAGATTATAGCCAGGGGTGATAACAGTTATTCACCTTTTGTATCTCCTGATGAAAATAATATTGTTCAGGGTTTGAATAGTTTAAAAACCACAGGGGAATACAGGGAAACATATGAAAAATGGGTTGAGATATTTGAAAAGGGAGTTTACCCTGATAATTTTTTAAAGATTATGATTTTTGTTTTTGGATTTTTTGTTCTTATTATTTTAGCAGCATATTTATGGACATGGAATCTTAAAAAGCAGGTAAACAAAAAAACCGAGGAGCTTACCACTGAGCTGGCTTTAAAAACAAAAATGCAGGATCAGCTTGAAAAAGCGATTGAATTACTTGATCTTTCCAGGAAAGAAGCACTTGAGGCAAGCTATGAAGCTGAAGAGGCAAATGAGGCAAAGACAAGATTCCTTGCTAATATAAGCCATGAACTAAGAACGCCCTTGCATGGAATAATAGGCATTTCAAAAATCCTGGAGTCCTCTGATCTGACATCTGAACAGACAGACATGGTGAAAATGATAAATACTTCAGCTTATAATTTAATAGGAATTCTTTCAGACCTTTTGGATTTTTCTTCTATAAATTCCGGCAAACTTATTTTGCGTAAATCATCATTCCGTTTGAAAAGTCTTATTGATACGGCCTCTCCAGTTATGCAGGCTATAATCCAGGAGAAAAACCTTGATCTTATTATAGATGCTGATAGTCATGATCCCCTTATTAATACTGACAAAGAAAGAGTTGGGCAGATTCTTTTAAATCTTTTTTCCAATGCTGTAAAGTATACAGACAAGGGAGAGATTAAAGTTTCAATTAAGCATTATAATGAAAAACTCGAAATATCAGTAGCTGACACAGGGATAGGGATTATGCCTGAATATATGGATTTAATATTTGAACCATTCAGTCGCATTGATAATAATAGGGGAAATTTAGTTAAGGGTGTTGGGCTTGGTCTTTCCATAGTTAAAAGTCTTGTAGAACTTTTGGAAGGCGAAATCAATGTGGAAAGCAATAAGGGTAAGGGGAGCAGGTTTATTGTATTTATTCCAGCACCCCTGGTTAAGGAGGAAGTTTCTAATTCTGAAGATTTAATAATACCTGCGGATCTATTCCCTAATATATGTTCTGAGGTAAATATGCTTATTGTTGAGGATGAAAACATAAACAGGCTTTATTTAAAAAAGATTCTTGAGAAAGGGGGATGTAAAACTGAAGTAGCTGTAAATGGACTTGAAGCGCTCAATATGATAAAGCAGAAAAGATATGATATCATTCTTATGGATTTGACAATGCCGCTGATGGATGGAATTACAGCCACTTATAAAATAAGGGAGTATGAAAAAAATATCGGGATATCCCCTGTTATTATAATTGCCTTAACAGCCCATGCATATCCTGAAGATAAGGAAAGATGCCTGGATGCAGGGATGGATGGATACCTTGCAAAACCTTTTCAACCATCCGATCTAATGAAGGAAATTGAGAGGGTGGTTAATCTCCGCGAGCCGGAAAACCAGGGTTAGTCATTCGCGCTGGTAATTTCCCGCATTACCATTTGTACAGTGTTTCTATTTTTTTCCTCCAGAAGAATTTCTTTGTTTACTATTACTCTGTCTATTGTAGCCTGATCATAGTAGCGTATTGTAACAAGCTCAAGGTTTCTGTTATATCTTATCATATAGTCTTTTTCCAGTCTGCTAATAAGGGCCATTATTTTTTTTTCATCCCAGTCAGCGCTTATAGAGAAACTGAGTGCGGTGTTTTGCATTACATTGATCTTTATTCGGATCTCGGAAAGTGCATGAAAAATATCACGTAGATTTTGCTCAACAATAAAAGAAAAATCTCTTGCTGCAATTGTTATAAGAACCTGATTCATTTTAAAAATAAAAGAGGGAATTTGCAGCTCAGATTTATTGGTTTGTACAATTGTTCCAATTCCCTCAGGATCGAGAAAAGATCTTACCCATAAAGGGATCCCTTTATTTTGTAATGGTTTTATTGTTTTAGGATGAATAACGCTTGCACCATAATATGCAAGTTCAATAGCATCCTGATATGAAAGGCTTTCCAGCTTTATTGTATTTTCAAAATACTTGGGATCAGCATTGAGAACTCCAGGTACATCTTTCCAGATTATAACTTCTTCCGCATTCAGGGAATAGGCAAGTATGGCAGCTGTAAAGTCGGATCCTTCCCGTCCAAGGGTTGTTGAAATATGTTCAGATGTTCCTCCTATAAAACCCTGTGTAATATAAATATCACAGTCTTTAAAATCCATAGTATTTTGTACAAGCTCTTCTGTTCTAATCCAGTCAACCCTGGCCTCTCTGTATGTGTTATCAGTTCTGATAATTGTTCTGGCATCAACCCACTGGCTTGCAATACCTGTGCTATTTAAAAAGGCTGTTACTATTTTTGAAGAAATTATTTCCCCTACCGATACAAGCTGGTCATAATCGTAATCATAGTTTTCTGAATGGGGCAGGGATATCCTGTCTCTTATTATAGAAAATATATTATTCATGTTTTCGAATATTTCATTGTTTTTATCCGGGAAAAGATTTTCAACTATGTCCAAATGAAAGTCTTTTATGAAGTTGAATTCTCTTTCTATGTTTTCTCTGTTATAGTAACAGGCATTGAGCAATCGCTCAAGGGCATTGGTTGTTTTGTCCATTGCAGAAATTACAATTGCGAGTTTATGGTTTTTGAAAAAATTTAAAACTTTGACTACATTGCGTACAGAGTTTGCATCTTTTACAGAAGCTCCTCCGAATTTTAAAACTTTAATCATTATGCACCTCTGTTTTAATTGCGTAAAAATACCTAATTTATTTCATTGCTTCTAAGCATTTTATCCAGGTTGGACACTTCAAGGCTAAATCGATCAATTATTTTATTCAGGTTGTCAGACATAGTATTTAGATCAGAATAAAAATTTTCAATTTTCGTTATCATGTCGCCGTAGGTTATTATTCCTTCCCTGTTCTCAGCTGTTACTTTGTCAATCATGCCTGCATATTTTACAGAAAGATTAAAATATTGAAGCAGGCTTTCAAGATTTTTCCCATGCGATTCGATCATGCTTTTTAGATTATCAAGAAAAGTTTGGCTTAGAACTATAATATCAATGATCTCATCGAGAATTACTGAAGTATCAGTTATGCTTTCAGATGTTTCTATGATCCGATCAACAGATGTTTTTATTATGCCCCCTATTTCTTTTGCTGAATTTATGCTATTGTCAGCGAGTTTAGAGACTTCATCTGCCACAACACCAAAGCCTCTGCCATGTTCTCCTGCCCTTGCAGATTCTATTGCAGCGTTGAGAGAAAGAAGGGCTGTTTTGTCTGCAATTTCATTTATGGTGTCAGATATTTCCGCAATTCTGGTTGTAGCGTTTTTGAGCTCACCTATTGTTTTTCCTGCATTGTCAAGCCTGGTTCTGCATTTTTGTGCAAGTTCACTTATTAGTTCCGAGTTTTCTTTGGCAGTGCCACCTGATTTCATGGTGCTGATAAATTCTTTTTTAAGGTCATCTACAAGCTTAAGTCCCTGCTCATTAAAGTCGAGTTGTCCCTCTGTATTTATTTGTATCATTTCAAAAGATTCTATTACCTTTGAGGATGTATCCTTGGTAACCTGAAAAACAGGGGATTGCTCATCTATAGCTTTATCTATTTCGGTTGTAAATTGTTTCAAAAATTCAGTTGTGCTGAAAACCCCCTTTACCAGATTCCCTGCCTCTTGTATAAGGAGTTTTATTCTGTCCCTTTCATTTTTTATAACATCTCCGCTTTGTTTAATTGTGCTGGATTTTTCCCAGTTGGAGTATCTAAGCCTGTCCAGTATATAAACAAAAATAAAAGTAAATACAATAATTGAAGTCATGTCTGTAAACGTATATTTTTCTCTGTAAGAAGTAATGCTCAGTCCATGCATATTAGCTGTAAGAAAAAAAAGAGCAGCTGAAATGGTTGTCATTGACCAGAGGATGTATCTATTAATAGGAGCTACAATAATCAATATGAGAATAAAAAAGTATCCAGCCATATATACCGGGTCACCCCCTGTGAAACCAGTGAGAACCCCTGTGCCTATTTCCAGATAAAAGCCAAGAGCTGCAAGAAGAATCATGCTGTTTCTTTTTAGTACTGGAATAAACTGAAAGGTAAATATAAAAAATGAAAATACAGATAATCCAAGACGTAATAAAATTATTATCTCTTTGTCCGGGTATATTGCCCTGTCAAGGGGGATGTAGTTTATCCATGCAAAAATGCATACAAGCGAAGCTGGAAATACAACCAGGTTGCTCTGGTAATTCAACTCACCTAGGTATGTGTCAGGAAATTTTTCCCTTTCCCAGAAAATTAATGATTTTAGTTTATTTAACATAATTGTCGCCTGTGAGGATTTTTTTTAAGCCTTAATAATTTGATGAAATCCCTAAAGATTTTCTTTGTTCTTATTAAGTGCTTCGATTTAAAATAAGCAGAAGGATATTTTTGAATCCTTGTATAGTAAATTATTTAGTATATATTTTTATTTTCAGATATACACAGCAGTGTCAGGATTTTCAACTCTTTTTTAAATCATAATAATTATAATTTTCCCATTTTTATTATTTTATATAATAGTTATAAACATTAAAGGATGTATTTATAAATATGAAGTGCTTATATGCCGAAGTATAATTAAGGAATAATTTTTTTGGAGAGAAACATGACGAAAAAAATATATGCCGCAGTTTTTATAATAATTGTGTCGGTTTTAGGCTCACAGGCTCAAAATCGATTTTATGATATGCACAGGGGAAGGGTGGAAAAACAGCGCAACAAGGATCTGTCGAATAAAGAAGCTGTTTTAAGGGAAGTTAGGGGCTTTTTGGGGGAGATGAATAAAAGTATTGAAAGTAAAAATGGTCTTTATCTTTCCCTGCCTCTTGATGAAAAAGAGATCACTGGAATAACTGAAGAGCACGTGCATTACAGAGGCGCAATACCCCCTGTTATTTATGGGTATGTAAATACAAAATCCTTAAACATGAGATCAGAGGATGATAAAAGCAGCGCTTTAATTGCAAAACTTAATTTTAAGGAAGAGGTGGAAATTCTTTATCAGTCAGATAAGGTGGAGACAATTGATTCCATCACCTCTTCATGGCTGCTTGTAAAAAAAGGAGATGGAAGCGAGGGTTGGGTTTTTGGAGGTTATATTTCAGATAAAGTTCCTTTGCAGCCTGATAAAGATGAAAATATAACAGACTGGGGAATGCTTATTCCTGCTTCAGGACGAATAAGCAGCAGGTTTGGATATAGGGTGGATCCTATAACTAAAAAAAGAGGTTCGTTCCACAAGGGTATAGATATTGCTGCTAAAATTGGCACACCCGTTTATGCTGCTGAAAAAGGGGTTATTGAAAAAACCGGATTTTACAGCAATGGCTATGGGAATCTGATAGTTGTGAAGCATGAAAAGGATCTTGCAACATATTATGGTCACCTTTCAGAGATACTTGTTAAAAATGGGCAAAGCGTAAGCAAGGGGACTTTGATTGGCAAAGTAGGAAATACCGGACGTTCCACTGGACCTCATCTTCATTTTGAGGTACGAAAGGGGGGGGAAGCCATGAACCCTGAGGAGTTTTTTGTTCATTAATAATGTCATCACCTTTATTTAGTTTTGTGTAATCTGCATGTTTGCCATTGATTCTACTGCATCTGCTGTTAATGAGGGTTTATGTAAATATTTCCAATATCTGGAAAAGATATTGATTTTTAATAGCAACATCAGGCATAAACTATATTATTATTGATTTGAGTATT
>CAZYPA010000079.1:0-9922 GCA_964649175.1 uncultured Leptospirales bacterium | reverse complement strand
CAGTAATATCTGATCTGCCCAAAACCCTTGTTTATGAACTTTCTGAGCATATAAATAAAAAGGCAGGCAAAGATATTATTCCCCGTGCCATAATTGAAAAAGTGCCATCTGCTGAACTGCGGCCTGATCAGAAAGATGAGGATTTTCTTCCTCCATATACTATTCTTGATGGAATACTGGAACTTTACATTGAAGAGAGAATGAGTGCTGATGAAATTGCAGCAAAGGGATATGAAAGGGAGACTGTTGATTTTGTACTGCGCCTTGTGAATAATAATGAATATAAAAAATTTCAGGCAGCGCCAGGGATTAAGGTGACCACAAAGGCTTTTGGCACAGGGAGACGCATCCCCCTGGCCAAGCGTTTTGTGCCCTGATTAAATAAATGAAAAGTACTGTTTTATCATTTGAAAATTTCTTTGAACATTCTCTTTCCCTGTAATAATTCCCATGTGGCCAGGGAGAAGAATTTCTATGTCGAGCTTTGAAATTTTTTCTATGCTTTTCTTCAGCAGCTCCCCGTTTCCTCCGGGAAAATCAACCCTTCCAAAGCTGCTGTCAAATACCAGGTCTCCGCAAACAAGCGCTTTTTTTTCAGGCCAGTATATGCTCACAGACCCAGGGGAATGGCCCGGTGTGTGATAAACTTGAAGTTCAGTTTCCCCAACCAGCCAGGGGCCTTCTTCAAGCTCTATGTCAAAATCAACCTGCGGGAAAGGCATATTGAACATTTGAAAAAAACGGGGGCCTTCCTGGTTAAAAAATTTAATCTCTTCGCTGTTCATGCATAGTTTAACATCTTTATTTACAAAGTGGAGTGTGCCTTCAAAATGATCCGGATGGCAGTGTGTATTCACAAGATATTTTATTTCTGATTTGTCAATGCCGTCATCTTTCATGTTTTTAAAAAGAAGATCCAGGTAGTTTTTGAGTCCTGCATCAAATAAAATATTTAAAGGTTCCCCAAAGTAGAAGCTGTTGCAATTGTTTTCGAATGTCCCTTGCCATACATAAGAGTATATACCATCAGTAACTTTCATTGTTTCCTCCTTGGATTTTATAGAGGTTTTATTTGTCTTTTAAATTTGATGCAAGATATTTTTTAAAAAATTTTTATGAGGAATTATATTTAAGTCATCCCGAAAATTGTCCGGGATGACTTTGTTGTCCTGATCTCTGGTTTAAAAAATAAATTTTTCAACGAGTATTTTAAGAATGTTGTTTTCCATATTGTTGTAAAAATTATTATCCAGCTTTAGTTTGGCTTCAACAATCCTGTCTTTCCTTGTTGATTTTCTAGGGTCTGATCCGTAAAACAAAAGTTCCCTGTCAAGTTTTGTGAAAAGCTCTTGTGCCTCCTTAGCAAGTCTTGCTTTGCCGAGCTTAACAATCTTTTCCTGTTGAAACTTCATTCTTGCTTCAGTAGAAATATCCAATCTATCGCTTAGGCTTTCCTTTCTTTTCAGATAAAGCGGCCTGTTGGCATCCATCCGGTAATTTTCAGATGAATTTCCTCTTTTAGTCAAACCGGAGCCAGGAAAAGGTATAATTTTCATATTTACCTCCTTTTATCCTGTGTTATGTCTCTTTGACCTTTTTTTATTATCGGTAAAAAGAGATTGTACTGAAGTAAAATATTTTAAAGAATACTAAAATACTTTGATAATATAATTATTTTTTTATTGTCATAAACAGACTATAAGTTAAACAGTTTATTCAGCAAAGAAAATTTCGGGTCCACTTATCCGGGATTTGGGGCCTCTATTGAAGATATGAATGATAAAAGGAAGTTAATTTAATGATAAAACTTAACAATGTTAGCCTTGATATTTATGGAGCAGGGAAGATTCTCAATAATATAAACTGGCATATTAAAGCTGGAGAAAAGTGGATTTTATTTGGCCGCAATGGGTCAGGGAAGAGCAAGCTTCTGGAAATTGTTACAGGGTATAATTTTCCTTCTCAGGGTGATGTTATAAGGTTTGGTCTGGGCCAATCTGGCCATGATATCAGAGAGCTGCGCAAGAGGATAGGATATGTAAGTTCTTCTCTTTGGGAAATGTTCAACAGAAGTGAACGGCTTATTGACGCTGTATTAAGCGGGTTGTACGCATCTATTGGCATGTACAGGGAAGCGACAAATGAGGAGAAGGAAAGGGCTGCCCATCTTATAGGCACAATAGGTCTAAAAGGAAGGGAGTATGATAGCATTGGGAATTTGTCAGATGGAGAAAAGCAGAAACTCCTTATGTTGAGATCCCTGATCAATGAGCCGGACATGCTGATTTTTGATGAACCCTCTGCAGGCCTTGATATTATTGCCAGAGAAAACCTCCTTGAAGCTATTGAAGAGCTTACAGGTAAAAAAACTATTTCAGTAATTTATGTTACCCATCATGTTGAAGAAATTACATCATTTTTTGAAAATATTTTTGTAATAGAGCAAGGGGAATGTTTTTTTCAGGGAACTTTAGAGGAAATGCTGGATAGGGATATTTTTAGTTCCCTGTTCCATAAAAAAATTGAGGTATTCAGAAAGGATGGGCGACTTTACTCTATGCTGAATACCTCTTCATGACTTTTTTATTCCACTGGATCAACAGAGAGCCTTCCGCTTATTTTATCAGTGCTTATTTTTATAATATTTACCTTTTGCAGGTCTTCATCTGTAGGGTCTGTAAAATCCAGGTTCATGGAGTACTTTGCCATTAAGGTATCAATAACCTTTCTTTTAAGCACAATATCTTCAACAAATGAAGCTTTACCTTCAATCATTATTGACCAGTACCTCATAGTGAAACCGCATGCCTTTTCACTTATATAAAGGTTACCAGGAGAGCTTATTTCAAAACAGACAGCCGGATTTGCATTGATATTGTCAATTTTTCTCCCTTTAAAGCCTGTGTGTATATAAACAGAATCATCAATATAAACATAGTTAACAGGTGTAATATAGGGTATATTATCCGGCCCTGTTGTGGCCATTCTTCCATAGGTGTGGTGACCTATCATTTTTTTGCATTTATCCTGCGAAAGCCATTCTATGGGCATTTTAAACCCTCCTTATATCCATTTTGATTTGCAGAAGTGAATACCTTTTTCAGATATTTGAAATCCTTCAGGGTGTTCCAGAATTAATCTTTCCTCTTTTAAGTCTTCAAGCACAGGGCGCAGATGAACACCTGAATATCCTGTAAGAACTTCAATTTCATAGAGGGTGATAAATTTTTTGTTTCCAGCCTGGTGAAAAACTTCCTGTAAAATTTCCAGTTTATCCATTTATCCCTCTATGCCGATTATAGATTAACAGGATATAATTTTGTTTTTTATGAGGCAATCTTTTTACAAAAAGAATCGATTTTTTTAATTAAAACATGAATAAGGAGGAAATATGATATATAATCTTGGAGATAAACGGGTGCTTCTTAAAAGCAAGGATTATTACATAGCAAATAATGCCTATGTAATTGGAGATGTGGAAATAGGAGATAATGTCAGTGTATGGTTTAATGCTGTTGTTCGTGGAGATAATGGGAAAATTGTTATTGGTGACATGAGCAATATTCAGGAGAACTGCGTAGTCCATACTGAAGCAGGAGGTGGACTTTCTCTGGGAGAGGGGGTTACTGTTGGGCATATGGCCATGCTTCATGGATGTACTGTGGGGGATTATTCTCTCATAGGGATTAATTCAGTAATTCTTGATAACGTGGTTATAGGAAAAAATTGTATTATCGGGGCAAAGTCGCTAATTACTGCGGGGAAGGTTATTCCTGACGGATCTGTAGTCATGGGCTCACCTGGAAAGATTGTGCGCCAGGTTACTGAAGCTGATATTAAAATGATTGAAGCATCTGCTAAATTTTATGTTGAAAACGGCAAAAGATTTAATTCCAAACTTTTAGGTGTGTAAAAAATTGACCAGCCCCTTTTAAGGGGGCGGCGGAAAAGGATTTCTTAGAGAAAAAATTTCATTCCGCCGGGGGTTTGCTCTACTGAATCTGAATGGAAAATAATATTACTTTTCTCAGAGATCCGGAATGAGCACTATTCCTAATTTATTTTAAAGCGTTTTACCAGGTCATCAAGAAGTTCTGACTGTGATGAGAGTTCTTCTGAGCTTGCTGCAAGTTCTTCTGAGCCGCTTGCTACACTTTGAGTAACATTATTTATCCTGTCTATAGCCTTTATTATTTCATTGCTGCTTATGCTCTGTTCCTCCATCATGTTTGAAATTTCATCAGACATACGGTTAACCTCTTTTGAGTTATCAGCTGCTTTAATGCTTGTTTCATTAAGTTCAATTGAGGATTTTGCAATCTGCTCCATGAGTGCAGCTGTCTTTTTTACATTGTCGATTATGAGCCTTAAGGATTCAGCTGTTTTTGAAACAAGTGCTGATCCATCACTTACCCTGGCATTAGATTCCTGGATAAGTTTGTTTATTTCACCAGTACTCCCTGCTGTTTGTTCTGCCAGCTTTGCTATTTCTTCAGCAACTACAGCAAAGCCCTTGCCATGCTCGCCAGCTCTTGCAGCTTCAATACTGGCATTAAGGGAAAGCAGATTTATCTGGTCAGAAATATCATTTATTATAGTGACTATATCTTTTATCTTGCCTGAACTTTCGTTTATCTCCTTCATTCCTGAAACTGTCTGGCCCAGAACCTGTTCACCATCCATTGCATATTCATGTGTATCATCTGCCATCTGGCTTGCTATTTGTGCATTTTTGTTGATTGTATTTATTGATTCAGAAAGAAATTCCATTAAAGAACTGCTCTCTTTGGCTTTAGCAGCCTGGGATTTGGCTGTTTCAGAAACGGAGTCTATTGTGGCTTTAATCTGCTCCATTGCTGCTGATGTTTCTTCAATTGAAGCTGCCTGATCCTGTGCAACTGAAGCAAGGCTTCCACTGGAGTTTGTCATTTCAAGTGATGATGAAGATACGTGGCTTGATGTGTTCATAATAGTCTGAATAATACCACGGAGTTGCTCAATAAGCTGGTTAAAGAGAGAGGCAACGTTACCAACTTCGTCTCTGGTTTTAATATTTATATTTTTAGTAAGGTCGCCTCCACCCTTGTTTATTTCCTCAAGTGTAAGCGCTACTTCATCGAGAGGGCCTAGCTGTCTTTTTACTATTGAGATTATAATTATTACGGCTATAACAAGAACCAGTAAGTCAATTATGGTGTTTTTTATTATTGTTTTGAACAAATGTGGAGACAGGGCATTTGGGCTGTAGGTAAGCTTAATTGCTCCAACAACGTGTCCAACTTTTTTCCCTTCCATTTTTACCCCTGTTGGATCAAGGCCTTTGCTGTTTCCCCATAATCTCATTGAATTTGCCGGATCCCCATGGCACTGAAGGCACCCCTCTTCAAATCTTAGAGTGCTGTAATACTGAAGCATTTTTGTTTTTCTATCTATATGAAAAAATTCGTCAAGATTCTCATCCCTTAGCCTGGTAATGATTTCCAGCTCATCTTCAGTGGCCAGATTAGCCTGGTTTCGTGGTTCAAAAACTGGAGTGTGAAATTGAAAAATAGTCTCTTTAGCTGTTGACTCCACTGATTGGAAAGAGGCTATAATGGGAATAGCCTTGAAATTTCCTTTTCTTATTTCATTCTGAACTGCGCTCCTTGAAAAAAGCTCGCTGTTCCAATGCTCGGTTGTCTGGTCAAGAACTGCACGCTGCATAGCCCTTATTACTTTTATATGCTGTCTTACCCCTTCCCTGCCTACAGTTGTGATATCATTTATTGAAGTAACTATATTTATAATGGAAACAACAAGAAAGGTGAGGCATATACCCAGGCTGATTTTTGCTTTAATTGAAAAGTCCTTTTTTTCATAAATTTTTTCTTTTATACTGGAGTTGTTTTCGAAATTGTTTTTCATTTTTTATTTCACCTTGTTGAATATGGCTTTGATTATTTTTATGATCTTATTTTAAGGCTAACTAAGTTTATGTATGGTAGTAATTTTTTCAACTAAAATAATTGATTAAAACAGAGAGTAGGGTTTTCTTTTTTTTAACAGGGAATTATATACTGGTTGATACATAATCCATTTGTTTTAAATTGACTTTTCAGTCATATAGAGGGGGAAACCAGGGTATGAATAAGGCCCTCATACTTGAGATATCGGAAAAATATAATCTTGCACCTAATAAAAAATTGGGTCAGAATTTTTTAATAAACACTCAGATTATCAACAGGATCGTAGATGTTTGTTTGCCGGATGGAGAGGATATTCTTGAAATAGGTCCTGGTCTGGGAGCAATTTCAAGGGGACTTGCAGAACGGGGGAAATCATACAGGGCTGTTGAAATTGATTCCGGTTTTTACAGGTATTTGCTCGATCTGTTTAATGGTAAAAGCAATGTAGAGATAATTCATTCTGATTTTTTGAAACTGGATCATGAAGACAAATTCTCTGTGATTGTATCCAATCTTCCATACTATTGCGCTTCTGAAATTTTATTTACCATTGCGGAAAAATACAAAGCTGATAATGTTTATGTAATGATGCAAAAGGAGATGGGAGAAAGGCTTGTGGCAAAGCCCGGCTCAAAGGTTTATGGAGCAATGACAGTTGCCCTTTCCTACTATTACAATATTGAACATCTTTTTTATGTGCCTGCAGAATCTTTTTATCCCAGGCCTGATGTGAAATCTTCTTTTATTGCTTTAAGAAAAAAGGGGAGAGCTCTTAACCATGAGGATGAGCTGCTTTTTCATCTTATTGTGAAGTCGGTATTCTGGGGACGTAGAAAAACTTTGATCAGGTCTTTGACTGATTCGCCACATTTAAGTTTTACCAGAGAGTTCTTGATAGAGGTTTTTGAAAAATCTTCAATCAATGGAAGCCTGAGAGGGGAAAACCTCAGCCTTGCTGATTTTATAAAAATAACTGAAACGATAAGAGAAAATGAATAAGAGGAAAATAAAGGATTCAATAAACAGGTTTGTTCATATCGTACAAAAGCCCGGGAGTTATATTGGAAACGAGCTTAATATAATTGTTAAGGATGAAGCTGAAGTGCGTTGTGCAATATCCTATCCAGACATGTATGAAGTAGCAATGTCCAATAATGGAATAGGAATACTTTATGATGTGGCAAATGCAATAGATTCAGTTGCATGCGAAAGGGTTTTTGCAGTGGCACCTGACTTTGAAAAAGAGCTTAGAGAAAGAAAAATACCTCTGTACACGCTTGAAACCTTTACTCCATTAAGTGAGCTTGATTTAATAGGGTTTAATCTGTCCCATGAGCTTTTGGCAACAAATGTTCTGCAAATACTCGATCTTGGTGGAGTTCCTCTTTTAAGGGATGAGCGGGCAGATGATGACCCGATAATTGTTGCAGGGGGAGAGGCTGTATCTAACCCCTTTCCCTATGCTGATTTTTTTGACCTCTTTGTTGTTGGAGATGGAGAGGAGTCTTTCCCTGAAATTTTGAAAATTCTGCTTACATGTAAAAGGGAAGGCATAAAAAACAGAAATGAAATATTAAAGCTAATGGGCGCTGTTGAAGGAGCGCTTTTACCGGGTAATTACAGGTTTACATATAATGGAACAGGTGTGAGCCTGGATGATAAAGCAGTTGTTAAAATGAGAAAACAGAGCAGACCCTATTACACCACTACAAAACCTGTTGTGCCAAATATAAGGATTTCAAATGAAAGGGCTGTTGTTGAGGTGGCACGGGGTTGCTTTAACCTGTGCAAGTTTTGTCATGCAGGATATTATAACCTTCCATATAGGCCCTGCACAGATAAAGATATTGCAGCAGAGGTCTTAAGGCAGCTTGATAGCACCGGCTACAATGAGGTTACATTAACAGCTCTTTCAGTGAGCGATTATAAGCATTTAGTCGGGCTTTTGAATAAAATTATACCATCCCTTACTGAGCGGGGAGCATCTGTTTCACTCCCTTCTTTAAAGGTAGATCGAAATACCCTTCCTATAATTGAGCTTATTTCAAAAATACGAAAAACCTCTCTCACCTTTGCTGTAGAATCTGCATCAGAGGAGCTTAGAAGCATATCCAATAAAAAGGTGCGTACAGAGGATCTGCTTGATATTGTGAATTTTGTATTTAACAAAGGCTGGAGAACAATAAAATTTTATTTTATGATAGGCTTGCCTGGATGTGAAAATGTGGATGAGGCTGGTGAGATTGCAGCACTAATAAAACAGGTGCTTGCTGTTTCAGGAAAGGGCAGGAAGGAGATCAATGTTACAGTTTCCCCCTTTGTGCCTAAAACCCACACCCCTTTTCAGTGGGATAAGATGATGAGCATGGATTATTTTTACGATGTAATAAAGCGTATAAAAACATCCCTTCCCCGTTCTGTGAAGATAAAAAATCATGATGTGAAATCTTCCTTTCTTGAAGGGCTTATAGCAAGGGGGGATAGCCGTTTTGGCAAGGTAATATATCAGTCCTATCTTGATGGCGCAAAGTTTGATTCATGGAATGAATATTTTTCTTTTGATATATGGAAGAAAAATCTTGATGAGTTTTTTCCAGAGTGGGAAATACTTACAGAAAAGAGGGACGAATCATTGAAATATCCCTGGCAGGTCATTGAAACCGGAAGCGAGCGCGCAGTTGAAGCAATGAAGGATAAGCGCCTTGATGTGAAAAACTACCATCAGCCTGTAAATCGGTATAATGAAACTCCTGATATGGAAAAATATTATGAGTCAATGGCAAAGTTTGAAAGAAGGCTTGAGGTGTTGCAAAATTTGAGAATGTTTTTTTCAAAGACAGGTGATGGCAGACTGGTTCCGCACCTTGATTTTATTGAAATACTTAAAAGAGCCTTTCGTATAGCAGAGCTTCCTGTTTCATTTTCCAGAGGATTTAATAAAAGGGAAAAGATAACAACAGGCTTTCCTTTACCCCTTGGATTTGAAAGTTTAAGTGAAATAGTTGAAGTTAATCTTTTCAGGAATATAAGTCTGGAGGAAATGCGGCTGTTTTCTGAAAAAATTAATTCCGCTCTTCCGCCTTTTATAAGGCTGCATAATATGCGTGAGGTTGAGCATGGAAAGTCGATCATGGCTCTTGTTAATGCAGTTGAGTATAATGCCCTGTTTAGCACAGAGGGGCTTGCTGCTACCATGGCCAATCTCCTTGATTGTAAAAACAGTCTTGAAAAGAATGGAAAAAATGGAGTAAAAAATTTTCCATTTGAAGAGGCGGCGCACAGCTGGGCCAGGACAGAAGATAATGAAATATCAATAATTCTTTACACAGGCCATGAGTCATCATTTCGTGCCGATGAATTTTTTTACGCGCTTTCCGGGATGAAAGAAGAGCTTGTGGAAAATTTGCGGATAACAAAAAAAAGTCAATATTCGCTTTTTGAAGGAAAACTTAAAGTATTGGAGTAATTTTTACTTTTTAAGGTCTAAGCCTTCTTTTTCCATTTCAGCAGCTTTTTCTTTTTCTCCCATGTGTCTGTACAGGGAAGCAAGGTGAAAATATGTTTCGCTGTTTTCAGGGTCAAGATCCTTTGCCTTTGTGTAGTTTAACAGTGCAAGGTTTAAAAAATACTCTCTTGTGTTTCCGGGGAGTTTTTTGGTAAAATATATATTCCCAAGATAAAGGTATGCCCGGGTATGGTCAGGTTTAATTGTTTTAAGCTTTTCCAGAAATTTTATTGCTCCCGGATAATCATTATTCTGTCTTTTAATTTCCACAATAGCCATATATGCTTCGACATGGGCGGGATTAATTTCTATAGCTTTATTTAAAAGCTCTTCCTTTTCTTTGTATTTAGATTGCGGGAGCTCTTGAGCTTTGTTCATTAAAGGGGCGCTTTTTTTTATACCCTGATTGTATGCATCTGCAAAATATTTATCAGCATTTTCATTATCCTCTTTTCTGCGGAAGCTGCGGGAA